>JAFDDH010000089.1 GCA_019310975.1 Deltaproteobacteria bacterium | reverse complement strand
CGCGCCGGCGTCGACGGCCAGCACGCTCGCCGCGCCGTTGTCGCGCAGCATGCATCGCGTGGCGGCTTCGACAAAGACCCCGGTCGCCAGCCCACGCATGTCCGCCGCCAGCAGCACGCCCGTGCCGAGTGGCTTCGTGAGTACCAACGCATCACCCTCGCGCAGAGCGTCCAGCCCGAGCAGCCGTCCGTCCTCGGCGGGCTCGCCGGAGATCGATAGACCCACGAAGAGCTCGGGCCCGACCGTGCTGTGTCCGCCGACCAGCGTGATGCCGAGCGGATCGAGGCCGGCGCGAACGCCAGCCAGGACCTGGTAGAGCGTCTCGCTGCTGCGCGACGGCGACTCCTCGGGCACGCTGACGAGCGCCATGGCATGTCGTGGCCGCCCGCCCTTTGCGAGTATGTCGCTGGCTGCGTTCACCGCCGCGACCCGGCCCACCAGCCACGGGTCGTCGGCGAAGGCGCGGAAGGCATCCACGCTGGCCACGACCACGTCGCCACGCGGCAGGGATAGGACGGCGGCGTCGTCGGCCTGCTCGAGCCCGACCAGCACACTCGCGTCCGCCGGTGCCGGGGGCAGGCGACCCAGCGCGGCCTCGAGCGGCGAGGCGCCGACCTTGGCCGCGCAACCGCCACACGCCATCTCGGCGTCGTCCATCCCCATCGCCTCGAGCGAGGGGAAGTCGGCGGCTGGCCGCCCATCGGCCTGCAATACCTGGAAGCGGCGCATGAAGCGGCGATCGATCGTGTCCTTCATGCGGTGGACCCAGCGTCCCTCGAAGCCCAGACCCCATTTGCCCCCGATGGCGCGCCGGTTGCCGAGGTTGATCAGGGCGAGAAAGTCGCGTTGCGGCGCGTACCGGCGCAGGGCGCGGCCGTCGAGTAGGGCGCGCAGGTTGTAGTCGAGCGTCGGACCCTGCCGGACCGCATACACGCCGGCCTTCGGGACCCAGCTGGCGTCATCCAGGTGCGCGCAGTCGCCCACCGCGAAGAGGCTTTCGTGGCCCCGCACCTGGAGGGTGGGGCCGACGCGGATGAAGCCCTCCGCATCGGTCGGCAGCCCGCCATCGTTCACGAAGGCGTGGGGGGACGCGCCGGTCGCCCACAGTACGATGTCCGAGGACTGGTTCTGCCGTGTGCCGGAGGCGTCCTCGTAGGCGACGGCGTCCTTCTCGACCGCCACCACGCGCGCGCCACAGCGCACCTCGACGCCGCGCCTCTCCGCCTCGGCTCGAATGCGCCGCGCCATGGCGCGGCGTCCGTCGGGCAGGATGTCGTCCGAGGCGGCCAGGATTGCGATCTCGGCCGGTTGGCGTCGCGCGCGCAGCCGCGCCTCGACACTGAGCGCGAGCTCGACACCCGCTGCACCCGCGCCCACGACGACCACCCGCAGCGGACCCCGATTGGCCGCCACTGCGAGATCGAGCTTCGCATCGATCTCGGAAATGAAGCGACCGATTGGGCGGGTGGAGACGGCGTGCTCGCGCACGCCCGGGACGTCGAGCGCGCGCACCGACGAGCCGACGTCCAGGCTCGCGACGTCGTAGGGCAGGGGAGAGCGCCCGGCGAGCTCGATGCGGCCAGCCACTGGATCGATGCGGGTGGCGGCCGCCAGAATGCAGCGGGCACCGGCTCGCCTCGCCAGCGGGAGCACGTCGATGGTGAGCTCGTGAGTCGTGTAGTCGCCGGCCACGAAGCCCGGGACCATGCCGGAGTAGACGGCCTCGTAGCGGTCGAGCACGACGCTGAGTCGCACGCCCGGCAGCGGCTTCATCATGAACCGTCGCAGCACCTGCACGTGTGCATGGCCGCCGCCGACGAGGACGAGGTCCTGCTCCACGGGAGCCTCACGCCGCATCCTGCCCGGTCTGCTCACCCGAGCAGGATAGCGGGCGCCATTGCCGGAAGGGTGCGCAACTGGGTACCCTCGACCGACCGAGGAGGTGATCCCTGGGCTCCCTGATCCGCGATCTGCTGGCGCTACAAGAGCGCGATGGCTGGCTTCGCGGGGATGCCCTGCACGAGCTGGCCGAGCGCCGCGGCGTGCCGCTGCATCGGCTCGAGAGCCTGTCCACCTACTACACGCACTTCCGGCGCCGCCCCCCCGCCGGCCGCCGGCTGGCCGTGTGCCGCGACCTGTCGTGTCACCTCGCCGGCGCCGAGGCCGCCTGCGAACGCTTGCGTGCCGCCCTGGCCGAGCGCGACGAGGCAGTCGAGATCGAAAGGGTCTCGTGCCTGGGTCGCTGTGAGCAGGCCCCGGCCGCCGCGCTGGGTGAGCAGATCGTACGCAGCGATCGCATCGAGGATGTCGTCCGGGTGCTCGACGGCCAGTCCGAGCCGGTGGACGATCGCCCCGCGGCGGACTGGGGCGAAGCGAAGCTCTACGCGGGTCGCGGCCAGCACTTCTCGACGCTTCGCGCGGCTCTCGATGCGGATCCGGCCGAGCTGGCTCGCGTTCTCGAGGAGGCCGCGCTGCGCGGCATGGGGGGGGCGGCCTTCGCCACCGGACGCAAGTGGTCGCTGGTCGCTGCCGAGCCCGCCAATCCCAAATTCGTGATCTGCAACGCCGATGAGAGCGAACCCGGAACCTTCAAGGATCGCGAGATCTTACGCGATCTCCCTCACCTGGTTCTGGAGGGGATGGCGCTGGCCGGTTGGGCCATCGGGGCCGAGCGCGGCATCGTATTCATTCGCCACGAATACGCGCCCGAGCGCCGAGCGCTCGAGCGCGCCATCGCCGACGCGCGCGTGGACGCTGCGCTCGGCCAGGATGTCTTTGGCCGCGGCTTTCACTTCGATGTCGAGGTCTTCGTCTCGCCCGGCGGCTACATCCTCGGCGAGGAGACGGCGCTGCTCGAGTGCCTGGAGGATCGTCGCGGCGAGCCGCGCAACAAGCCACCCTTTCCCGGTACGGTCGGGCTCTTCGGCCAGCCGACACTGATCAACAACGTGGAGACGTTCGTGCACGCGACGGGGATCCTGGCGCGCGGCGCTCCGTGGTGGCGCGGGCTCGGAGAGCCGGGTCATGCGGGCCACAAATTCATCAGCGTGAGCGGTGACGTCGAGCGGCCCGGCGTGTACCTCGTGCCCTTCGGTACCTCGATCGGTGGGTTGCTCGAGCGCTGCGGCGGGATGCGGGCCGGGCGTCGGCTCGGCGCGATTGCGCCGGGCGGTGCGTCCAGCAATTTCCTGCCCCCCGATCGGCTCGACGTGGCGCTCGACTTCGAGACGCTCCAGCAGGCTGGTTCGATGCTGGGCTCGGGGGCCGTGATCTTTCTCGCGGACGATCACGACCTGCTCGAGGTCGGCCTGAACGTTGCGCGCTTCTTTCGCAATGAGTCGTGCGGCAAGTGCGTGCCGTGCCGGGTGGGCAGTGAGAAGGCAGTGAAGCTGGTCGAGCAGGCAGGCGTTCTCTCCGGGAAGACGCTCGCCCGGGTATCCGAGCTACACGCCACGCTCGCGCGCACGAGCATCTGTGGACTCGGGCAGGTCGCCTTGGCGCCGCTGCTCTCGTTGGCCGAGCACTATCCCGACCTGATGCGGGGTGAGTAGCGTCGTGCCGTCCAGCGCCATCGTGCTCTGTGGCGGGCAGTCGTCGCGGATGGGCCGCGCCAAGGCGTGGCTGCCGTGGCGGGGACGGCCGGTGCTGGCGCACGTCGTCCGTGTGCTGCGCGAGGTGGTGGACGATGTCGTCGTGGTGGCGGCCGGCGACCAGGACGTGCCCGCCGTGGAGGCGCGCATCGTTCGCGACCGCGAGCCGGGACTCGGTCCGCTGGCGGGAATCGCCGTTGGGCTCGCCCACGCAGAGGGCAAGCTCGCCTATGTGACCGCCACCGACGCGCCCCATCTGACGGCGGCCTTCGTGCGCAGCCTGCTCGGCTTCGGTTCGGCGGCGGCACCGGAGATCGACGGGATCGTCCAGACGCTCTCGGCCGTCTATCCGACCGACGCGGCCGTCACGGCCGACGCAGTGCTGGCCGCCGGTCGGCGGCGCCCGCTCGATCTGCTCGGGGCCGTGGACTTTCGCAGGGTCGCTGCCGACGAGCTGCCCGACCTGCAATCCATCCTGGGCTTCAATACGCCCGACGCCTATCTGGCGGCCGTTCGCCGCGCCGAGCCCGGGGCCGAGGCCGTGCTCGAGCTGGCCGGGCGGGCGGCCGAGGTCGCGGATCCGCGACTGCGGAAGGTTCCCGTGGGCTCACTGGCGGCGATCCTGGCGGAGGTGGCCGAGGGCGTCGAGCTCGTCGAGGGCGATCGGGTCGCGAAGGCCTTCGCCATCACCCTCGATCGGCGCTGTCGCCTGCGTGATCCCCGTGCCCCTGTCGGCCCGGGCGAGCACCTGCTCGTGCACGACGCACCGGTGGAGGTCTGATTCATGATCGAGCTGAGCATCGACGATCGGCCCGTGCGCGTGCCCGAGGGCACGACGCTGATCGATGCCGCCCAGCGGGCGGGCGTCCAGATCCCGGTGCTCTGCCACGATCCGCGTCTGCGACCGGTCGGTGTCTGCCGACTCTGCGTCGTCGATGTGGGCGAGCGCGTATTGGCCGCGGCGTGCGTGCGCGTGTGCGAGCCGGGCATGCAGGTACGCACGTCGACGCCCGAGATCGAGAGCCATCGCAGCACGCTCGTCGATCTATTGATGTCCGACCAGGACGACCCCGAGCACGACGCGCGCGAGACGACGCTGGGCGACAACGCGCTGCTCGCACTCTCGCGCCAATACGAGCGGTCGGGCGAGGATCTGCCCGCCGCTTCTCCGCGCCCGGCGGATACGAGCTCACCGGTGATTGCCGTCGATCACGGCGCCTGCATCCTGTGCGATCGCTGCATCCGCGCCTGTGATGAGGTGCAGGGCAATGATGTAATCGGGCGAACCGGCAAGGGCCATGCGGCGCGCATTGCCTTCGATCTGGATCAGCCGATGGGCGAGAGTACCTGCGTGTCGTGTGGCGAGTGCGCGGCCGTCTGCCCGACGGGTGCGCTCGTCGACAAGCCGGTCTCCGCGCCACTGCGACCGGTTGAGCAGCTCGAGCACGTCGACAGCGTCTGTCCCTATTGTGGTGTCGGCTGTGCGATCCGCTACCACGTCGACCGGGCCGCCAATGAGATCGTCCATGCCGAGGGCCGCGAGAGTCCGGGCAGCCAGGAGCGCCTGTGCGTCAAGGGTCGCTACGGCTGGGATTACGCACAGCACCCGCAGCGGCTCACGCGTCCACTGATCCGCCGCGACGGCGCCTATCCGAAGGCGGCACTCTCGCGAGATGTGCAGGGGCACCACGACGGGCGGCGCAGGCCGGGCGGCCTGGTCGACTACGACGAGGTGATGCCCGCCTTCCGCGAGGCCAGCTGGGAGGAGGCGCTCGATCTGGTGGCCCGGCGTCTCTCCGCGATCCGCGATACGCACGGGTCCGACGCCCTGGCGGGCTTTGGAAGCGCAAAATGCTCCAACGAGGAGGCCTATCTCTTCCAGAAGCTGGTGCGCGCCGGCTTCGGGACCAACAACGTCGACCACTGCACCCGGCTCTGCCACGCGTCCAGTGTGGCGGCCCTGCTCGAGGGGATCGGCAGCGCTGCGGTGACGACGACCTATGGCGATGTCGCCAATGCCGAGGCGATCCTGGTCGCCGGCTCGAACGCCGCCGCCAACCATCCCGTCGCGGCCAGCTTCTTCAAGCAGGCCCATCGGGCCGGAGCCACTCTGATCGTGGCCGATCCGCGCCGCGGCGATCTGGCGAATCACGCCGACCACTACTGCAGGCTCAAGCCCGGCACCGACGTGGCCTTCTACAACTCGCTGATGCAGGTGATCATCGAAGAGGATCTCGTCGATCACGACTATGTGGCGCGCCACACCGAGAACTACGAGGCGCTGCGCGAGACCGTGGCGCGCTACACGCCCGAGATGGCAGCAAAGATCTGCGGCATCGAAGCGGACGAGATTCGCGCCGTGGCGCTGGCCTTCGGCCGTGCGAAGAGTGCCATCATCTTCTGGGGAATGGGCATCTCGCAGCATGTGTACGGCACCAATAACGCGCGCTCTCTGATCGCGCTCGCTCTCCTCACCGGCAACATCGGCAAGCCGGGCGCCGGACTGCACCCGCTGCGCGGCCAGAACAACGTGCAGGGTGCGAGCGACTCGGGCCTGATCCCGATGGTCTACCCGGACTACCAATCGGTCGCCGACCCAGCAGTGCGCGAGAAATTCGAGCGGGCCTGGGGCCGATCTCTCTCGCCGGATCCGGGGCTCACGGTCGTGGAGATCACGGCCGCGGCCCACGAGGGCCGCGTCAAGGGCATGTACATCATGGGCGAGAACCCCTTTCTCTCCGACCCCAACGTCAACAAGGTGCGGCGCGCCCTGGCCAACCTCGACTTCCTGGTCGTGCAGGACATCTTCCTCACCGAGACCGCAGAGTTTGCCGATGTGATCCTGCCGGCGAGCGCCTATGTGGAAAAGCTCGGGACGTACACCAACACCGACCGGCGCGTACAGGTGGGGCGCCCGGTGCTGCGGATGCCCGGGGAGGCGCGACCCGACTGGGAGATCCTCTGCGATGTGTCCACCCGCATTGGCTACCCGATGAAGTACACCTCGCCCGAAGAGATCTTCGCCGAGTTCGCTTCGCTGACCGACGCCTACCGCACGTTCACCTATGCGAATCTGGGCGATACGGGACGGCTCTGGCCGAATCCGGATCCCGAGCACGATGACGGCCCCGTGGTGCTCTTTTCCGACGGCTTCCCGACACCGAGCGGTCGCGCGACCTTCGTCCCCGTCGACTGGACAGCGGCACGCGAGCTGCCCGATGACGACTACCCCATCGTGCTCAACACTGGCCGGCTGCTCGAGCACTGGCACACCGGATCCATGACGCGACGCACGCGTGCCCTCGATGCGCTCGAGCCCGAAGCGTTCGTGAGCATCCATCCCGACGACGCGGCGGAGCTGGGCATCGCGGAGGGCGATTTCGTACGCATCAGCAGCCGGCGGGGCCGGGTCGAGCTGCGCGCGCGCATCTCCCAGCGCGAGAGTCGAGGTGCGGTCTTCATGCCCTTCCACTTCCGCGAGGCGGCCGCCAACCTGCTCACGCTGGATGAGCTGGACCCGGACGGGAAGATCCCCGAGTTCAAGTTCTGCGCCGTCAAGGTGGAGGCGGTGAGCGGGGGCTGAGCGACTCAGTTCACCCGGGCGACCTCCCCGTGAAGGCCCGGGTCCGGTGAGAGGCTGCGTGCGATCTCGACCAATCGTACGAACTCGGCGCGATAGCCGCCGGCGTCGTTCCCGATGGCGCCGCGCGCGAGCTCCGAGGTCATCGTCCAGCTCGCGTGGCCACGGTGCTCCGAACCGCGCAACAGCATGCCGAACGAGGCCACCGCCGAGGCGAAGCGGAGATCGTCCGATGCGCGGCGTACATCGTTCGGATCGTCGATCAGGTGGCGCGTGACCAGGGTGCTCCGGTCGGCGTTCGGTGCCTTGTAGCGCAGCTTGACGGTGAGCAGCTCGCGTGACGCCGAGCCGTCCGGCGTGTCCGTCGCCCGCTTGGGCTGATAGCGGAGCGGATCGACCTCGCGCAGCGTCGCCTCGCCGCCGCTGGGCACGAACTCATAGAGGGCCGTCACGTCGTGACCGGCGCCGATCTCGCCGGCGTCCCGGTCGTCGTCGTTGAAATCCTCGTTCGCCAGGCGCCGATTTTCGTAGCCGATCAAGCGATAGGCGAGTACGCGGGCGGGATTCCACTCGACCTGGATCTTCACGTCCTTGGCGATGGTGAAGAGCGTGCCACCCGACTCCTCGATCAGGACCTTGCGCGCCTCGGTGATGTCGTCGAGATAGGCGTAGTGGCCGTTGCCCGTGTCCGCGAGCGCCTCCATGGTGGCGTCCTTGAGATTGCCCGTACCGACACCTAGGACCGTCAGGAAGACGCCGCTCTCGCGTTCGCGCTCGATCAGGTCGACCAGATCGCTGCGATTCGTCGTGCCCACATTCCAGTCCCCGTCGGTGGCGAGGATGACCCGGTTGATGCCCTCGGAATCGAAGTGGCGCCTTGCGGTCTGGTAGGCGAGGCGGATTCCGTCACCCCCATTGGTCGACCCACCGGCCTGGAGCCGACCGAGCGCATCGACGATCCGCTGCGGGTCCTCGCCCGAGGTCGGGGGCAGAACGAGCCCGCTCGCCCCAGCGTAGACCACGATGGCGACGTGGTCCTGGGGCCGCAGCTGACGCGTGAGTTCGGTCATGGCGCGCTTCACCAGGCCGAGCTTGTTGGCCGGCTGCATCGAGCCCGATACGTCGAGCAGGAAGGTGAGGTTGCGTGGCGGCACGTCGGCGGGCTCGATGTGCATGCCCTGCAGGTGGATGCGCACTAGGCGGTGGGCACGCTTCCAGGGTGCGTGGGCGACCTCGAGCGCCACTGCAAAGGGATGTTCTGAGTCCTCCTTGGGCCGCTGATACGAGAAGTAGTTGATCATCTCCTCAATTCGCACCGCGCCGGCCGGCGGTAGCTGGCCGTCTCGCAGCATGCGTCGAACGTTCGAGTAGGAGGCCGTGTCGACGTCGATCGAGAAGGTGGAGAGTGGATGTTGGTCGACGGCGAGGAAGCCCTCCTCGTCGATCCTGTCGTACTGCTCGGTGTTGAACGCGGACGCGTCGATCCCGCCGTACCGGCCCGTGTAGCCCAGCGCACGCAGCTCTTGGGCTTGCGACGCCGACGTCGGGACCGCTTCCATCGACGCAAGGGAGGGTGCCACCCTTGCGCGGGCAGCGGCGACCTCGCCAATGGTCTGATCGCGGCTACTCGAGCATCCGGTCTGGCAGAACGCCATGATCGTCAGTGCGGCCACCCCCCACAGCCCCGCATAGGCAAGTCCGGCAGGGTCCAGCGTAAAATTCGAGGCGTGGAGGCGGATCCTGGTGAGTGTGGCGATGACTCGATGCGGCATGGGCGTGTCCCCCCGTCGGGCCGGCTCGCGCCGCGACACGCGGCGGTGTGTCGCCGGCCTCGAATCAAGGGAGTCCGCCCGCTCCCGATCGGTTCCACGCACGCATTGCATCCCGACCTCCGTAGCGAGTAATCTGTTGGGGTCCTCCGGGCCTTCCGCGGCCCGATCAGATGAGTTCGAGATGCCGATCCCCCCGCCGAGCAGCGTGCCGAGCCGCCCCGAGCACACGAATGCGCCCGTGGCCGCTCCGGCCTTGGCTGTACCCTTCGACGCCGTCGTCTTTGCGGGGGGCGGCTGCCGCTGCTTCTGGCAGCTGGGATTCTGGCAGGAGGCGGCCCCCGTGCTGGGGCTGAGGCCCCGAGTCGTGGCCGCTGTCAGTGCCGGCGCCGCGTTTGCGAGCGCGGTTCTGACCGATCACATCGATCAGGTGGTGGCCGACTTCAAGCGGCGCACGGCCCGCAATCAGCGCAACGCCTATCCGCGCAATGTGTTGACTGGCGCACCGGTCTTTCCCCACGAAGGCATCTACCGGGGTGCGCTGCTCGAGAGCCTGAATGAAGACACCTGGCAGAAGCTGCGCAGTGGTCCCGACCTCCAGATCCTGTTGGCGCGGCCGGCGAGCTGGATGGGGCCGCGCGTGGGCTTCATGCTCGGCGGAATCGCGTTCGCGCTCGATCGGCGCGAGCTGCGTGTGCATGCGCGCTGGGGTGAGCGCTTCGGCTTTTGCGGCGAGGTGGTCTCGGCTCACGGCTGCGACGGACCCAAGGAGCTTGCCGAGCTGATTCTGCAGTCGTCGTGTACGCCACCGCTGCTTCCTCTCTATCGCCGAGGGCCACGCATCGTGCTCGATGGCGGACTGATCGACAACGCCCCGGCCAGTCTGGTGGCTGGCGCGCGCAGCACATTGGTATTGTTGACCCGCCACTATCCCGAGCCGGAGCTGCCGCGTATGCCCGGGCGGACCTACGTGTGCCCCTCCCGATCCACCCCGATTGAGAAGTGGGACTATACGAGCCCCGAGCTGATCCAGAGAACCTTCGATCTCGGGCGCCGCGACGGCGAGCAATTCGCTGCGCTGCATCGGCGGAGCAGCGGGCGGGACGTCGCCGGAGCGGCGGACCGGCGATGGGCTTCCTGATTCCGGGCCGCGCTGGAGCGGGGATCCGACTCCCGGATCAGAAGCGCAGCTTGACGCCCGCTGAGATGGTTGCATAGGTCAGCGACGAGAGGTCGCCGCCGGGCAGATTCACGGCGCCGTCCAGCGTGAGCGCGAATGTTTCGCTGATGTAGTAGTCGAATCCCGCGAAGGTGCGAAAGATCGCCACCGTCTGCTCTGTGTTCACGCGGCCCGGGCCGTCCACCTCCACCAGCTTCGTCTTCGCCTGCATGGCGCCGAGGCCAAGTCCGAGATAGGGCTGAAAGGACTTCGTGAGCAGGAAGAGTCGCGCGTTGGCGGTGGTGCTCCAGCCCTCGACAAGACCCTCGGTGTTGAACCCGCTCACGTCGAAGCCGTTCAGCCAGTCGAAGCGAACCTCTGCTTCGAAGCGTTTGGTAAAGCGATAGCCGATGCCCCCCCAGCCGCCATTGCTGTTGTCGATGGTGAGGACGGTGTTGAACAATTCCGGAGCGTAGAACACGCCGCCAGCCAGGAAGAAGCCCCTGCGCGCATAGCGATCCTTGCGCTCCTGCATATGCTCTTCGAGCGCGCGCGTGGCTGCGCGTGCAGCGGCGGCGGCATTCCTTGCCTCCTCGGTGGCCCGCTCGAGCTCCGCACGCGAGGCTGCGAGATCTGCGCCTGTCGCGGCGGTCGTTGCTGCGGGCGCTGCGGCCGGAGCGGGGGCCGGTGCAGGGACGGGTGTGGATACGGGTACGGGCGGCGGGCCCGGCGCTACGATCACCGGTGTCGCGGTCGCGCCGGCCGACTCGAGGGCGCGCTGCGCCTCCTGGGCCCGGTGGGTTGCATCGGCAGCGGCGGCCTCCGCCGTCTCGGCCGCTTGCATCGCCTCGGCCTGGGCGCGCTGCGCCTCCGCTTGAGCCTGCTGGGCATCATAGGCCCGGGCCTTCAGGTCGTTGACCGACGGCGTCGGTGGCGGGGCCTGCGCGGTTTGGGCGCTTGCGGCCGACACAGAAAAGATCGACGTGAGCAGCATCAGGGTGACGAGCGAGGCGAGGCGCGCTTTGATCGAAGGGCGAACTGCGCCAGGGGTCTGGACCCGTTGCGTCGTCTGCATGGCTATCCTCCCAGCCCACCCATTATACGTCTCGTACGCGACGATGGGCTGCGGGGTTTCCAAGCGCAGGCAGATTCGCTTTCGTTCCGTGAGGCTTGGCCACGCGACACTTCCCGGAGGAATATCGATGTCGAGACCCTTCCGCTTTGGCATCCAGATTTCGGGACTTCCCATCGAGGGTTGGCAGTCGGTGTTGCAGAATTTCGAGGCGCTGGGCTACTCGACGGTGTTCTGGCCGGATCACTTTGGACATCAGTGGGATCCGCTCGCGGCACTCGCGGGGGCAGCGGCCGTGACCGAGCGGTTGTGCGTGGGAACACTCGTGTGTGACGTCGACTTCCGGCACCCCGTCGTGTTGGCGAAGTCCGCCGCGACCATCCACCTGATTTCGGGGGGCCGCTTGGAGCTCGGTCTGGGTGCCGGCTGGATGCAGAGCGACTATGACGAGTCCGGCATCCCCTTCGATCCCATCGGTGTCCGCCTCGAGCGCCTCGAAGAGGCACTCGAGATCTGTCGAGCGATGTGGACGCAGGAGAAGACGACCTACCAGGGGCGTCATTACCAGTTGAACGAGATCTCGCGTGCCGCTCTGCTTCCAGAGGGTGAGCGCCCGCGGATATTGGTGGGCGGCGGTGGGCGGCGTGTGCTCGGTATCGCGGGCCGCCACGCCGACATCATCGGGATCAATCCCAGCATGCGCGAGGGGCGGATCACCGGCGATACGGCGCGCGATCTCACGGCCGACAAGTTGCGTCAGAAGATCGAGTGGGTGCGTGCGGGTGTCGAGTCGTCCGGCCGCAGCCTGCATGATGTCGAGCTGAACTCGCTCGTCTTCGTGGTGGGGATCAGCGACGATCCCAAGCCCATGCGTGAGGGGCTGGCGCGCACATTGAATCTCAGTGTCGATGAAGTCGCCGATACACCGCTGGCGCTGACGGGATCCCCGGCCGAGATCCGTGATCGGCTGGAGGGTCGACGCGAGCAGACGGGCATCAGCTACATCGTGATCCAGGGTGGCGACGCGGCGATGGTCGAGCAATTCGCCGAGCAGATCGTGGCGCCGCTCGCGGGGACGTGAGTGCCGCGGTCGCGACCGCGGCTGCTACGATCCGCCGCTCATGACCCCCGAATCCGATGCACCCATTACCGAATCCGAAGCGCTGACCGACGATATCCGCGTCTCGGTACGGGCCTGCTACTCGGCGGTGCGCTCCGATCCGGCCCGCAGCCACTGGTTCTTCCTGTACACGATCCGGATCCGCAATGAGGGCACTCAGACGGTGCAGCTGACCGACCGGCATTGGATCATCGTCGATGGCACGGGGGACACCCAGGAGGTGCGCGGTGAGGGCGTGGTGGGCGAACAGCCGGTCCTCGACCCGGGCGAGCAGTACGAGTACACGTCGGGCTGTCCGCTCTCGACGCCCTTCGGGAGCATGGCCGGCAGCTATCGCATGCAGCGCGGGGACGGCACCGTCCTCGAGGTCGAGATCCCGCTCTTCGAGCTCGTGCAGCCCCGGGGCATTCACTGAGGAGCCGAGCGCATGGAGGTCGGCATCCCGCTGATCTTCCAGAACTGCCCGGGCTGGGCGAATCGCGAAAATCCGACCGGGCGCTGAACTCGCCGGATCACATCGCGATCGATGCCCCGCTTGCCGGCGCACGCGCCGGAAAGTCGGGCATGGCCGCGCGATTTTCGGGCTCCGGCGACCACTCCCCCCTGGACACGAGTGACCCAGGACGGGAGATAGAAGTCATGCAAGAGATCAGACCACTGCTGCGCTGCATGCTCGCGGGCTTTGGGTACGGGGCCGGCTCCTTCGCGCTGGTCCTGGCTGCTTCCCTACTGCTGCCCGGCTGAAGGCCGAGCAGCTCGCTCCTCAGCTCGGATCCGGCGCCGGCGTATCCGGGCCGCTCTCCGGCAGCTCCGGCTTCGCGACGTAGGCGCCGTTCGGCGCTGCGGTGAGCGTTTCCAGGAAGGCGATGAGCGACGTGCGATCGGTCTGGGAGAGCTCCAGGCCGAGCTGATGGTACGCCATCAGCCGCACGGCTTCGTCGAGGCTCGTGACGCCGCCATCGTGGAACCAGGGCCCGGTTTGCGCCGTGTTGCGCAGCGACGGCACCTTGAAGACGTAGCGATCCTCGGGCCTGCCCGTCACGGCCTCTCGGCCGATGTCGGAGGTGGGATAGGCGTGCACCTGGCCGATCTTGCGAAACATGCCACCGCCGAAGGCCGGGCCGCTGTGGCAGGTCACACATCCGCTTGCGATGAAGAGATTGGCCCCCTTCACGGCCTTGGCCGAGATCGCCTCGTCGTCGCCCGACACAAAGGCATCGAAGGGCGAGGGCGCCAGCAGGCCGCGCTCGAAGGCGCCGATCGCGGAGGCCATGTTGTCGTAGGTGATCGGCTTGGGCTCGTCGGGGAATGCGGCCGCGAAGAGCGGCGCGTAGCCGGGGATCGAGACGAGGACCGCCACCACGGCCGCCTCGGAGGGCATCGCCATCTCGATCGGGTTGAGGACCGGCCCCTTGGCCTGGGCCTCGACGTCCGGTTCGCGGCCGTCCCAGAACTGCGCGATGTGCAGTGCCGCGTTCAGCGAGGTGGGCGAATTGCGGCCGCCGCGCTGGCCGCGATGGCCGGGCGAGGTGGCCTCACCGTCGGCACCGAATCGATCGAGTGGATGGCAGCTATTGCAGGAGATGTCGTGATTCTTCGAGAGGCGCGGGTCGTAGTAGAGTGCGCGTCCGAGTTCGACGAGCCCCGGGGTCATCGGGCGCGCTTCGGTGGCCGCGTTCTCCGGCAAGCTGCCGAATATGGCCGTGGCTTGGGCGCGAAGGGTCTCGACTTCGCCTGCGCCGCTGGACCCGGCCAGCAAGATCAGCACGCCCGCTTGGGCCAGGCCGCGGGCCAGGCGGGCGCAGTGCAGGCGTGGTGCGTGGATCCGGTTCATCTCCATCCCCTCTTCTGTGTGGATCGGGTGCGTGGATCGGGGACTCTACTTCCCGGAGGTCATGCTTCCAATCGATTGTGTCGACCGGTCCATCGAGCGCGTCTATTCGAGCCCTGCAGGCGCTCCGACAAGCGGGGCCACCGCGACTCGGATCACGGCATCTCGAGCAGCTCGATCACACTGCGCCCAAGCTCCGCGGGCGTTTCCACGTAGGCGAAGACCACCTGCGGGCCAAAGCGCTTGTAGTAGATGGTCTCGAAGCCGGCCGCCTGCATGGCGGCGAGCTTCTCGTCGAGGCCCTGCACCCGGAAGCGGACATGATGCAGGCCCTCACCGTGAGCGCGCAGGTGTTCGCTGTGCGGCGTCTCGCCCTCGACCACCTCGATCAGCTCGATCTCGATCGGACCGGAGGTATTGAGCCCGAGCTTCAGCACACAATCGCCCTGCTTGCCGCGGAACGTGCCGCCCAGGATCGGAGACTCGCCGACCTCGAAGGGGCCGAAGATCGACTCGTAGCGGGGGAGGGCGGCCTCCATGTCTCGGACCACATAGGCGACCTGGTCGACGGGTCCGAGCCCGAATGCGTCGGTGATGCTTTTGCTCATGACTTCACTCCTCGATGTTCCTTCTTGCCGAGCTGACGCGTGGTGACGTCGGAGACCGGGGCCAGCATGAGCGCGACGATGGCATCCACGAGATTGCTCACAAAGAGGCCACGCGGCGGCGCGGCGCGTTCGGGATCGGGCTGTTCGAGCAGCTGGGCGAAGTCGGCCAACCCATGGAAGAGCAGACCGATCATCAGTAGCCAGCGCGAGATCCAGAGTGGCTGCGGAAGATCGGGCGCGGCGGCCGCCATCAGTCGCTGCAGTCGATCGGCGCCGCGATTGACGCGCCGCGTGTGCAGATCGAGCAACGGGAAGGCGGGGTGCCC
>JAFDDH010000266.1 GCA_019310975.1 Deltaproteobacteria bacterium | reverse complement strand
ACAAGGACGTCCACGTTCACGTCGCGTGTAGAGTTGCCGGTGACCAGCTCACGATAGACATGACTGGGAGTGACGACCGGCCCGAGCTGGTCAACGTCTGGAATACATTCTCCAACAGCCGTGGGTACGCGATGGCCCAGATCGTGTCGATGGTCGATCCGACCATCGTCAAGAACGAAGGCCTCTTCAACGCGGTCGATATGATCATTCCGGAAGGCACGATCCTACAGCCGCCGCCCAACAAGCCGGCCGCTCTCGGTGCTTTCCACCCGGCTTGTGAGGTTGGCGAGGCGATCTGCATCGCCCTCTCGGAGATCGTACCGCAGCGCTCTTCGCCGCAGGTCTACAAGCTTGGCATGCCCAACCAGATCGTCGGTACCGACGAGAATGGAGAGATGTGGCTGGACCAGGGGGTGGATGTGCGGGCCTCCGACGCATCGGCCACCCAAGGAGTCGATGGTTGGGGATCGATGTGCAACGGGCTGGGCAATCTGATCCTTGGTCAGGCAGAGGATGCCGAGAGCCGCTTCCCCGTGATCAACCTGGGCCGCGAGATGACCTGTGATAGCGGCGGCCCTGGCCGTTGGCGAGGCCAGCCGGGGACACTCAACGTAAAGAAGGTGTTGGAGCCAACGAGGGCAATCGCTTGGATGGTCTCGATGGAGCATCCATTGCGGGGGCTGCGTGGCGGAGACGACGCTTGTCCCTACAGCAACCACTTCGAGGTGGGCACGCCGAACGAGTACAAGATCGAGAACTCGGTGCGCGCCGACCTCCCGGCCGGTGCCGTGATCTCGTATCAATACGGCGGCGGGGCCGGCTTTGAGAGCCCGCTCCTGCGTGATCCGGCGGCCGTGCGAGAGGATGTGCTCGATGAATACGTGAGCTTGGAGGCGGCCCGCGAAAGCTATGGCGTCGTTCTGACGGGAACGGCGGAGGAGTGCAACGTCGAAGTCGATCTAGTGGCCACGGAGCAGCTCCGCGAGCAGCTCCTGGCTGGGAGAGAGTAACGTCATGACATATCGAGTTGGAATCGACATCGGTGGTACTTTTACCGACTTCGCCCTATTGAATGATGGTAGCATCATAGTCTTGGAGAAGACTCTCAGTACGCCCCAGGACAATTCGCTGGCGGTGATGGAGGGACTCGAGAAGCTCGCGGCTCACGAGGTGAACGGTGCCGTGACTGGGCTGCTTACGACCGAGGGTTTTCGCGATGAACTCGAGCTTCGCCGGGGCTTCAAGGAGGACATCTGGGATGTTCGCTTGGCAGCGCCGAACTTCATCGTGCCCCGGCGTCGGCGGCTCACCGTGCCCGAGCGCATCCTCTTTGACGGCTCGATCTACAAGGAGCTGGATGAGGAGGCAGCACGCAAGGCAATTCGCCGTCTGAAGCTGCAGAATGTGGAGTCCGTTGCGATCGCGCTTCTCTTTTCATTCGCGAATCAAGTCCACGAGCGCCGCCTGGCGGAGCTCGTCGAGGAGGAGATGCCCGGCGTCGAGATCTCGCTTTCCTGCGAGGTCCTGCCCCGGGCGCCCGAATTCGATCGCATCGGCACTACGGCTGTGAACGCCTACATCGGCCCGAGCGTAACGGGCTATCTCGATCGCCTCGTTGAGCGACTGGACGAATCGGGCTACGGGCGCCAGCTCCTGATCATGCAGTCCAGCGGCGGTGTGATGACGCGTGACTATTTGCGCGGCAGCGCGATCCGAGTCCTGGCGTCCGGCCCGGCCGGTGGCGTGGTCGGTGCTGCCTGCGTCGCGGAGGCGAAGGACCTACCGGATCTCCTCTGCGTCGACATGGGCGGCACCAGCTATGACGTATCCGTGGTGATCGGCGCTTCTGCGCCCGCCGAGGTCGGCTGGAATTGGCACCACCGCAACCTGATCGGTGTGCCGATGGTCAACGTGGAGACGCTGGGTGCTGGGGGAGGCTCGATCTGCGCCGTCAAGAACGGGTCAGTCGAGGTGGGACCCGAGAGCGCCGGCGCGGATCCGGGTCCGATCTGTTACGACCGGGGCGGCAAGCGCCCCACCGTGACCGACGCAATTCTGATGCTCGGAATCCTCTCGGAGAAGTCGCAATTTGCTGGCGGCAGCTTCGATCTCACTCGGAAGGGGGTCCGCGAGGCATTCCAGGAAGAGCTTGGGGATCCTCTGGGCTGCAGCGTCGAAGAGGCTGCCTTCGACTGCTGGCGCGTCGTCAACGCCAATATGACCCAGGCCGTAAGGCGGACGACCGCCGGCAAGGGGATCGATCCGAAGAGCTTGACGATGTTGGCCTACGGGGGCAACGGGCCGGTCTTTGCCGCCATTCAGGCAGAAGACCTGGGAATCAAGAAAGTGCTGGTTCCCCGGTCCTCGCCCACCTTCTCCGCGCTGGGCGCCCTGGCGGCAAAACCCTCGATCGACGAGGAACGGGCCTATCTGGTCTCCTCCAGCGTTGCCGATGCGAACAGGCTGGGCGAACTCTGGCGCGAGCTGGATGAGCGAGCGGAGAGCTTCTTCCTGGCGGCGGGATTCAAGCGAGATGACATGACGGCCTCGTACCAGGTCAACCTTCGATATCCCGGGCAGAACTTCGCTCTCACGGTGGTTGTCAAGGAGGTGAAGGGAGCGCGGGATCTCTCCTTCGTGGATGCGGACGTGTTCGCGGACGTGATCGAGGGCTTTCACAGCGAGCACGAGGCCGCCTATGGCCACCGCCGGGTGGACGAGGTGCCCGAGATCACGGGTGCTCGACTCCAGGCATCCATCGAGGTCACGAAGCCGCCCTTTGGTGCGGGACGCGAGGCGCGGCAAGAGGCCGCTACACCCGTAGGCACCCGGCAAGCGAATCTCGGCAGGGGCTTCGAGGAGACTCGCATCTACAGGGGCACCGACCTTCGGGCCGGCCATACGATCGACGGCCCGGGCATCGTCGAGGAGAGCTTTACTACGATCGTCGTCTATCCGGGCTGGCAGGCGATCTTGGACGACGCGGGTGACTACATTCTCAGCCAGCACGGCTGAGTCTGACCGGACTTGATCTGCCGAAGTGGAAGCTTTGGCCTAGGAGAATGCAAGTGAGCAATAGCATCGATTACGATCTGATCTCGACGGATGACCACATCATCGAGCCTCCCGATGTCTGGGAGGGCCGACTGGAGGCGAAATTCCAGGGCCGGGCACCGCACGTCATCGAAGTGGATGACATGGATTACTGGGAGTTCGAGGGCAAGCAGATGCCGAACATCGGGCTCGCCGTCATGGCCGGGCGCCCCTACGAGGAGTACACCCCGAAGCCCGTTCGGTTCGCCGACATGCGAAAGGGCTGCTACGACCCCAAGGAACGCCTCCGAGACATGGATCAGGACGGAATCCAGGTCTCCGCCCTCTTCCCCACCGTCACGGGAATGGCCGGAACACTCTTTAGCGAGTGCAAGGACAGGGTGCTCGGGCTTCGCTGCCTCGAGACCTACAACGACTGGCTGGCGGATACATGGTGTGCGACCGATCCCAGCCGCTTCATAGGTCAGATGATCGTTCCACTCTGGGATCTGGATCTCGCCATCAAGGAGCTCCAGCGCGGGATTGGGCTGGGCCACAAGGCCCTCTCCTTCCCCAACGCCCCCGAGAGCCTGGACCTGCCCAATATCGGTGACCCGCACTGGGATCCGCTCTGGGATGCGGTGGAGGAGGCAGGGATCCCCGTCAGTATGCACATCGCGTCGGGATCCATGCGCGACTCACCGCTGCCCTTGGCGGTGGCTGCGGGGACTCCAGCCGAGGTCTTCGTGACGGTTGCTCCGAGCAGCAACTTCGTCAGTGTTGCGACACTGCTCTGGAGTGGCGTGCTGGACAGGCACCCGAAGCTGCGCTTCCTCTCCGTGGAAGGCGGAATCGGCTGGATCGGCTACCTGATTCAGCGCGCGGACGAGGTATATATGAAGCATCGATACTGGACCCACTCCGCGATCAAGGAGAAGCCGAGCTTCTACTTCAAGCGCCAGCTCTACGCCAACTTCCTGGACGATGCCGTGGGTCTCTCGATCCGGCATCAGATTGGCGTCGACAACATCATGTTCGAGGTCGATTATCCGCACAGCGACACCACGTACCCGCACTCGAAGGAGTTGGTGGAGCAGCGCTTCAAGGACATCCCGGCGGACGAGACGCGCAAGATCGTGCGAGACAACGCGATCAAATTCTTCAATCTGGACATCGAATAGCGACCGCCCACCCGGCCAAGGCGCAGCAGACGGTCGCGTTCAGCGGCTTTCGCTCGCCTTGTCCGGGAGGATCCGCTTCAGCATGATTCGCTCGTAGAGACGCGGGCAGTGGATCAGGTCAGCAGCAGCGGCTCGTCGACGTCGATCATTTCCTCGGCGGCGATATCGTACCAATAGCCACTTCCGCCGAGCATCAGCTCGTACTGCTTGCCGCGGCGCAGGTACAAGGTCGTGTCCTGCTCCTCCATATAGCCCATGCCGCCGAAGACCTGGCTGCCGATGTCCATCGTCCGGGCGACGGTTTCGGACGAGAAGCCCTTCGTCTTTGCGACGTAGCCACGCACGTGGTGGCCTCGGTCCATGTGGAACGCCGTGAACATGGTCAGCATATCGGCACCGAGGATCTCCATGATCAGTTGGGCGAGGCCGCCCTGGATCGACTGAATCTGGCCGATCGGGCGGCCGAATTGAACCCGCTCCTTGGCGAATTGGGTCGACTGCTCGTGGAGCTCGAAGGATGCACCATTCGTGAAGGCGGAGAAGGCGATGACTGCCTTGTCGAGCACTCCTTCGAGATCGCTCCAGGCGTCACCGACCCCGCCCAGGACGCTCTCTCCAGGGATCTGGACGCCCCTGAACTCGACCTCGTAGTGGTGGTCCCGGGCCATCGTGGGAGTCTTCTTGAAGTGGATGCCCGCTGTCCTGGCGTCCACCAGGACCATCGTGAGGCCGGCCCTCGACGGAGGCGCGTCCGATGTGCGCGCCACCACCAGAAGGAGATCGGCGGCGGCGGCGTACTCGACGAACATCTTGGTGCCGTTCAATACGTAGCCGTCGCCCGAAGCCCGAGCTTCGACCTTGATTCCGCCGGCATCGAACGAGCGAGAGAACTCCTGGTAGGCGAACGCCACGATGGTCTCGCCGTCCACGATCCGGGGAATGACGCGCTGGCGCTGCTCCTCGCTGCCCGCGCGGGCAATCGCCGACCCGGCGATGATCGCGGTGGAGAGGAAGGGGCTCGGGCAGATATGACGCCCGAGCTCGCGCATCAGGATGACGAGGTCGAGGGTGCCCATCTCCAACCCGCCGACGTCGGCCGGTAGATCGATGCCCAGCCAGCCGAGCTCGGCCATCTGCTTCCACATCTTTCGGCTGAATCCGAGCTCGCTCGCCTCCATCTCGCGCACGAAGGCCATCGTGCACTCATCGTCCATGAACCTCTGTGCGGCCTCCTGGAGTTGCGCCTGCTCGTCGGTCAGCTTCATGTCCATCGCGGGGTCTCCAATGTGCTTTCGGGTGCTCTCGAGTCTCGCTCGCCGCTCGGTTCCGGCGCTCAGCTCTTGCCGGGAAGCTCCGGCTTGCCCAGCGGGTTGGGCAGCCCGAGCATCCGCTTGGCGATGATGCTCTTCGCCACGTCCACACCCGCTGCCGCGACCTTGACATGACCGGCCATCAGACCTTCTTCGACGATGTAGCCATTCAGGCCGGCGTGCTCGGCTCCATCCACGAGAAAGCCGAAGGGCCCCATGATCTCCTGCGCGAGTTGGCAGACTTCGTCCTGCATGCACGATCCCCAGGCCTTGTTCATCGCCGCCTCGGCCGAGGGCACGCGCTCGGCGGCGATGCAGATGCACAGTCGCTCGAGCATGTTGCCGACATCGATTCGCGTCGCCATCCGGCCGATCTTGCGGCGCACCGCCGGATCGTCGTGCAGAGGGCGCTCATCACCAATCTTCAGCTTCTTGAGATAGTCGAGGATCGTGGTGAAGCGGCGTGTGTGTTGGGCTGCCGCGATGATTGCGAAGCGCTCGTAGTCGAGGGCCTGCATCAGGTAGTAGAAGCCCTTGTTGAGCTCGCCGACCAGGCGATTCTTGGGAAACTTCACCTTGTCGAAGACGAGCTCGTTGGTTCGTTCGGCGGTGGTCGTCCCGATGCACCACATCGGCGACATCGTGATGCCCGGGGAATCCACATCGATGATCAGGATGCTGATGCCCTTGTGCTTGGGGGCGTCGGGATCCGTGCGCACCGCGATCCAATGCCACTTGGCGAAGTGCGCGGAGGTGATGAAGAGCTTGGTGCCAGTCACCTCGAAGTGATTGCCCTTGTCGATGCACTTCGTCTGGAGACTCCCGATGTCTGTCCCCGCCCCCGGCTCGGTATAGGTGATGGACCACTGACCTTCGTTGGCGAAAATCCGTGGGAGGAACTCCTTC
>JAFDDH010000088.1 GCA_019310975.1 Deltaproteobacteria bacterium | reverse complement strand
CGTGAGAGCATCGCGGCCTGGACCCGATTCGAAGGCCTGCCCAGTGTGCTCCCGCCACTCGCGCTGGACGTCGAGGCCGATGACTGGGCCGACCAGGTGGAGCGCCCCGACGCCATCCTCAACGTCAACATGATCCACATCTCACCCTGGACGGCCTGCCAGGGATTGATGCGCGGCGCCGGTCGATTGCTCGCCCCCGACGCCCTCCTCTATCTCTACGGTCCGTATCAGCGCGGCGGTCGGCACACCGCACCCAGCAACGAGGCATTCGACCACAGCCTGCGCCAGCGCGACGTGCGATTCGGCGTGCGCGACCTCGAAGACGTGCTGGACTCTGCGGCCGAGCACGGCCTCGAGCTCGAGCGCACGCTCGAAATGCCCGCCAACAACCTGAGCGTGGTGCTGCGCGCAGGCCGCTCGCTCTAGCGGGGACGCAGGGGCGTGGGATGACCGAAGAGCCAGCCCTGCCCGAAGTGGATCCCGAGCTCGCCGAGCATGGCGAGCTCCTCGAGTGTGTCGAGCCCCTCGCCGATCATGCGTGAGCCCATCTTCTCGGCCAGCGCGAGCAACGCGGCCAGCACGTCCTGGCGCACTGGATCCTCGTCGACGCCGCTCACCACACTGCGGTCGATCTTGATGAACTCGGGCTGCAGCTCGATCAGCTCCTCGAAGCCCGCGTAGCCCGATCCGGTGTCGTCGAGGGCGAACTGGAAGCCAAGCCGCCGGTACTGGTCCGACAGCTCTCGGAAGTGCACGAAGCTGTCGATCGACTCCTGCTCGGAGATCTCGAAGACGACGTCGCTCGGGCTGAGCTGGCACTCCTCGAGGGTGCGCACCAGAAGATCGGGCTGGAAGTTTGGATCGTGGATCGTCGTCGGCAGCACGTTCAGGAAGAGCTTGGTCTCCGCCGGGAAGTCGATGGCGCCCCCGAGCCCGCTCTGGCGGCATAGACAGTCGAGCTCGTAGACCAGGTCGTAGTCCTCGGCCGCACCAAAGAGGGCCACGGGCGCGTGCAGATCGGTGCCCTCGGGCCCCCGCGCCAGCGCCTCGTAGCCGAAGACGGTTCGCGTGTGCACGTCGACGATGGGTTCGTAGACAGAATGCACCCGGCGATCGAGCAATAGCTCGGTGAAGAGTCTCCGCTGCTCGCGCTTCTCGTTCTGACGGGACCACTCGGCATCGGCACGCGCCTCCTCGATCAGGCGCCGAAGCTGTGTGTTGGCGGCGAGCTTCGGATTGCGGATCGCCACACTCGAGCCTGCCCAGAGGCGCGGCACGCCACGAAAATACGGATAGAAGACGCGCCCGCCGCGCTGGTGGAGGGCCCGCTTCACACTCTGCGCAAAGCTCGGCATCTCAGTTCGGAAGAAGGCCGCGCTGCCAACCTCGCGGAAGAAGAGGACGAGCACCTCGCTACGGCCGACCTCGCCCGTGACGACCAGATCGTTCACGTCTAGCCGCTCCTGGCCCACCTCCTGCACCAGCTCGGCCAGTGAGGCGAGCGCCTGGTAGCGGGGCACGTCCCCATGGCGGCGCTCGATGGTGTGGAGCACAGAGGCGTCCAGGAGCATCACGGCCAGGACGCCGCTGTGGTCGAAGCGCTCGGCGACCAGACCGGCGGCCTCGCCGATGTCGGGCAGGGACTTGCTCGGATTCGGGCCGGATTCGGTCGCAGAGGCCATCGTGCCATGCATCGGCAGATCGAGTGCATCTGTTGAGCCCCCAAAAGGCCCGATCCCGCGTCCGGCGGCCCCCGGCCATTCGGGTATCCTGGACCGATCCCGCGCGGCGCGCCTGGCGGCGCGAAACCGCCGATGAGGAGACCCCCGTGTCCGATCGCGTGACCATCGACATCCAGGACGGCGTGGCCGACGTCCGCCTGAACCGCCCCGAGAAGATGAATGCCCTCGATCAGGCGATGTTCCGGGGGCTGGCCGAGGCCGCCGCTCAGCTGGCCGATGACCGCTCGGTGCGGGCCGTGGTGCTCTCGGGCGAAGGGCGCGCGTTCTGCGCCGGCCTCGATATGGCGAGCTTTGCGGCCATGGCCGGCGACGCACCCGCTTCCGGAGCCGAGCGGGCAGAGGAGAAGAAGCGGCCGGCCGACGCCGGAGGGCTCCTCGCGAAGGGTGGGGACGGCCCGGCGAACTTCGCCCAGGCGGCCGGCTGGGCGTGGCGCGAGCTCCCGGTACCCGTGATCGCGGCGGTGCACGGTGTCGCATATGGGGGCGGGCTGCAGGTCGCGCTCGGCGCCGACATCCGGGTGGTCGCGCCGGACGCGCGCCTCTCGGTGCTGGAAATCAAGTGGGGCCTGGTGCCGGATATGAGCGGTACGCAGACGCTGCGCCATCTGGTGCGCGACGACATCGCCCGCGACCTCACCTTCACCGGCCGCGTGGTTTCGGGCCAGGAGGCCGTGGAGATCGGCCTCGCCACGCGGGTACACGACGATCCGCGTACGCTCGCCCTCGAGATGGCGCGGGAGATCGCGCAGAAGTCGCCCGATGCGATCCGAGCCGGAAAGCAGCTCTTGGGCGAGGCCCGCACGATATCCGTCGAAGACGGGTTGCGACTCGAGGCGCGGCTGCAGGCCGGACTGATCGGCCAGCCCAATCAAGTCGAAGCAATCCGCGCCAACATGGAGAAGCGGGCACCAAACTTCGCCGATCCCGAATAGCTGTGGACTTAGAGCAGCAGGTTCGCCGGGTGCGAGAGCAGCCGAGCGAGTCGCGCCGTGAAGCGCGCCGCCACCGCACCGTCGATCACGCGGTGGTCGTAGGAGAGCGAGAGCGGAAGTATGACGCGCGGCTCGAAGCCGCCGCCCGAATCGATGTCGGGGCCACCGGTCCACCGCGGCCGGACGTCGAGCTTCGACAGCCCCAGGATGGCCACCTCGGGCGTGTTCACGATCGGCGTGAACGACGTGCCTCCAATGCCGCCCAGGCTCGAGATAGTGAAGCAGGCGCCCTGCATGTCGGTGGGCATGAGCTTCCGCGAGCGCGCGCGCTCGGCCAGCTCGGCGAGCTCCGCGGCCAGCTCGTAGACGCCCTTGTGGTCGACGTCGCGCACCACCGGCACCACCAGGCCGTGCTCTGTGTCGACGGCCACCCCGAGATGAACGTAGTGCTTGACGATCAGACTCTCGCCGCCGGGAGCCAGCGAGGAGCGAAAGTCTGGGAAGTCGCGCAGCACGACCGCCACGGCCTTCAGGACGAAGTGGAGCGGTGAGAGCTTGAGACCGCGCTCGGCGGCGGCGGCCCTGCATTGGCGGCGGAAACTCTCGAGCTCTGTTACGTCCGCCTCGTCGTGTTGTGTGACGTGGGGAGCGGTCAACCAGCTGCGCGAGAGATTGCGCGCTGCAGTGCGTCGCAGCCTGCCGAGCGGGACCTCTTCGACACGACCGAAGCTCGAGAAGTCGACATCCGGCGCATCCCGGATCGGCATCGGCAAGCTGGCTCTTTCAGCCTGCATGCGATCGCGCACGTGCGCCTTCACGTCCTCCTCGAGGATGCGACCATGCCGGCCGCTGCCCTTCGCTTGCGCGAGGTCCACCCCGAGCTCATGGGCGATTCCGCGCACCAGCGGACTGGCATGGTGGGTGACGCTGGGCATCGGCCGACTGGGCGCAACCGGCGGCAGTCGCGGACCGACGGTCGGACCGGCGGCGGCTATCGCCTGCTGCTTCGCCGACATCGGGGTTGCCTCCGTCGGCGTGGGTGGGGGTTGGGTGTTCGGGGTTGCCTGCGTCGGAGGGGGTGGGGGTTGGGTGTTCGGGGTGTCGGTGGGTGGGGCGACGGCGGGCTTCTCCTGCAGAAGCAGGCTCAGAAGCGGGGATCCCTCCGAGACGGCGTCACCGAGCCCGACGTGGACGGCCTGCACGATGCCGGCAGCGGGCGCAGGAATCTCCATCGTGGCCTTGTCGCTCTCGATGCTGACGAGCGAGTCCTCGAGCGCCACCGCGTCGCCCTTGGCGACGAGGATCTCGACGACTTCGACGTCCTCGAAGTCGCCGATATCGGGCACACGGATCTCGATCACTTTCGCCAACGCCGCCTCCGAACCGAACGCTCTGCCCTACCTACCCATCCAGCGGGCTCGGCTTGTCGGGATCGATGCCGTATTTGCGGAGCGCCTCGGTGGCCCGACCGCGGTCGATCTCGCCCTCGTCGGCCAGTGCCTTCAAGGCCGCCGCGGTGACGAAGTTCCGGTCCACCTCGAAGAAGTGGCGCAGCTTCGCACGCGTATCGCTGCGACCCCAGCCATCCGTGCCGAGCACCGCGTAGCGCCGCCCCACATAGGGCCGGATCGCCTCGGCGTGGGCGCGGACGTAGTCGCTGGCCGCAACGGCAGGTCCCTTGCGCCGTGCGAGCTGTCGTTCGACGAAGCACAGACGCGGCTCCTCGTCGGGATGCAGCAGATTCCAGCGCTCGATCGCAGCCCCCTCACGCGCGAGCTCCGAGTAGCTGGTGACGCTCCAGACGTCCGCCGCTACATCGAAGTCCTGCAGCAGCATGTCGGCGGCGGCCAGCACCTCGCGTAGGATGGCGCCACTGCCGAAGAGCTGGATGCGATGGCGGCCCTCTCCAGCCTCGCGCACCAGATACATGCCCTTGAGGATCCCCTGCTCGACACCGGCCGGCATGCTGGGCTGGGAGTATTTCTCGTTCATCACGGTCACGTAGTAGAATACGTTCTCCTGCTCGTGGAACATGCGCCGCAGGCCGTCCTGCACGATCACCGCGATCTCGTACGCGTAGGCAGGATCGTAGGCGATACAGCTCGGGATCAATGCGGCCTGCACGTGACTGTGACCGTCCTGGTGCTGCAGACCCTCGCCATTCAGGGTCGTGCGTCCCGACGTACCGCCGAGCAGGAAACCGCGCGCCTGGGCGTCGCCCGCCAGCCAGGCGAGGTCGCCGACGCGCTGAAAGCCGAACATCGAGTAGTAGATGTAGAAGGGCACCATGTTGATGCCGTGGTTGCTGTATGCGGTGCCCGCAGCCAGCCAGGACGACATCGCGCCGGCTTCGGTGATGCCCTCCTGCAGGATCTGGCCGTGCTTCTCCTCGCGGTAGTAGGAGACCTGGTCGCTATCCACCGGCTCGTAGAGCTGCCCGACCGAGGAGTAGATGGCGAGGCGACGAAACATCCCCTCCATCCCGAATGTGCGCGACTCGTCGGGTACGATGGGTACGATGTTCTGGCCGATCTTCTTGTCCCGGGTCAGAAGCTGCAGCAGCCGCACCACCGCCATGGTGGTCGAGACCTCGCGATCTCCGGTTCCCTCGAGCAGCGACCCGAACGCCTCGAGGTCGGGCGTATCCAAGGGCTCGGCGTCTGTGCGGCGTACCGGCAGGTAGCCACCGAGCGCCTGCCGGTGCTCGCGCATGTACTGGATCTCCGGGCTGTCCGCCGGTGGCATGTAGAAGGGCGCCTCGGAAATCTCATCGTCGGAGATCGGGATGTTGAAACGGTCGCGGAAGGCCTTGAGGGCGGCCTCGTGCATGTCGTGCACCTGATGGGTGACGTTCTGGCCCTCTCCCGCCTCGCCGGTCCCGTAGCCCTTCACCGTCTTGGCCAGGATCACGGTGGGTTGTCCCCGGTGCTCTGTCGCCTCCGCGTACGCGGCGTAGAGCTTGGCCGGATCGTGGCCACCGCGATTCAGGCGCCAGATGTCGTTGTCGCTCATATTGGCGACCATCTCGAGTAGCTCGGGCGATTTTCCGAAGAAGTGCTCGCGCGTATACGCGCCGCCCTTCACCTGGTAGGCCTGGTAGTCGCCGTCGAGTGCTTCCTCCATGCGCCGACGTAGGATGCCGTCGGTGTCCTTGGCGAGCAGCGGATCCCAGTAGCTGCCCCAGATCAGCTTGATGACATTCCAGCCATTGCCGCGAAAGTTGGCCTCGAGCTCCTGGATGATCTTGCCGTTGCCGCGCACGGGCCCGTCCAGGCGCTGAAGGTTGCAGTTGACCACGAAGATCAAGTTGTCGAGCTGCTCGCGTCCAGCCAGCGAGATGGCGCCGAGGCTCTCCGGCTCGTCGGTCTCGCCATCACCGAGGAACGCCCAGACCTTGCGGTTCTCGGTGTGCGCCAGCCCGCGATTCTGGAGATACTTCATGAAGCGCGCCTGGTAGATGGCCGTGAGCGGGCCGAGCCCCATCGAGACCGTCGGGAACTGCCAGAAGTCCGGCATCAGCCTCGGGTGCGGGTAGGAGGAGAGACCGCGCCCGTCGACTTCGCGCCGGAAGTGGTTGAGCTGCTCCTCGCTGATGCGCCCCTCGAGAAAGGCTCGCGCGTAGACACCGGGCGCCGAGTGGCCCTGGATGTAGACGAGATCGCCGCCGTGGTCCGCGGTCGGCGCGTGGAAGAAATGCGTGAAGCCCACGTCGTAGAGGGTGGCGGCCGACGCGAAGCTCGAGATGTGCCCACCGAGCGAGCTGTCGTTCCGATTCGCCTGCACGACCATCGCCATCGCGTTCCAGCGGATGATCGATCGGATGCGGCGTTCCAGCGGGCCGTCGCCGGGCCGCTTGCGTTGCCGGGATTCGTGGATGGTGTTGATGTAGGCGGTGTTCGCGCTGTAGGGCAGGTAGGCGCCCTTGCGGCGCGCCCTTCGGATCAGCCGGCCGACCAGATAATGGGCCCGCTCGATGCCCTCGCGCTCGAGGACCGAGTCGAGGGCGTCGAGCCACTCCTGGGTCTCTCGCGGATCTTCGTCGGGCGGCAGGGCCATGGCGTGAATTCCTTGCGATGGGCGACCTCGGCTCGCTCTCCGGTCGGTCGAGCCCGGCGCTCCCCCATCATCATCCATCGTCCGGAGTCGGCCGGAAATCCACCCCGCCCGCTCACCCGTGCCCGCTCTGATTGGAAGTAGGGAAAAACCCTCATGCGAGCTGCATGCTGTACAGATTCTGAACCGAGCGTGGATCGCCCTGGACGCTGCATTATGCCCTTTCCCATGCTGCACCGCATGTTTCGGCACGATCTCCAGCCGGGCATTCGCAGCGACGGCGTCTGCACGGATGTCGCAGTCAACGGATCTGTGCCGGCACTTGCCAGCGCAGGGGGGAGCGCTGAGCATCTCGGCCGCACACGCGGTCCGGCCGCGGAGCTTGACGAGGGGCATGCCATGGCGCGCGGCATCGGGCTGGACTTCGGCGGCGGCACCAGCGACTTCTCCCTTCTGCGCGTCGGGCCGTCCCTGCGCGGGCGCGTTCGGCAGCCGGAGGACATCATCGGGAACGCGGGTGTGGCCGTGGCGGGGGACGCATTCGACGCGGTTCGAATCCACGAGACGGTGCGGCGCCACGACTTCGAAACGTGGATCGCCAAGGAGCTGGGCGCCATCGCGGGCTGCGTGGACGGGCTGCTCGAGGCGACGAGAACCCCGATCGCAGAAGTCGATCGGGTGTTCATGACCGGAGGCTCGGCATTCGTACCCGCGCTGCGACGCCTCTTCGCTGATCGCTTCGGTGAGCAGCGACTGACCGGGGGTGGCGAGCTGATCAGTGTGGCCAGCGGGCTCGCGCTGCGCGCGCGTGACCTCGCGGCGGCGGAGCTCTGAGCCAGCGTGCGGGCGATGCGATACCACGGCGGGGGGGAGGCGCTTCGGCTGGACGAAATCCCTCGGCCGACACCCGGTTCGGGGCAGGTTCTGGTGGAGGTGAGCGCCTGTGGCGTGTGCCGGACCGACCTGCACTTGATCGATGACGAGCTGCCCGGTGGGACGCTGCCGATCGTGCCCGGCCACGAGATCGTGGGGCGGATCAGGGAGCTCGGCCGCGAGGTCGAGGGCTTCCAGGTGGGAGAGCGAGTCGGCATCCCCTGGCTGGCCTCCACCTGCGGGCGCTGCTCTTTCTGCTCCTCCGGGCGCGAGAATCTGTGTGGGGCCGCGCGCTTCACCGGATTCCACGTCGACGGCGGCTACGCGGACTACGCACTGGCGGATGCGCGCTACTGCTTTGCGCTCCAAGGCGGGTACAGCGACATCGAGGCCGCGCCGCTGCTCTGTGCGGGACTGATCGGCTACCGGTCCTATCGCATGGCGGGTGATGCAGAGCGCCTCGGCCTCTACGGCTTCGGAGCGGCCGCCCATCTGATCACGCAGGTCGCCGTCGCGGACGGGCGGCGCGTCCACGCCCTCACCCGCCCGGGCGACGACGACGCGCAGCGCTTCGCGCGCGAGCTCGGGGCAGTCTGGGCCGGCGGCTCGGACGAGATGCCGCCCGAGCCCCTGGATGCCGCGATTCTCTTCGCACCGGTGGGCGCACTGGTGCCCGCCGCACTGCGCGCCATCGAGCCCGGCGGGCGCGTCGTCTGCGCCGGCATCCATATGTCCGACATCCCCGCCTTCCCCTACCGGATCCTGTGGCAGGAACGTCAGCTCGTATCCGTGGCCAATCTCACGCGACGCGACGCGCTCGAGCTGCTGGCTCTGGCGCCGCGCATCCCGATCCGCTGCCAGGTCACCCCCTACCCCCTCGAGCAGGCCAACCAGGCCCTCGCGGCGCTGCGCGCCGGCGAGCTGCGGGGCGCAGCGGTGCTGACTACGAGACCCGGCTGAGCTCCGTCTCGGCGAAGTCCGCCAACCGAACGGGTTGCCGCTTCGCGCCCCAATCCCCCGGCCCTCGATCGAATACGCCAGCACAGGGCGCGCCGCAGGATCGGCACTCACCCGAATCGGTCAGGTTCCAGTGGGTGATGGTGTACCAGTCTCTTCCGATCAGTCGCTCACCACATGCGTGACACGGCGTGCAGCCGCCCTCCTCGTCGTGGACGTTGCCCGTGTACACATATCGCAGGCCGTGGTCCCGAGCGATCTTCCTCGCGCGGGTGAGAATCTCCATCCCGGTATGCGGCTTGTCGCGCATCCGGTAGTCGGGGTGGAAGGCAGTGAAGTGCCAGGGCACCAGAGGCCCGAGCTCGTCCGCCACCCAGCGCGCGGCCGCCTCGAGCTCCTGCGTGGAGTCGTTCTCGCCCGGAATCAGCAGGGTCGTCATTTCGAACCACACATCCGTCTCGTGCTTCAGATACTGCAGCGTGTCGAGCACGGGCTGCAGATGACCGCCGCAGAGCTTGCGATAGAAGCGGTCGTCGAAGGCCTTGAGGTCGATATTGGCCGCATCCATGTGAGCGAAGAACTCTCGCCTCGGCTCCTCACACACGTAGCCGGCCGTCACGGCGACGTTGGCGATGCCCCGCGCACGACACGCCTCGGCGCTGGCCACCGCGTACTCGAGGAAGATGACCGGGTCGTTGTACGTGTAGGCGACGCTGCGACAGCCGAGCGCCTCGGCGGCCCGGGCGATGCGCTCGGGGGGGGCCTCGTCGGCCAGGATATCGATCTCGCGAGACTTGCTGATGTCCCAGTTCTGGCAGAATGCGCAGGTCAGGTTGCAGCCAGCGGTACCAAACGAGAGCACGGGCGTGCCGGGCAGAAAATGGTTGAGCGGCTTCTTCTCGATCGGATCGATGCAATAGCCGCTGGAGCGGCCGAATGTGGTCAATACCACCTCGCCCGCCTGGCAGGCACGGACGAAGCACAGCCCGCGCTGGCCCTCATGCAGCTTGCAGTGGCGCGGGCACACATCACACTGCACTCGGCCGTCGGGCAGCCGCTTCCAGTACCGCGTGGGATGAGTTGCATCGGCGCTCATGTGCACCATCCTAAGCAGTGCGCCACCGGTGTAAACAGCGGGCGGCCGATTCGTTCGCGAGAGGCCGCCAAGCCAGCAGGAGAAGCGCATGTCGGCGGACACGATCCAGCGGGGAGCCGATCCGGACGCCCTCGACAGAGCCCACGCACGCAGGCTCCTAGAGACCGCCCGCAGGGCGATCACGACCCAGCTCGCCGGCGATCAGGCGGAGGCCCCCGAGGCGGAAGCGTCCTCGTCCCCGCTGGCCGCCGTTCGGGCCAGCTTCGTCACGCTGCGACGAGAGGGGACGCTTCGCGGCTGCATCGGCTCACTCGAAGCCACGGAGCCCCTCGTCGAGAGTGTCTGGCGCAACGCCCGCCGAGCCGCCTTTCACGATCCGCGCTTTGCACCGCTCTCGCAGCTGGAGTTCACGGATCTCGAGATCCACGTCTCGGTGCTGAGCCCCCTCGAGCCGATGCAGATCGTGTCGGAGGCGGACCTGCTCGCCCAGCTGCGGCCCGGCGTGGACGGGCTCCTCATCGAGGAGGGGAAGCAGCGTGCCACGTTCCTGCCCGACGTCTGGCAATCACTCTCCGATCCGCCCAGCTTCCTGAATCAGCTGAAGCAGAAGGCGGGCCTCGCGCCCGACCACTGGTCCCCCGGGCTGAGGGCGTGGCGCTACCGGACCCACGTGTACGAGTAGCCGGCCCGGTCCTACTCGGCCGGTCGATGCACGGTGAGCACGGGGCACGAGGCGTGCTGCACGACGCGCTCCGCGGTGCTGCCGAGAAAGAAGTGCGCCAGTCCGCTGCGGCCGCGTGTCTCCATGGCGATCAGGTCGGCGCCCTCGCGGCGAGCGGTGTCGATGATGACTCCGGTCGGGTCGCCCTCACGAACGCACGTCTCCACCGTGAACCCCTTCTCGCGCAGCCGGGCCGCCGTCGGTTCGAGGCGCGACTTCAGATCATCCTCGATCTCATCGAAGCCCACGCGATCGATGCCCAGATCTTCGATCAGGGGCTGCAGATAGAACGGAAGATGATCGGAGTAGAGGAGCACCAGCCGCGTCGAGGCCGGCTCGAGGGCCAGACCAACCGTCAGCTGCTCGACCATGGCCGTCGGATCCTCGTCCAGCTCGCACGGAACCAGCACCTTCCCCACATCGGAGAGGGGCGCGCCGTCGACGGGATGCACGGCCAGCACCGGACACGATGCGCGCCGGACCACGGTTTCTGCCGTGCTGCCAAGCAGCAGGTGCTCGAGGCCCGAGAGTCCGCGTGTTCCGACCACCAGGAGGCCGGCGTCCACCTCGTCGGCGAGATCGACGATCGATTGCCCGGGCGAGCCCGTGATCAGCTCGGTTCGTACGCGAACACCGGTGCCTGAGATCTCACCCGCGATGCGCTCGAGGCGCGTGGTGCTCGCCTTGCGGACCTCGGCATCGAGCGAGGGCGGGAGCATGATGTGGCTCGGTATGGCCATCGCAACGGGCTGCGGGGAGAGCGCATGGACCACGATCAGCTCGGCGCCGAGCCGCTGCGCCAGCTCGACGGCTCGGTCGATGGCCACGGCCGCCGTCTCCGAGAAATCGGTGCCCACGACGAGTCGGCTCGAACTGGCAGTCATCCGGTACACCTCCCTCTTCGCTCGAACCGTAGGCACGCAGCAGGACTTTACAAGCGCACCGATTGGCGGATCATTCGCCCGGGCGGAGCCAGAGAGAGCGACACATGCCGCGTTTGCTGAACTGCTTGAATACATTGCTCCTGGTGCTGCTCGCGGCGCCGGCTTGGGCCGGCGAGCTGCTGCCGGCGCCCGAGGGGCTGACTGGCCGTGAAATCGCCCGGCGGGCGGAGGATACGCTCCGCAGCTCGAAGACCCATATGCGCGCCGAGATGACCGTGACCTCGCCACGTCTGTCGAAGCCGCGCGTGGTGGCCTTCGAGTCGTGGGATGACCTGGATGGCAAGCGCTCCTTCATCCGGATCGACGGCCCCGCCAAGGACCGTGGCACCAGCTTCCTCAAGCTGCATCCGAACCTGTGGATGTATGTGCCGCGGGTCGAGCGGACGATGCGCATCCCACCATCGATGATGCTGCAGTCCTGGATGGGAAGCGACTTCACCAACGACGATCTGATCAAGGAGTCCAGCGCACTCGACGACTATGACCATGAGCTCTTGGGTATTGAAACCGCCCCGCCCGGCCATCCGGACCTGAACGCCTATGTGGTCCAGTACGTGCCGCACGAGGAAGCGCCAGTGGTATGGGGCCGGATCGTCGCCTGGATCGAGACCGAGCACGGCACACCGCTCCAGCAGGACTTCTACGACGAGTCCGGAGAGCGCCTGCGAACGATGGAGTTCGGCGACATCCGGCGCTCCGGCGCAAGATACGTCCCCCACCTCTGGGTCATGACGCCCCTCGACAAAGACGGACACGAGACGCGCGTCAGGCTCATTGCCATCGAGTTCGACACCGAATTCGACGACGATCTCTTCACCAAACGCAACCTCACCAAGGCGCGCCGCTGATGAGACCAGGGCCGCGCCTGGGTCTCGAGAGCAAGCTGGCCTGGCGCAACGTGTGGCGCAATCCGCGCCGAACGGCGCTGACCGTCGCGGCCACCGTCTTCGCGGTGGTGCTCGTCGTCTTCTCCGTCGCGATGGCGGCGGGCGTGCACGAGAAGATGATCGACGACACCGTCCGCGTGCGCTCGGGTCACGTAACGCTGACCGGGCCGGGCTATCTCGAGGAGCTGACCCTCGATCACCATCTGCGCCTCGACGCTGCGACTCGGAGCGTGCTCGAGTCGACGCCCGGCGTGGATGGCTACGCACCGCGCATGGTCTCCTTCGGGCTCCTCTCCGAAGCGTCGGCCACTCGGGGCGTATTGGTGATCGGGGTGGATCCGGATCGTGAGGAGGGCGTCACCAGCCTGCCCACTTACCTGAAGGCCGGTCGCTTCCTGCGCGGCGCCGCGCAGCGGCCCATGGTGTTGGGCGAGCGCCTGGCCAAGTTCCTCTCCGTCGACATCGGCGATCGCGTGCTGCTCTACTCCGTCGCCTACTCGCTCGAGAGCGCCTACGACCTCTTCGAGGTCACGGGCATCATGCGCCTGCCCGAGGCGCAGATGGATCGCAGCCTCGCCGTGATCGATCTGATAGACGCCCAGAGCTTCTTCGTCTTTGGGGATCGCATCAGTGAGATCGCGGTGCTGGCCAGCGAAGTCGATGCCGTGCCCAGCCTCGTCCTTTCCCTGCGTACGCGTCTCGACATCTCCAAGATCGAGGTGCACCCCTGGCAGGACGTGATGCCCGAGCTCGAGCAGATCCTCTTTCTGGACGACGCCGGCATGTACATCATGCTGCTGATCCTCGTGATCGTGGTGGCATTCGGAATCCTGAACACGATTCTGATGGCGGTCCTCGAACGGCAGCGGGAGCTCGGCGTCGTGCTGGCGCTCGGGCTCTCACCCGCATCCGTCTTTCGCATGGTGTATCTCGAATCGCTGCTGCTGGCGGGGCTCGGACTCGTCGCGGGGCTCGCCATCGCAATACCGCTGGTGCTCTACTTCCAAGCGCATCCGATCACGCTGAGCGGCGATATGGCGCAGGTCACCGAGCTCTTCGGATTCGAGCCGATGATCGTGTGGAAGCTCAAGGTGATGAATCCGATCGGCTCGACGTTGACGATCCTGGGCGTCGCGATCGTGACCGCCCTCTACCCCGCCCTCAAGGCCAGCCGCGGTCGCCCCGTGGACGTGCTGCGGAGCCTGTGATGCTGGTGGTGCGACTGGCGTGGCGGAATATCTGGCGCAATACGCGGCGTACGGGCATCGTCATCACGGCGGTCGCGGTCGGCATCGCAGGTGTGCTGATCTCGATGGCACTCAACTACGGGCTCGTCTACACGATGCTCGACACCGCCATCTCGACGGATCTCGGACATGTGCAGATTCACGCCCGGGGGTACGTCGACAGCCCCGAGCTTGCGCGCATGCTGCCGAACGATGGACGCGCCGCATTGCGTGCGGTAGAGGACGAGCCGCGCGTCGCCGGCTGGGCGCCGCGATTGCGATCCGAGGGATTGGTGAGCTCCCCCTACGCGAGCGTCGGAGCACGGCTGGTCGCCATCGATCCGCGGCGCGAGGCCAGTGTCACGCTGGTGGCGGACTCGATGGTGGATGGCGACTACTTCGCAGACGAGCCCCGGCGCGTCGTGATCGGTCAGGCGATGGCGAAGCGCCTCAAGGTGGGCGTAGGCGACAAGATCGTGATCTCCGCGCAGGATCTCGAAGGAGATCTGGCGGGCGAGGCCATGCGCGTCGGGGGACTCTTTCGCACCGCGTCGCGCGAGCTCGATCGAGGCACGATCTTCATGCGACTCGAGGAGGCCCAGGCGATGCTGGGCGTCGGTGTCGGTCTATCGGAAATCGTCATCGACGCCGGGTCACGCGTGGAGGCCGAGCACCTGGGCGATGCGCTGGCGGCGGCCCTCCCGACTCTCGACGTCCAGCGCTGGGACGAGCTACAGCCAATGCTTGTCTATATGTTGGACGCCACCGAGCAGTCGGCGGTCTTCGTCTATCTCGCGATCTTCATCGCGATGGCATTCGGCATCGCGAATGTGCTCCTGATGACGGTCTTCGAGCGCGTGCGCGAGATCGGCATCTTGATGGCGATTGGGCTCTCGCGCAGCCGACTCGTGGCGATGGTGGTCTGCGAGTCGGTGTTTGTAACCCTCGTCGGGCTCCTGATCGGCTACGCGTTGGCCGTGGCCGGATGGTATTGGCTCCGCGACGGCATCGACCTCGGCGGCTTTGCGGAAGGCCTGAACGCCTATGGGATGGCCAGCACCATCGTGCCGGTGCTGCGTATCGAGGACTTCACGGTGCCGACGGCGGTCGCCATTCTCACCGCTCTGCTGGCCAGCGCGTGGCCGGCCAGCCGCGCCGTCCGCCTGAAGCCCGCCGAAGCGGTGCGTCATCGATGAGCTGTCGTGGCCGGGCGGAGCGGCGCGCTTGATCGGCCCAGGCCCTGCGCTGGGCGCTTCGGGAGCGCTGCTTGCGATGCTCGTCGCCGGACCGACAACGGCCCGTGAGCTCTGGCAGTCCGGCCCCGCTTCGCTGGACGGCGGCGGGTCCGTACGCCAGATCCTCGTGGTGAGCCGGGGTACGAATCTCGAAGACTTCTACACGGGCTATCTCACCCCTTCCTGCGAGGACGACTTCGCCAATTGCCCAGCGTTCGATGCCGTCGGTGAACAACGCGTCGTCACCTCCCTCACGCGCCTGCGTCTGCGTGGGGAGCTACGCATCGGCGAGCACCTTTCAGCGGTTGCCGAGTTCGACAACGAGCTGATCGCCGGCCACCTCGACACCTTCGAGGCACAGCTCGGACAGACCATCGCATCTCGCACATGGGTCGACGCGGGCGGAAGCATCGGCAACGACCGGGTCGAGTACCGCTACTTTCTCTGGCGC
>JAFDDH010000087.1 GCA_019310975.1 Deltaproteobacteria bacterium | reverse complement strand
AGACGGTTAAGGGCTCCGACTTTCTCGGTGATCAGAATGACATCGAGAACTTGGTCGAGGAGGCGCCCGAGGAGCTGGCGATGCTCGAGAATTGGGGCTGCCCCTGGAGCCGCAACGACGACGGCACGGTGGCGACGCGGGCCTTCGGTGGCATGACGATCAAGCGCACCTGGTATGCGACCGACAAGGTCGGCTTCCACATGCTGCATGCGCTCTTCCAGCAGTCCATGCGCTATGACAATATCGTCCGCTACGACGAATTCTTCGTCACCAAGCTGTTGACGGACGACGGGGCCTGCAAGGGCGTCGCCGCATTGGAGATCCGCACCGGCGAGTACCACGCCATCCTGGGCCGCTCGGTCATTCTTGCCACGGGCGGTGGCGGAAAGATATTCCCGTTCACGACGAACGGCACCATCAAGACAGGTGACGGCATGGCGCTCGCCTACCGAGCGGGCGTGCCGCTCAAGGACATGGAATTCGTCCAATACCACCCGACGGGTCTGCCTGGCACGGGGATCCTGATTACCGAGGCGACTCGTGGTGAGGGCGGCTACCTGCGCAACAACAAGGACGAGCGCTTCCTGGTCGAGTACGACTACGGGGTGGGGCAGAAGGCCGAGCTCGGTCCGCGCGACATGATCTCCCGGGCAATTATCCAGGAGTTCGAGGCCGGACGCGGATTCGAGAACCAGTACGGCCAATACTGCGCGCTCGATCTCACGCATCTCGGCGAAGAGAAGATCATGAGCAAGCTGCCCTTTGTGCGCGAGCTGGCGACCATATATATCGGTGTGGACCCGGTGCACGAGTACATTCCGATCCGCCCCGTCGTCCACTACATGATGGGTGGCGTCGACACGAACATCAAAGCCGAGACCGAGCTTCCCGGCCTCTACGCAGCCGGTGAGACCGCCTCTGTGTCGCTGAATGGTGCGAATAGATTGGGGAGCAACTCGCTGACTGAGTGTCTCGTCTTTGGCGCCGCCGCGGGGCATAACGCGATCGACTTTGCGCAGGGCGCGGGCGAGGGCAACGAGGCCTCTCTGCGCGGGCAGGCCGAGGAGGAGGCAGCACGCGTCGAGGGCCTGCGCGGCAATGGCAAGGGTGCTGAGGGGATCTCCGCGCTGCGCACGGAGATGAACAAGACCATGGATGAGGGCTGCGGGGTCTACCGCCAGCAGGAGACCATGCAGGCCACGGCGACCCGCATGCGGTCGATCCGGCAGCGCGCTTCCGACCTCCGATTCGAGGACACCAGCAGGGTCTTCAATACCGAAATCATCGCCGGCCTCGAGCTGATGAATATGGTCGAGTGCGGTGAAGTGCTGGCGGTGAGCGCCGCGCACCGCAGGGAGTCGCGCGGTGCGCACACGTGCCGCGACTACCCGAATCGCGACGACCAGGATTACCTTTACCACACCCTCGCGTACCGGACCGATGACGGTCCCCGGCTCGACAAGAAGGACGTCGCGCTGGGTCACTGGGAGCCGCAAGAGCGGAAGTATTGATGAGTGAGCAGGGAAGGACGATGCGGGTCGAGATCACGCGCTTCGATCCCGACAAGGACGAGGTCCCCAAGACCCAGGAGTACGAGATCCCGGTTCAGGCCGACTGGAAGGTGCTGGACGCGATCAACTACATCAAGGACGAGGTGGACTCGAGCATTTCGCACCGCTGGTCGTGCCGGATGGCGGTCTGCGGCAGCTGCGGGATGATGGTGAATGGCGAGCCCAAGCTCACCTGCAAGACACCTCTTTCGGCCTATAGCGACTCGATCAAGATCGAGCCCTTGGCGAATTTCCCGATCGTGCGCGACCTGGTGGTCGACATCGATGGCTTCATGGACAAATTCCGCAGGGTCAAGCCGTGGATCGTGCGCGCCAAGGAGCGTGCCGAGGATATGGAGGCCCTGAACGAGAAGGGCACCTACAGCCAGAGCCCGGCAGAGCTCGTCGTTTTCAAGCAGTTCAGCATGTGCATCAACTGTCTGCTCTGCTATTCGGCCTGTCCGGTGGTGGCGAATGAGCCCGAGTTCATGGGTCCTGCGGCCATCGCGCTCGGCCATCGCTACAACCTGGACAGCCGCGACCAGGGTGATCGCGAGCGAAACCGGATCTTTCGGGGCGCCGGTACGGTCTTCTCCTGCTCGTTCGCAAATGAGTGCAGCGAGGTCTGCCCGAAGAACGTCGACCCGGCCGCGGCGGTGAATCAGGCAAAGCTCGGCGCAGTGATCGACTGGGCCAAGGGCCTCGTGCTGCCCCGGGGAGGAGCTTGATCATGGCTGGTGCAGCACATCCCGAGGCGATGGCGCCCCTGAAGAAGGGCGCAACCCGCACGGCGCCGCCGCAGACGCCGGCCAGCTGGTGGGGGGCGCCGCGCGTTCGCACCTATCTCCTCTTCGGCGCGACGGGCATCGTCTACCTGCTGGCCGGGGGCGTCGTCTGGCACCTCGCCTGGGCACTCGGCAAGGGGCCGGATGCATGGGCCACTGCGCTGCGCGGCCTCTCGAACCCACTCTACATCCTCTTTCACCTGGTCACGCTGGTCTCGTTGATCTTCGTCGGCGTGCGTGCTTTCGGGACCATGATGCCCAAGATGCAGCCGCGTGGCGGGCCGCTTCCGGTACTGGCACCGGGCGTCGTGAAGGCTGTGATCTTCGGCGCCTGGGCGGCCATTACCTGCTTGCTCGCCACGATCCTGGCCGGAGGGATCTTCTGATGAAGCAGCTCCTGCTGAGATTCGAGCCCGTCATCTGGCTGCTCTTCGGGGCGGGTCTTTCGATTGGCACCATGCTGCTCACCGGCTTCGTGCTGATCGTGGGCCTGGCGATTCCGCTGGGCGTCGTGCCCGCGGACGCGCTCTCGTATGAACGCGCCCACATGCTGGCCTCCAACGTGATCGGCCGGCTCGTGCTGCTGGGCCTGATTGCCCTGCCGCTCTGGAAGGGCGCCCACCACCTGCGTTCGCTCTCGATCGACTTCAACGGCGAGGCACGCGACGGTGCAGTCGGCGGGCTCCTCTACCTGGTGGCAATCATCGGCAGTGTCGGGGGTATCCTGGCGGTCGTGCGGCTCTAGCCCGCGAGATTCCGCTCGCCCCGGTCCTGGGGGCCGACAACGGATCCGTGTACGGTGCCCTGGGTATCGTCCTCCGAGGAGCTGAGTCGCCTGCAAGGGGTAGGCGTCGTCTGAGGGCGGACTGAGGGATGCTTCGGCTGCCCCGCGGACCTTTTTTCCGGCTGGTTCGACCTGCGCGGTTGACGCGCGCACGCCGGTGACTAGAAATGCCCGTGTCGCAGACGATCCGGGTGGTGAAGTAGCCCGGTCGAATATCGCCTCCGGTAGATGGACAGCGTTCGGCTCGCGGATGCAACCACGGGTGATGTGTGCGGCGGAGCGGGCACCCGTCCGGCCGGTTGCCGGCATAGAGTTGAAGGAGAATCGATCGATGCCTATTGGAGCCCTGATTCATCGTCACCCCATGCGTGCGGCCGCTTCGGCGATGCTCGATGCCGAGCGTGCTCTGGACGAGATCCAGCGCAGCATGAATAGCTATCCCACACTTCGCGTTGCCGGTGGGAGCAGCTTCGCGCCGCGCATCAACGCGGTCGAGAGTGAGAACGACTACGCGATCACCGCCGAGCTGCCGGGGGTCGAGCAGAGCGATCTCTCGGTCTCCATCGAGGACGGCATTCTACACTTGAGCGGTATACGAAAGAGTGCGAGCTGGTCGGAGGATCTTTCGGACGAAGAGAAGGCGAAGCGCGAAGTGCGCTTCGAGCGTCGCTTCCGATTCAATGGAGAGATTGCCGACGACGCAGTGAAGGCAATCTACCGAAACGGTCTGCTCGAGGTCAGCGTGCCGAAAGCCGAGCCCCCGAAGCCCGAGGTGAAGTCGATTCCTGTCGAAGTGGGTTGATCCACGCGCGGCATTCAAGCCGTGAGGGTCGGAGATAAAGAGGGCGGTGAGCGTGAGCTCGCCGCCCTTCTTCTTGGCCTGCGACGCAGTATCGACTGCGTTCATCATGTGGGGGACTCCGCAGCCAAGATGCGTCGATGTCCCCGCTCGAAGAGGCCGATCGTGGTGGCGTGGAGCGCATCACCGACGGTTTTCGGCGCCTTGCCCGAGTAGGCACGTGCGTGCGTGCCCTCCAGGATGATGCCGAGCTTGTAGCAGGCGAGCACCTCGTACCATGTCACGCAGGAGAGATCGCGAGTGGATTGCTCGGCATAGCGATCGACGAGCTCCTCGGCGATCGGGAAGCTGTCCCACGCTTGGAGCCCGACCGATCCCACGCCGCCGCCGCCCGGCTCGGGCCAGGTGGCGAGCAGCCAGCCGAGATCCAGCAGCGGATCGCCAATCGTCGACAGCTCCCAGTCAACGGCCGCCGCCAGCTCGGGACCGTCGAAACGGAACATCACGTTCGCGAGGTGGAAGTCGCCATGAATGATGCCGGGCTCGAAGTGGGTGGGACGGTTCGTGTCGAGCCAGCCCGCCACGCTGTCGACGTGCGGTATCTCCGGTCCCGGGTAGCCCTCGAGCTCCGAGTAGCCGTCCAGCTGCGCTCGCCAGCGCGCGACCTGCCGCTCGAGGTAGCCGTCGGGCTTGCCAAAGTCGGCCAGCCCCACCTCCACGTAGTCGATCCGGCCGAGCGCGGCGATGGCGTCGACCATCGAGAGCCCCATGCCGTGGCGGATCGTAGGGTCGTTCGCGTGGAGCTCGGGCAGTCCGGTCGTGGCGTTGAAGCCGTCCACCGGCTCCATCAGATAGAAGGCGGATCCGAGTACGCTTTCGTCCGGGCACGCCGCGATCAATCCCGGATGCGGCACGTCCGAGTCCGCGATGGCGGCGAGCACGCGCGCCTCGCGTCGCATCGTCTCGTCGCTGTTCTTGCGCTTATGCGGCGGCGGATGGCGCAGCACGTAGCCCACGCCGCCGCGATCGAAGCGCAGGATGATATTCTGTGTACCGCCGCCGAGCGCCTCGGCGTTCTCGATCTTGCCGGGCGCAAGGTTCTGCTCATCCATCCAGCTCGAGAGCAGGTCGAGGTCGACGCCCAGGTCGTTGTGCTCGGGCTCGCGCATGCGTGACGGCCTTGTTGTTGCGGGGATCCTGGAGGTGGGCGGGCTTCGGCGTCGGCACGGGAGCGCTCGCGCGCGAATCCCTCACCGGGTACTACTCCGGGTACTACTCCGGGTACTACTAGAAGAAGCCTAATCAGGTCGGGCAGTTGCTGCCATCGCAGCGGGTGCGCTGTGATCCTCCGAACCAGCAGGTTCTCTCAGCCGCACGCTGCGTGCGCACGCGCCCTATGACGCTCGCCGTCGGCTGCGTATCGATTCCAGGCAATTCCGGACCCCAGCGGGGAGACACCTTACTCGGCCGCCGTGCATCGACTATTCTTCGGTTTCGATACGCGAGTCCACGCCGGGCCGTTCCCCGCCCGCGACTGCCGCAGCCCACCGACCGCCCGCGCGCCACCACCTGGGCCGGGAAACACCGCGGCGGCCCGCTCCGAGGGGGATGCCGCGCCACGCGCGCGCCAGGTTGCACGAGAGAATCTCCACGAGAGCACGAGAGAAGGGCACGGAGCCAACATGAATTTTGGATTCACCGAGGAGCAGGAGCTGCTCCGGGCCGAGGTGCGTAAGTTCCTCGACCAGAACGCCTCGCTGGAAGAGGTGCGCAAGATCGTCGAGAGCGACGAGGGATTCGATCGTCATCTCTGGAACCGGATGGCGGAGCTCGGCTGGATCGGGCTGACCATGCCCGAGGCGCAGGGCGGTATGGGGCTCGGCTTCGAGACCTTCCTGGTCGTGCTCGAAGAGACCGGCCGCAGCCTCTTCCCCTCGCCCTTGATCTCCACGCTGCTGGCCGCACGCGCGATCGAGCGCTTCGGCAGCGAGGCACAGCAGGCACGCTGGCTGCCGGGATTGGCGAATGGCGAGACGATCGGAACATTGGCCGTACTCGAGGAGAGTGACGACTGGTCGTCTTCGGGCGTGCGCCTCGAGGGTAAGCGCGACGGGGGGGAGACGATCCTCTCGGGCGCCAAGCACTTCGTCCCCGATGCGGGCAACGCCGGCCTCTTCGTGGTCGCCTATCGCAGCGGAGCCGATCCCGAGGCCGTCTCCCTGGCCGTGGTCGAAGAGGGCGCGGACGGCGTCGCGGCGGGCCACTTGCCGGCCATGGATCTGACCAAGCGCCTTGGCAAGCTCGACCTCGACGACGTGCGCGTGGCCGACGACGCGCTCTTGGCCGCTGACTGGGCGGGCGTGCAGTCGCTGATCGATCTCGGCGCGGCGCTGGTCACGGCGGAGACCGTGGGTGCGGCGGAACGGGCGCTCGAGATCACGACTGAGTTCGCCAAGCAGCGGATTCAATTCGACAGCCCGATCGGCCGCTACCAGGGCGTCAAGCACCCGCTGGCGGAGATGTTCGTAGACATCGAGTCCTACAAATCGCTCGTCTACTACGCAATCTGGGCGATCGATGCCGGCGACGACGTGGCGCCGCTAGCCGTCTCACGGGCCAAGGCCTATGTGAGCGAGACCTTCCCGATGGCCGGCATCAGCGGTGTGCAGCTACATGGCGGCGTCGGATTCACGTGGGAGTACGACATCCAGCTCTTTCTCAAGCGCGGCAAGTGGATGCGCCCGATGTTCGGGGACGCGGACTACCACTACGATCGTATCGCCGATCTCGGAGGCCTCTAGAATGGACTTCAATCTGACGCCCGAAGAAGCGGCCTTCCGCGACGAGGTGCGGGCCTTCCTCGATGAGAATCTCGATGCGGCCGAGAGCGAGCGCGACATGAACTGGTTCGGCGGCTGGCTGAAAAAGGTGCGGGAGAAGCGCTGGGTCGGCTTCTCCTGGCCCAAAGAGGTCGGTGGCGGCGGCGGCACGGTGATGCAGCAAGTCATCCTCAAGGAGGAGATGGCCAAGCGCAAGGCACCGCCGCTGGGCAGTTGCTATATGGGCCTGGCCTGGGTGGGGCCCTCGATCATCCAATACGGCAACGAGGAGCAGAAGCAGAAGTACATTCCGGACATCCTGGACGGAACGTATCAGTGGTGCACTGGCTACTCGGAGCCCGATAGTGGCAGCGATCTCGCGAGCCTCAAGTGCCGATGCGAGCGCGATGGTGACGAATACGTGGTCAACGGCCAGAAGATCTGGACCTCGATTGCGATGATCTCGAAGATGATGATTCTACTCGTGCGCACGCAGACCGATGTCGACGTGAAGCACGATGGCATCACCTGCCTGCTGGTCGAGATGGACTCACCGGGCATCGAGGTGCGCCCGATCAAGAATATGTCGGGTGGGGCGATGTTCGCCGAAGTATTCCTCACAGATGTGCGTGTGCCCGTGGAGAACAGGCTCGGTGCTGAAGGTGGGGGCTGGAAGGTGACCGTCTCGGCGCTTGCCAACGAGCGCTCGAGCATCGCCGAGGTCTACGGTCTTACGCGGAAGATGGAGGAGCTGAAGGACCTCGCACGAGATACAGAGCGTGCGGGTCAGCGGGCCATCGATATCCCATCGATTCGGCGCCGACTGCAGCGCGCCGAGATTCGAATCGAGTCCATGCGGCTCAATGGCCAGCGCTTCCTCACCAAGCAGCTGAAGGGTGAGCCGCTCGGCAGCGAGACCTCGATCAACAAGCTCCACCGCGCATCGCTCGAGGTGGAAATGGGCGAGCTCGCAATGGAGATCACGGGCAGCGCATCGACGCTGATGCAGGGCTGCGACGAGGCGCCCGAGGACGGTCGGTGGGCGAAGTTTGCGCTCGGCTGGCCCGAGGTGGTGATCGGCGGCGGCACGCCGAACATCCAGAAGAACATCATCTCCGAGCGTATCCTGGGGCTACCGAAAGACTGATGGATCGTCGCGCTCACATCGAGCAGAAGCTGCGTGACCGGCTCGAGGCCGTGCACGTCGACGTGGAGGACGAGAGTCATCTCCATGCCGGCCACGCGGGAGCAAGGTCCGGTGGGGGACACTTCAGTGCGACCATCGTCTCGGCGCGCTTCGAGGGCCTGTCGAAGGTCGCAGCGCAGCGACTCGTCTACCAGGCGTTGGCCGAAGAGATGCAGGGCGACATCCATGCCCTCAGCCTGTCGATCTTTACGCCGACGCAGTGGGAGGCGAAGGAGTAGCGACTCCTGGCCGTCCTGATCTGTGGTCTCGACCTGCTGCTATGGCGGGGACACTGGCAGCGCTCTGCCTAGCACACGAAGTTCCGCACCCACTCCTCGAGCTTCACGCTGAATCCGGCGGCGTTCTTGTGGCCGCCGCCGCCGAGCAAGACGGCGATCTTGGAGACGTCGAAGTCGCCGATGCTGTAGAGCGTAGCGTGGACGCGGTCGCCATCGATGCGGTAGACACAGCCCCATTGGTCGCCATACGCCTTGCGTTCTGCGAGCGCGTGGCCAATAGCGGCGCGATTCGTGGTTGAGTAGATGGACTCGACGCGCCGCTTCCCCACGGCCAGCGGCGTGGCGTGTTTGAGCGTGCGCTCGACTTCGATTTGATTCGCGCGCACGATCGGCCGACCCTCGCGCACGAGCTCGGAAATCGGGCGCGCCGCGAGTTCTTCCCACATATCGAAGCTGCGGGGGTACGAGGCGATGGCCGCGTTCACGGCCTCGGACTCCTCGAGCAACCAATTCCACAGGTCCTGGTCCTCGACGTAGCGCAGTAGATCGGGCACGGGGCGGTCCGGATGGAAATGCCTCCAGGCGAGAACGGCACCCGAGTGCGACAGGTCGAAGTGGATACGATGACCCTCGGCCTCGAGTGTGCGCTGAAGCGTCGGATCGGAGCCGAGGCGCTCCAGTGCCGTAACGTGATGGTCTAGGACGAGGATCTGGGCGGCGTGTTCAGCGAGTTCGCAGAGCTCGCGATTGTCCGGCGCGATGTCGACGAAGGCAATCAGCGCGTCCTCGAAGTCCCGGCCGCGCAGGCGGTCTTCGTGTCCGCGTGCGATGTAGCTCCCCTCGCCTCGCCAGGCCTTCCAGACCGACCACGCTGCACCGAAGCCATCCGGGCAGCCGGCGTGATAGACGCACACTTGCCGCATGCGACAAGATTACCCGATCCTGGTCCGCTAGCGTCCACTCCCTTGCGGTGCGAGCGAGTCTCCACACATGCGAGGAGGTTTCTTGCGCGCTCTCTGCTGGCTCGCGTCCAGACGCCTGCGTGCTCGGGACGGAGCTACGCGCCTCTACACGAAGCGCCTCTTCAGCCAGTCGACCATCAGCATCGAGAGCTCCTCGGGCTTTTCTTGCTGGGTCCAGTGACCGCACTCGGGGATCATGTGCATCTCGAGATCGCTACAACGGCTCGGCATGTCGGCCGCCATGGCGGGCGGCAGTGCCATATCCCATTCGGCGGTGAGCATCAGAGCGGGGTGGTCGATGGTGGCGACCCCGACTTCGGGATGCCGCTCCCAGTTGCGGTCGAAGTTGCGGTACCAGCTGACGCCGCCGCGGTAGCCGGACTTCGTGAAGGCCTCCGTGTAGTAGGCAAGCTCCTCGTCGTCGAGCAGCGGCTCGCCCGCAGGCTCCATCTCGTCGAGGCGTCGGAACGGGTTCATGTCGCCGTCGGCCTGCGCTCTGCGCTTGGCCATCTCGGCCGGCGAGCCGATGCGGCGCATGATCTTCTCGAACATCAGCCCCGGCTCGCGGTCCAGCACAGCCTCGGCGACTCCAGGCTCCTGGAACCAGAGAATGTAGATCTTTTCGGGATCACCGCCCGACATCATCGACATTGCCTGGGTGGGGGGGATGGGCGGGCGCGCCAGATAGGGAGTGTTGACGCCGATCACTCCGAGTGTGCGCTCGGGGTGGAGGATGGGCATCGCCCAGGCCACGAAGCCCCCCCAATCGTGACCGACGAAAACCGCCTTCTCGATCTCGAGGGCATCGAGCAGATGCACCAGATCTAAGGTGAGATGATCGATGTCGTATGCCGAGCTGCCCTCGGGCGCGTCACTGGCCCCGTAGCCGCGCTGATCGGGCACGACGATGTGAAAGCCCGCCTCGACGAGCGGCCGATATTGGTGGCGCCACGAGTATGCGAGCTCGGGGAAGCCGTGACAGAGCACGACGGCAGGGCCTTCGCCGCCCTCGTGGATGGAGAGTGCAATCGGCGACTCCTCACGGCCGGCCTCGTCCTTCTGGGGGGCGAGCTGGAGCAGGCGGGCGGGGGGCAGCAATGACATCGATTTTCCTCTGATCCCGATTCGTACGATCGCAGTGTAGCCGTCGATCGAGGCGTATGTTTGTGGGCCGGTATGCGGCGGCTGCGGTAGTCTCCGGCCTTCGTCGGAGTCGAGAAAGTCATGAGCCCGTCCCCCCTCGACCATCCCGAACGCGCATGCGAGGTCCGTTGGCGAGCGCTTCCGTCCGGGGCGGGTGATCTGCTGGACGTCTTCGAGCGGATTCGCGACGAGGCCTGCCCGTGGCTGCTCGACAGCGCGTTGGTGGACGGCCGATTGGGTCGCTTCTCGTTCGCGGGTGCCGATCCACATCTCGTGCTGCGGGCCTTCGGTCGCCAGTTGGAACTGCATACGCGCCGCGCAGTGTGGCCAGGAACGAGTCCGGGCATTCGGGCCGTGGAGGGCGATGTATTCCAGGTCCTCCGGCGCCTCCTGCAGACCACACCGGCCGTGGCCGGAGATCTACCTATTCCATTGCCTTTCATCGGTGGCGCGGTCGGCTATCTGGGCTACGAGCTGGCCGAAGAGACGCTGCCCGTCGAGCTGAATGGCCGCGACGATCTCGGGTTCCCGGATGCGACGCTGCTCTTCGTGGACCGCATGGTGGCGCTCGACCACGAGGCTGGAACCCTTTGGGCGATCGGGCTGGGCTTCGGGACGGACGCCGCCATCGCCGCCACTCGCGCCGAGGAGTCCGTGGACGCGTGCGCGCGGTGGGTCTTGCCGGCCGGGGTCGAGTGCGAGTCGCGTGAGCCGATCCGACCGTCCGATCTCGAGATGCCGCGCCCAGAGGGCGCGATCGCGCATCCGGTCGGGCTCGAGCAGGAGCTCGGGCGCGTCCGGTATGAGAATGCCGTCTCGCGGCTGCGCGACGAGATCGCAGCGGGCAACGTCTACGAAGCGAACCTCACACAGCGCATGACGGCGCCCTTCGCGGGCGACACGTGGACCCTCTACCGGGCGCTCCGCCAGCAGAACCCTGCACCCTTCGCGAGCTTCATGGACCTGCCAGACGGTGCCATCCTCAGCAGCTCGCCCGAGCGCTTCCTGCAACTTCGCGCCGACGGTCGTGTCGAGAGCCGGCCCATCAAGGGTACGCGCCCGCGCGGGGCTACTCCGGACGCCGACCGTGCGCTTGCTGCTGAGCTGGTGAGCAGCGAAAAGGATCGCGCCGAGAATCTCATGATCGTCGACCTGGTGCGCAATGATCTTGGGCGCGTCTGCGAGATCGGCAGTGTCGAAGTGCCCGCAATGATGGAGGTCGAGCGCTATGCATCCGTCTTCCAGCTGGTGTCGACCGTCGTGGGTCGACTCGCCGATGGGCACGACGGTCTCGACCTGGTGCGAGCCGCGTTTCCGCCGGGCTCGATGACCGGCGCGCCGAAGATCGCCGCAGTGCGCCTGCTGGATACGCTCGAACCGGTGCGGCGCGGTGTCTATTCTGGGGCAATCGGCTATCTGGATGTGCGCGGTGGGCTGGACCTCTCCGTCGTGATTCGCACCTTGCTCGTCAGAAAGGGCAGGGCGCATCTGCACGTGGGCGGTGCAGTCGTGGCGGACTCGGACCCGGCCGCCGAGTACGAGGAGAGCCTCGACAAGGCGCGCGCCCTGCTTGTGGCGCTGCGCACCTGTACCCAGCCTCCCGACTAGCCAACCCTGCATCGCCTATGCTCCTGGAGAAGCGATCCGGGAACGCTCGGCGCTCGTTGGAAACCAAAGGAGGCACTCCGACATGAAGCTCCTCTGGTTCCACCTCATGCCCTACACAGAGCTCTTCGCCAAGGAGGCGGCCGGCGTCTCGGGGGCTGTGCAGCGCGGCTCGATTGCGAGCGCCGGGCATCCGGCGGACCTCGACGCTCCGGACGCCGTGGCCGATCAGGTGCTCGGCTTCCTGGACTGATAGAGTGGAACGCAGCCCGCTCTGGATCTTCGGCTATGGGTCGCTGGTGTGGAGGCCGGACTTTGCCTTCGTGGAGCGGCGCACGGGATGGATCGAGGGTTTTACGCGCCGCTTCTGGCAGGGCTCGACCGACCATCGGGGCGTACCCGAGAGCCCCGGTCGCGTGGCCACATTGGTGCGTCAGCCGGGTGCGCGCTGCTGGGGCAGTGTGTACCGCGTCGCATCCGAGGCGCGCGGCAGCGTGCTCACCAAGCTCGATCACCGCGAACGTGGTGGATTCGTACGCGACGAAGTCAACGTTCGATTCCCGATCGCACCGGACGGATTCGAGCCGAGCGTGCAGGCCCAGCTCTATCTCGCAACGCCAGAGAATGCCAACTATCTCGGACCCGCGTCCCTGACCGAGATCGCCGAACAAGTCCGTGCCAGCCACGGTCCGTCCGGTCCCAACGTCGAGTACGTGCTCGAGCTGGCTGCAGCGCTGCGCGAGATGGAGGCCGAGGACGACCACGTCTTCGCCCTGGAGGCATTGCTGGTCGAGTCCTAGCCGGCTCCGAGCCCGTGTGGCAGGATGCGCGCTCAGCTGATCTGAGCGGCGAGGCTTTCTGGTCTCCGCGCGAACTCTCCGATTTCGCCTAAGCTCCCCGCGCCAAAGGAATGGGGGCGCGGGTTTGGGATATCAGAAGGTTGCGCGAGCCAGCGACATCCCCAGCGGGCGTGGTCTCTGCGTGAGCGTCGATGGCATCGACGTCGGGCTCTTTCGCGTCGGCAAGCGAGTATTCGCCATGGAGAATCGCTGCCCGCACGCCGGCGACCCGCTGAGCGAAGGAGTGCTCGAGAAATGCGTGGTGACTTGTAGTGCGCATGGCTGGGACTTCGACGTGCGAACGGGCTTTCGGCCGGATGACGCGGACGGTTTTCCGATTCCCTGCTTCGCGGTGCGCATCGACGAATCCGACGTATATGTCGATATCGAAGCTGTGATCAATATGCCGCCGCGCAGCCCTTCGGCTCGACCGAAAGTGTGACGACGCCCCGCTGGTCTGCAGCCGTGGTGGCGGGCCCGCCTACATGCCGGCTGCTAGCGTATCGCGCATGGCGCGCACCCTCGTCGGGATTCTCGTCGTGGTCGGCTTCATTGTGGTGGTCGTGATCGCCGCCATGGGTCAGTTCCGCGCGCGCTGCGAGGTGTGTATGGCGCATCGAGGCCGGCAGATCTGCGCGGAGGCCTCCGCGGCGGATCGCGTCGCCGCGGAGAGAGAGGCGAGGAGCTCCGCCTGTGCCCAGATCTCGGGCGGAGTGACCGATGGCATCCAGTGCAACAACACCGCACCGGTGTCGGTGGAGTGCGACCTATAGCAGTGCGTCGTAGGGCGGCTCGGGTATGCGCTGGATGACGCGCTGCCGCATGGTCTCCAGCAGCTCCGCCCCACGGTCTTCGCCGAGTTCGATCAGGTCTTCACCACTGATGTGCATATACGCCTGGAAGAGCTTCGAGAGGTTGTAGTCGCGAGTGCACTCCGCTCGGTCGTAGTCGCGCACACCCAGTCGTAGAAGCTCATCACAATAGGCATTGACGATCCTCTCCTCGTCGACGTCCAAGTGAACGCTGCCGCAGACGAAATAACCCAGATCCAAGCCGCCTCTTCCCAACGCGACAACCTGAAAGTCGAGAGCGCACATCGTGTCATCCGCAAAGACGAAGTTGTCGAGCCGGTAGTCGCCGTGAAGGACCGTATTCGGAGGGCTCGCGAGGTGGTGCATCATGGCTTCGAAGTGGGAATCCGTCCAGGCACAAGCCTGATGCATGCGAGCGGGTAGGTTCGCGCCGTACGAGTGGAAGTAGCGGCGGCGGGCGTTGCGATGCAGGGCCATCAAGCCGCGTGGGAGGGCGTCCACGCTCGGAAGCCAGATCTCGTCCGCAAGCCGCTCGTCTCCCCAGTAGCTGGCATGGAAGGCAGCGAGCCCGCGGACGATCTCTTCGGCCTCTTCGAGCCCGCATCCGGCGACCTGATCGCCAGCGCGAGCAGGTGCGAGATCCTCCATCAGCACGCAGTAGCGACGCTTGCTGATGCCGGCGAACCATCGGCCGACCGGAAGCAAAGCCCGTAGCACGGCGACCGGGAGGTGTTCCATGCAACGTAGCTGCGCCGGGCGAGTCTCGTAGTGGGGATCCGGATCCATGGCCGCGTAGTAGCAGCGCGGCACGGGAAGCATCGATCGACCCGCGAGACGCTGAAAGAAGCAGATCTCGCGCTCGTAGCCGTTGATCATCTCGACGGACGCACGATTCTTCGGATTCATGCTGGGGAGCTTTGCGATCAAGCTCTCGGGAGCGGCGATGTCCGCGCCCCTGTAGCGCAGATGGATGCGTGCAACGGTACCTGCGAAGCCCACTCCATCGCCGATGGTCTCGGCGCTGCACTCACCTACGCTCCCCGAAGAGAGTGCGCCAGACTCCCGCAGCGCCATCGTCAGAAACTCCGGTGTCAGCTCCTCGAGCGTCGTCGGAATGAAACGCGCCTCGTCCTTCCGATGCGGGCTCTTCTGTAGCTTGCCGAGGGTCGCTGGCGTCCCGGGCTCCTGCACGTCAGCCGGGCATGCGCTCGAAGTGCGGCAGACCCTCCGGGATCTGATGAAAGCTCTGCTGGTCGATGGTGTAGATCGCCATCTCGGGGCCACCGAATTGAGTTGGGTCGTCGAGCGTTCCGACCTTCAGGAATGCCGCCGGCATCCCGGGCACCAGGCTTGCCAGATGGGTTCCGCATTCGGCGCAGAACTCGCGAGTGACAGCATTCCCGAGGTCGCTGCGCTTGAATTTCTTCGGTGCACCCTTGGTGTACTCGAAGCTGCCAAGCGGCATTCCCATCAGCATATTCGGAGCCCCACCGGAGATGTACTGGCACTCGCGACAGTGGCACTGCGCCTTGAACAACGGGTCGCCTTCCGCCTTGTAGCGAACGGCGCCGCAGTAACATCCACCTTCGAGCTGCATGTCGCTCTCCCTGAACTGGTCCGAGCCTGCGCGCGAATGCGACGAAGC
>JAFDDH010000265.1 GCA_019310975.1 Deltaproteobacteria bacterium | reverse complement strand
GGTGGCGGGCAGGCCTGGGATCGCCACTACGACGTCTCGATTGCCGTGTCGAATGAAGGCCAGGTCACCGGGCTCAAGGTCGGTCTGGTGGACGATCTCGGAGCCACGGGCGAATGCTATGGCGCGATCAGTGCCGCCAAGCCGCTGGCCGCCTTCACGGGTCCCTACACGATTCCCGTCGCGCAATACGACCTCAAGCTGATCGCGACCAATAAGGTGCCCGCGAGTCCCTACCGGGGCATGGGGCCGCCGCCACACTTCTTCGTCCTCGAGCAGATGATGGACATCGCGGCGCGCGCGCTCGATGTCGACCCGGCCGAATTCCGGCGTCGCAACTTCATCCCCTCCGATCAATTCCCCTACACGATTCCCAGCGGAAACGAGTACGACAGTGGGAGCTATGAGGAGGTGCTCGACAAGGTTCTCTCACTGGCCGACTACGAACGCATGCGCGCCGAGCAGGAGATCGCCCGCTCGCAGGGCAAGCTGATGGGCATCGGTGTCGCCAGCGCGATCGAGCCGGGCGTCTTCGACTTTAACGCCTATTCGATCGTTGGAGTGCCGGGGACGGGCGTACCCGAAGGGGCGACGGTTCACATCGACATCATGGGCTTCGTCACCGTACGGGTGGGATTCTCGATGGAGGGCCAGGGGCAATACACGCTGGTATGCCAGCTGGTGGCAGACTATTTCTGCGTCGAGCCCGAGACGGTGCGCGTCGTGCGGCTGGATACGCAGTCCGCGCCGCCCTCGTTCGGTCCGGGAGGCAGTCGGCTCGGAGTCGCCATCACCGGCGCGGTCCTCGGCGCCTGTGAACGCATTCGCGAGAAGATGTGCAAAGTGGTCGCGGTGCTCATGCAGGCCACGCCCGAGATGATCGAGCTGCTCGACGGAAAATTCCGACTGAAGGGCGTCGAAGGTGCCGAAATGAGCGTCGCCGAGGTGGCGGGCACGATGCTGGCGCGCAGCGATCTTCTGCCACCGGACGTCGATCCGCGGCCCGAGGCCACACACGTCTGGACGGCACCCGGGCGTACGCAGGCCGACGATGAAGGCCGTGCAAAGAGCTATCTCACCGCCGCGCACGCGGTGCACATCGTGCAGGTGGAGATCGACCCCGAGACCGGATTCGTGAAGATCCTGCGCTACTGCCTGGTGGACGACTGTGGGACGCGCCTCAATCCGATGACGGTTCAGGGCCAGACGGCCGGTGGCGTCGCGCAGGGCATCGGGGCCGCACTCCTCGAGGAGTACGTATACGACGAGGATGCACAGCCGCTCACGACGACGTTCATGGAGTATCTCCTGCCGACCGTCTACGAGGTGCCGCCGATCGAGCACGCCGAGGTCTGCACGCCTTCGCCCTTCACACCGCTCGGCGCCAAGGGCTGCGGAGAGGGGGCCATCCACACCACGCCGGCCGCGGTGATGTGCGCCATCAATGACGCGCTCACACCTCTCGGCCAGCTCGCACGCGAGGTGCCGGCGTCCCCCAACCGCCTGTGGAAGCTGATTCGCGCCGGCCAGGCCGGCTAGTCGCCGCGATCCAGACGAGGCAGAATACGCCCGGGCGGCGCTCGCACGGCATCGAGAGCACCACATCGAGAGCACGACATCAAGAGCAGAACATCCAGATCAGAAGTCATCCAGCAGGAGGAACGACCGTGGCCAACAACGATCACTTCGTGGCGCTCTCCGAGTGCCACTTCATGAACCCCCAGACGCTCTCGGAGATCAACTACTACCCCAACGTGCAGCGCTGGTGGGACAGCGTCGACGGCGTCATGCGCGCGTGGGCGGGCCGCGACCTCACCAGCGAGGAAGCCGAGTGGCCGGCCCCCGTTGCCGAGGAGCTGATCAAGTACATGGACGAGGCGGCAGTGGATGTCTGCTTCTGCCTGCGCGAGGGCATGATGGACATCAGCGGCCAGACGGTCGCCTTCTCGACCAACGGCTTCATGATGCAGCAGATCGAGCCCTACCCCGAGCGCATGTACCTCGAGTGCATGGTCGGCCCGATCCTCCGACGTGGCGTCGACAATGCCATCTGGGAGCTCGAGCATATGGTCAAGGAGTGCAACGCGAAGCTCTGTAAGGTCTACCAGCCCGAGGATCTGGGTGCGCTCGACGACAAGCGGATGTGGCCCTTCTACGAGAAGGCCTGCGAGCTCGACGTCGCGCTGACCGTCCACACCGGCATGTCCTATGTGGTTCCGCAGCCGAGCTCCCACACGCATCCCGATACCCTCGACAAGGTGCTGCTCGACTTCCCCGAGCTGAAGATGATCGCCTACCACATGGCGTGGCCGCACACCGAGGAGCTGATCGGCCTGGCCGGCAAGCATCAGAATCTCTACATCAGCATGTCGGGGATCGTCGGCTGGTACGAGCGCTCTCCCTACCGTGGATACCACGCGCTGGGCACCGCGATGCAGTGGATCGACCCGAGCAAGATCGTGATGGGGCTCGATCTGCCCTTCGACGACACCAAGCGCGTAGTCGACTGGGTGCGGAACCTCGAAATGCCAGACGAGCTGCGCAAGAACTACGGCTACGACGACATCACCGAGGACATCAAGGCCGGCATTCTGGGCAAGAACCTGGCGAAGCTCGCCAAGATCGACACCAAGAAGCGCGTCTAGGGCCGGGGCCGGAGCCAGGGGAGGGCGCACGTGAGCCAAGCCGCCTGCATCGTCGGGATCGGTGAGACGGACTTCTGTCGCAAGCCAGGCTCCGGAATGAGCCAGCTCGCCCTACAGCTGCGCGCGGCCACGGCTGCGATCCAGGACGCGGGGCTCACACCCCGCGTCATTGACGGCATCATGCCCTTCCCGAACCTCGGCAGGGCGGAGCAGTTCGCGGCCAACCTTGGCTGCGAGAATCTCCGCTTCGCGGCCACCATCCACACGGGTGGGGCGGCCCCGGTGGCGTCGCTCCAAGCGGCCGCCACGGCGGTGAACGCGGGGATGGCAACCCATGTACTGCTGCCCGCCGGCTGGAATGGCTACTCGGGCGCCCGCGTGCGTCAGACGGTGTCTCAGGATGTCGCGTCGATTCCGGGGGGTGCGATTGCCCGCGACTACTATCTGCCCTTTGGGTTCACGGCACCACCGCAGTGGTATAGCGTGATGGCGCGCCGCCATATGTACGAGTTCGGCACCACGCCCGAGCAGCTCGGTACCATCGCGGTGACGATGCGCAAGCACGCACAGCTGAACCCGAAGGCGGTGATGCATGGCAGATCGATGACGCTGGACGACTACCTTGCATCACCGATGCTGGCCGACCCCTACCGCTTCTTCGACTGCTGCCTCGAGACCGATGGCGCCGCCGCAGTGGTGGTGACCAGCGCCGAGCGGGCCAGGGACCTGGCCGCCAAGCCCATCCAGATCATGTCTGGCGCCTGCGGGCAACCCTATCCGGCGGACGAGATCACGAATCGCAAGGACTTCTTTCGAACCGGGCTCAGCATCGCTGCACCGGAGGCGTTCGGGAAGGCCGGTATCGGGCCCTCGGACGTCGATTTCGCGATGATCTATGACTGCTTCACCTTCGAGCTCCTGCAGCAGCTCGAGGAGGCGGGCTTCTGCAAGCGTGGCGAGGGCGGCCACTTCGTCGAGGGCGGCCGCATCGAGCTCGGTGGCGAGCTGCCGGTGAATACGCACGGTGGCCTGCTCAGTGAGGCCCACGTGCTCGGGATGAGCCACATCACCGAGGCCGTCCGACAGCTGCGCGGTGAGGCCGAGGGCCGCCAGGTCGAGGGGGCGGAGATCGGCGTCGTCACCGGCTGGGGTGATTTCGGCGACGGCAGCATCGCCATCCTGCGCCGCTAGGAGCATTCCCTTCCATGAGTGAATACACCAAGCCCCTGCCCGAGCTGGAAGGCCATACCAAGGACTTCTACGGATTCTGCAAGCAGGGTGAGCTGCACTTCCAGCGCTGCTCGGCGTGCGGGACCTGGCGCCACGTTCCGCGTGAGCTGTGCGCGGAGTGCGGGAGCTGGGATTGGGAGTGGGCGCGCTCCAGTGGAAGGGGAGAGGTCTATACTTGGACCGTCGTGGGCCGCGCCCTACATCCGGCCTTCCAGCAGTCCTGTCCCTACGCGCCGACCGTGATCGAGCTGGAGGAGGGTGTGCGGCTGCTCTCCGAGGTGCTGGACGTCGCGCCCGAGGCACTCGAGATAGGCATGCCGGTGGAGGTCGTCTTCGAAGCCGTCACCGACGAGATCACTCTACCCAAGTTCAAGCGCGTCGCCGCATCCTAGAAGTCCCCACCAAGAAGCAGGAGCAAAAGCTTGGCTCGACCCTCCGAGATCAAATTCGAGAAGAAGGACCATGTCGCGATCATCACCATTGATCGACCGCAGGCGATGAACTCGCTGACGGCCGACATGCTGCTTGGCATCGAGGACGCCTTCAAAGAGTTCGACGACGACCCAGAGCTGTGGGTGGCGATCTTCACGGCGTCGGGCGACAAGGCATTCTCGTCGGGTCTCGACCTCAAGGAGGCCGCGCCCATGTTGACGGGTGGAGACCAGCTCGGCTTCGCCGACTGGACCAAGCGCCAGTTCTCCGACGTCTTCAAGCCCATCATCTGCGCGGTGAACGGATTCTGCATCGCCGGCGGAATGGAGATGCTACTCGGCACCGATCTGCGCATTGCGGCCGAGCATGCCACCTTCGGCCTCGGCGAGGTGAAGTGGGGACTCATTCCGCTCGGCGGCACGCATATTCGGCTGCCGCGCCAGGTCCCCTGGGCGATCGCCATGCAGCTCCTACTCACTGGCAAGAACATCGACGCCAAGCGTGCCTACGAGGTGGGTCTCATCAACGAGGTCGTCCCCGCCGACCAGCTCATGACCACCGCCATGGACTGGGCACAGCGCCTCTGCCGCAACGGCCCGCTGGCCATGGCGACCGCCAAGGAGATCTCGGTGCGCGCCCTCGAGCTCGAGAGCGGCTTCGTGCTGGAGAAGGCGCTCGGTCAGCGAGTCCTCGCCAGCGAGGACGCCAAGGAGGGGCCTCGAGCGTTCGCGGAGAAGCGACCGGCGGAGTTCAAGGGTCGTTAGCAGGATGCTGAAGAAGTCGGTCGTGAGTTGCAAGAAAGAGAAGGGGGCGGCTGCCCCCGGCCCGTGCCGAAGATAGCCACCCCATCCTGGTGCGGAGTGCGGCCCCACGTGCGTCGACTCCTCACCCGTGCCGGGATCAGGCTCCCTCAGTGACGGGATCCGGCTCCGGATCGCCCTCACCCGGGAACGCCACGATCACGCCCGCGCCGAAGCATGTGTCCTCGA
>JAFDDH010000086.1 GCA_019310975.1 Deltaproteobacteria bacterium | reverse complement strand
CGACTGACGCGCCCGCGGCCCGGCCGCTCCGAAGTCAGCTGCCGGTGCGGATGGCACGTGTGCGGATCGTGTAGACGGTGTCGCCGCTGAGAATTCCGCCGCGGCCAAAGAGGCGTCCCCACTGCCAATTCGAGAGCCCGAGCTCGGGCCGATTCAGCGCCAGCTGGCCGTCCACCCAGCGAGTATGGCCGTCGCCCACGAAGGGCGCATTCACACTCGCGTAGAAGCGTCGGTGCTCGGCTGCGTCGTTGCCGATCAGGCAGGCGAGGAACTTCGGGCTATAGCGGTTGAAGAGCTCTACCGCGTCATCGACGTCGTCCACGAGCTTGAGCGTCACCTCGGGTGTCTGCTCCCACTCCCACTCGTGCTCGAGCTCCGACTCGGAAAGTGTCTCGGCCTGCGGCTCCATGACGTCGCCCTCGGCACGACGGACGTTCACTCTTCGCTCGTAGAGCTCGGCCGGCACGGCGTCCCGATCCGCCTCGACGACATGCAGCTTGTAGCTCTGCCCCAGGCGCTCGCCGGCGCGCTGGAGTGAGTCGAGGAAGATGGGGACGAGCTCATCGGCGCGCCTGCGCGGGATGCAGCAGACATTGAGCGTATTGCAGACCTTGCGATCGAGGGAATCGTAGACCGCGGCCGCGAAGGCGTCCTTGTCCGCAGTTCGCGAAGCCACGAGCCACGCCCCCCCCGTGCCGTGCAGGCTCACGGGCACGCCGGCCTGCTGGGCCAGGGCGCCGAGCGTCGCCACGGCGGGGCCCGAGCCGCGCGCCACCGCCAGGCTCATGCGCCGATCACTGAAGAGCGCCCAGCCGGCCGCGTGAGCGCTGCTGTCCACGAGCGAGACGGCGCCTTCGGGCAGCCCGGCCGCGAGCAGCGCGGGCCGGAGTGCCTCCTGCATGATGGTGCGCGCGGTGCGCAGCGCGTCCCGCCCGATTCGGAAGACCACGCTATTGCCGCCGCGCAGCACCCCGGTCGCATCGGCCAGCACATTCGGCCGACCCTCGAAGACGAAGCCGACCACGCCGAGCGCCGCGCCGACCAGCTCGACCCGCCAGCCATCGTGCTCCACCATCTCCATCACCTGGTCGCGTCGGCTCTGCGCCCGGATCCAGCCGCGCAGGCCATCGATCATGCCCGCGCGCAGCTTCTCGTTGGCGATCAGGCGGGTCGTCGAGCGGTCGCGCCGGGCGGCGTCCGCCACGTCCTCATCGTTGACCGCCTGGATGCGCGCCCAGATGGACTCGTCCTCGAGCCGTTCTGCGAAGCCCGAGTAGAAGGCTGAGATGGCCGCGTCATCCGCCGCCGACAGGTCTTCGAACGCAGCGAGAGCACGTGTGACTGCGGTCTCGGCGATGCGTCGTTCGTCGGACGGTATCAGCAGCAGCTCTTCGGTGGCCTCCACGACCACCAGCGAGTCACCGGAGCGGAAGCGCTCGGCGATCTCCGCCGGAACGCGCAGCACCTTATTCCCTCCGAAGAGGATGGGGGTGCCAGTCTCCAGGCTCTGCAGCTCGCTGACCTCGCTCATTTCAGTAGTCTCGGAGCCGCGAGCCCGCCTGTCAAAGGTGGGCCATGGAAGCCTTCTCGCCGGGCTCGCGATGCGTGTCCGTGGCCTATCAGCTGGCCTCGCCCTCATCCGGCGCCGTGTGCTCGTCGATCAAGCGCCGCAGCTCATTGAGTGTCGACCACACGTCCGTTGGCAGGTCGGAGCCGGACGCGCCGCCGTAGCCAAGGATCAAGTACTCCTCGAGGATCGCATAGGCGTCGCGGGCAAAGGGCTCGCCCGGTGCGAGCCGGATGGCCGTCTCCAGGTGGAACTCCGCCTGCGGGACCCAATATGAATCCACGCTGCGCGACTCGACGAGCCCGAGCAGGTAGTAGGCCTCGGCGACGCTCGCGCCGGGCTCCTCGGCGGCGTCGATGTATTGGAGCAGCAGGCTAGCGGCGACCAGATCGTAGACGACCTGGTCCCGGCCGAGCGGCGAAATCACATCGGTGCCGCGCGTTCGCACCAGCTGCCGTGCGCGTTCGAGGCGGTCCTTGCGCTCGAGGTCACCCTTCGTGGCGTCGAGCGCCCGCACCCAGCCGTCGACGTGGCGCCCGAGATAGAGAGGCAGGTCGGGTCGGGCGCGAAATTGCACGAGCGTTTTGCGGACGCGCGCCGGGTTGCGCTCGACGCGCAGGCCGATGGTGAGGTAGTCCAGCAGATAGCCGCCCATATCGAGCTGGCCCGGTGTGATTTCCGGATCCACGAAGGCCGCCTCCCACACGTCCATGGCGTCGGAGAAGCGCCGCGTCGCCACCAGGATCTGCGTCTTCTCGTGTGCGGAGAGGCGAGAAAAGTCGAGCTGATTCGTGAGCTGCTCGGCCAGCGGGAACTGGCGTGCGCTCGGCAGCCGCGAGTGACAAGCCACGCAGTTGCCCGTGGCCTCGATCATGAAGAAGCGTGATTCCTCGTAGCGGCCGGCGCGGAAGCGCTCGCGGATCTCGTCCACGTCGGACGAGAGGCCGCGACTCAGATTGCGGAAGCCGGCGTCTCGCTGCTCGGCGTGGCTCTCGAGTGCCACTGCACGGGAGGCGAGCAAGTCGAGCCACTTCTGGATCTCGGCGCGGTTGGCCGGATCCGACCACCTCTCGTCGCTGAGGCTCAGCGGCAGCAGGTGCGTGATGGCCTCGAAGACCTGGCTCATCTCCGCTCGCGGCTGCGCGTCGGACTTCTTCTCGGCCGTGGCGATCGTCGGGTGACCGACAAGTAGGAGTCCGACAACCCCGACCGTGCGCAGCCATGTCATATTGCGTCGCCAAGCCTCTCTCATGCTGCCACCCCCCCCTCATCAAGCTGAGCGCACACCTCGCGCAGCGAGTCTCGCCAATCATCGCGATCCGTCCAGATCTCGCTGCGATGCTCGGGCTTCCAATCGTCCAGCGGCTCCCATCTGCGCAGGCTCTCCGCGTAGAGCTCGGGGCCGGCGTCGGAGATCCGCTCCGGGTCCTGATTGCGACGGGCCAGGCGCGCGAGTGTCTCTGCCTCGTGGCAGCGCGCTTCCACGAGGTGAATCGGAACGCGATGCTCCATCGCCCACCGCTCCACGCCGGCGCGCCAGGTGCGGCGTGAGAAGGTCGCATCGAGGATCGCGGCGCGTCCGGATCCGATGACGTACGCGGCGCGTTCGAGCAGCGCTCCGTAGACCGCATCCAGCTGGGTGTCGTCGTAGAGGCCCTCACCGGGAGCCGCCTTCACGTGGTCGTGCCAAGACATCCCGGCCATGTGCTTGCGCACGCGGTCCGAAGCGATGACGACGCCTTCGAGCTGGTCGGCCAGTTCGTCGGCCACCGTGCTCTTGCCGCTGCCGACCCGCCCAGCCATCACGATCAGCAGCGGTCGCGGCCGGCGATCGAGCCAATCCGCTGCCAGCTGCGCGTGACGGCGTGCGCTGGTCGCCGCGGCCGTACGTTGCTCGGCGGCGATCTCCTTCTCGTCCGTCGCGATGGAGGCCACGGAGGCGCGCACCAGTGCGCGGTGGGCCACGTGGTAGTCGACCACGCCGTAGAGTGCGAAGTCGTCGGTGGCAGCCGCGTAGCGGCGGAGCACACGCTCAGCCAGGTCCGGCCGGCCGCGATAGGCCAGATCCATCACCAGGAAGGCCAGCTCAGCCGCGACGTCCACGTGGCGCAGGTCGTCGTCGAACTCGATGCAGTCGATTGCGATCGGCGTGGCGCGACCGGGCTCGAACCACACGTGGTCGAGATGCAGATCCCCGTGACCGTCCACCACACGGCCGGCCTCCCGCCGAGCGAGGAAGCAGGCGCGGTTTGACTCGAGAATGTCCTTCATCCTGCGTTCGCAGTGGGCAAGGATGTCCGGCTCGATGGCGTCATTGCTCGACGAGCGGGCCAGGGCGATCGTATCCCTTACGGGGCGCGCCACACGCTCGAGCCACTCGTCCTCCGGCCACGGGGCCGGGCGGCCGAGCGAGTGGCCAGCGTGGAAGTCGGCCAGGAGCTCGGCGAGGGCATCGATCTGGTCGGGCTCCAGCCGGCCATCCTCGAGCCGGTGCAGGGCATCGTCATCCCTGGGTAGCCGCCGCATGACGACGCAGTGCTCGAACGCCGCAGCGCCCTTGGCACCTTGTAGTGCCTCTTGGACTCGGCCCAGGACGAAGCCGTCCGCGCTCTGCTGGATCGGCGCGACGCCGAGGTAGACGTCGGGCGCCAGGCGCCGATTGAGCTCGACCTCGCGCAGACAATCGGCGTTGCGGCGTGCCGTCGTCGCGAAGGAGAGAAAGGGCAGCTCCACCGCCTTGCGCAGCTTGTAGACGCGATCACGCGTCAGAAAGAGGTGCGAGATATGGGTCTGGATGTAGTCGATGACTGGCGTTGCGGCCGGATCATGAGGATGCCCACCCGGTTGCGACAAGGCTTCGACGCAGCCCTCCGGCAGTGGCTGGCATTCGCTCAAGCTGGAACCTCGCTCTTGTGGGGTTCGCCATGCTGCCCATGCTGCGCCATCATCAGCGCCCACGCGTACGCACGGAGGTGTGATCCCCATGAGCTTCGAGGTGAAACGGATTCTGGTGCCCGTCGACTTCTCGGATTCGGCCTCTGCCGCCATCGATCACGCTCTGGGGATCGCCAAGGTATTCGGTGCCACGATCGAGCTTCTCCACTGCTACCCCGCCACGCTCGGTACATTGTCTCCCTACGGTCCGGTGCTGCCCGACAACACCCATCAGGCGCTCCGCGAGTCGGCCCAGAGCCGAATCGGCGCAGACCGCGATCGAGTACACGAAGCGGGTGTAAAGGTGAATGCGCATCTGAGCGTCGACGTGCCGTCGCACGCCATCGTCGAGGCCGCCAAGGAGCTCGACGCGGATCTGATCGTAATGGGTACGAGGGGGCTGACCGGTCTCCGCCATGTCCTGCTCGGAAGTGTCGCCGAGCGGACTGTGCGCGCTGTGTCCTGCCCCGTCATCACTGTGCCGGCACGCAACGCGGATGGATAGCCGACCTCAGAGCGTCGACTCGTCATCCGTGGCCTTCTGACCGTCGACCGCCTGCCGGAGCCCGCGCATCACATCCTCACGCGCCACGATGCCCACGAGCCGCTCGTCATCGAGCACCGGAAGGCTCTTGGATCCGGTGTCCAGCAGGCGGGTCAGTACACGGGGCAGCCGCGTGCGCGGAAAGACGTAGCGGACCTCACGCGACATCACACTGCGCACACGGCGCTTCATGATCTCCTGGTAGGGAGGAAAGGTGTGCTCGTCGTCGAACTCGAAGGCGCGCAGAAGATCGAGCTTCGTCACGATGCCCTGGATGTTCCCGTTGTCATCGATCACGGGCAATGAGTTGAAGTCGTGACTTTCGAAGATCTGCTCGAGCTCGGTCAGCGTCGCGTTGGGCGACACCGTCACGGGATCCCGGGTCATCACGTCCTGTGCCTGATAGTCGAGGAATTCGTACATTGCAATCCAGATGGCTGGTTGGGGTGCGGTGCGGGTCGACCCTCTCCACGCGCTGTCGACCTCGAGATGATAGCCTCCCGCCTGATCCGGTGCGCGAGCGTGGCGATCTGTCGCAGCCCTTCATCGACCTTGGGCGCGGCGCGGGGTGCTCGGATGGGTCACGATCTGGAGTCGATGAGACAGGGGTGACGGTCGACACGCTCTACTACTTCATGGATTCGGCGAGGCTAGCGCGAAGCGTTGCGCGGGCACTGGGCGTGCCCGCGCGCGGCGTGGACGTGCATCGCTTCCCGGATCGCGAGAGCCTCGTCCACCTTCCCGAGATCGACGGACCTCGGGCCGTATTGCTCCGTCCGCTCCATGACCCGAACAACGAGCTCTTCGAGGTGCTGCTGGCCGCGGACGCGCTCGGCGGTGGCCGCCGGGGCCGCTGAGGAGGCAGAGATTGTTCCGCTTGCGCCGCATCGGGATCGACACCCAGGCCGAGCACGTGGTCTTCCTGCACCGCAATGCGGTGGAGAAGGGACGACTCGGTCTCAAACCCCTCGACCGGGTTCGCGTGATCTCGGCATCCGAAGAAGGCGCGCCAGAACGAGAGATCCAGGGCATCCTCAATTTCTGCTACGACGAGCTGGTTGCCGAGGATGAGATCGGGCTCTCGGAGTCCGCATTCCGGGATCTCGACGTGCTCGAGGGTACGCTGCTGCAGGCCGCCCTGGCCGCGCCGCCCGAGAGCGTTGCACGCGTTCGCGACAAGCTCGGCGGCTCACGGCTCGAACGCTCGGACTTCGACGCGATTCTGTCGGATGTCGTCCACCATCGCTATTCGAAGGTGGAGCTCTCGATGTTCGTGCTGGCCTGTGCGCTACAGCGTCTGGACGTCGAGGAGCTCATCGACTTCACGAAGGCCATGATCGACCGCGGAACCCAGCTCTCCTTCCCCGGTCGGCCCGTGGTCGACAAGCACTGCATCGGGGGCATTCCCGGCAATCGTACGACGATGATCCTGGTGCCGATCCTGGCGGCCTGCGGACTCACGATTCCCAAGACCTCCTCGCGTGCGATCACCAGTCCCGCGGGCACAGCCGACAGCATGGGGGTGCTGGCCGACGTGGCGCTCGGCCGTGAGCGAATGTACGAGGTGGTGGAGCGCACCGGTGGCTGCATCGCCTGGGGGGGCGCCCTCGATCTCGCGCCCGCGGACGATGTCCTGATCACCGTCGAGCGCCCCATGGGTATCGATACCGAGGCGCAGATGGTCGCCTCGATCATCAGCAAGAAGAAGGCGGCGGGCGCGACTCATACACTGATCGACATCCCGCTGGGCGACACGGCCAAGGTGACTTCGCGCCAGCGCGCCCACCAGCTCGGCGCAACCTTCGAGGCGGTGGCGCGGGCCGTTGGTCTGGAGGTCGAGATCGCCGTGACCGAGGCCAACGGGCCGGTGGGTATCGGGGTGGGTCCGCGGCTCGAGGCGCTGGATGTGCTGGCCGTCCTCGACGGCTCGCCCGAGGCGCCCATCGACTTGCGCGAGAAGTCGCTCTTCCTGGCCTCACGGATCCTGGAAACGGTCGGGGCGGTCGCGCCATCGCAGGGCTACGTGCGGGCGCGCGAGGCTCTCGACTCGGGCGCTGCGGCCCGCAAGCTGCATGAAATCATCGAGGCGCAGGGGCCCAAAGCCCCACTCTCGCCGGCTCCCTTTCGGGCCGAGGTTGCGGCCGTGGACGCCGGACGAGTGGCGTTGGTGGATTGCCGTGGCATCAACTCACTCGCCAAGCTGGCAGGCGCCCCCGCGCACCCCGCCGCCGGGCTGCGCGTGCTGCGCAGGCCCGGTGACGGGGTGGAACGCGGTGAGCCGCTCTGCGAGATCCACGCGCAGAGCCAAGCGCATCTGTCATTTGCACTCGATTACGCGAACCAGCACCCCGACATCTGGCGGTTCGGGTCCTAGCTACGACTCGATATGGACGACTTGCGGCTTGTGCTCCTCTTCCTTTGGGATGTCGATGGTCAGAACCCCGGCGTCGAAGCGCGCCTTCACGTCGTCGCCCGCATCGGAAGGCAGGCGTACACTCCGACTAAAGCGCCCAAACGAGCGCTCGGTGTAGTGCCTGTGCTCGTCCTTCTCCTCGCGTTCGCTGCGCTTTTCGCCCTTGACGGTCAGCAGATGTTCACGGCATTCCACCGTGACGTCTTCCTTCTTCATCCCCGGCAGCTCCACCGTCACCGCGTATCCTGCCTCGGTTTCGTGCACGTCCATTGCTGGCGCGAAGCCCGCAGATCGGCCGATTTCAGGCCAGTCCTCACGGAACAACCGCGCAAGTCCCCGACGCGAATCGAAGAAGTCGCGGAATGGATCGATCTCGCCGAATAGGCTGCGGCGGACCGGAAGTTCTCGTCTCTCATCACGCATGAAAATCTCCTGTCGGCGCCGGCCGGAAGGCCGGCGTACTCCTCGCAGGCGTCTCGTGCGGTCCCTGCCCTGGCAGGACGCTCAGCCGGAGCAGGAACGGTGACCCTGCGACCCCAAGGTGTTCACACGAAGAGGTGATGCAAGTGCGTCACGTGGCCTGCATGCCGTCCAGCTTCGCCACCCGGACGATCAGGTCTTCGACGCGCGAGCTGTAGCCCCACTCATTGTCGTACCAGGCCACCACCTTGACGAGCCGGCCCTGCAATACCTGGGTGAGCGGCGCATCGAAGATGCTCGAGTGCGAGTTGCCGACGATATCCGACGAGACGATGGGCGCCACGTTGTACTCGAGGATCCCACGCATCGGACCCTCGGCCGCTCTGCGCATGGCGTCGTTGATCTCGTCGACGCTGGTGTCGCGCTCCATCTCTACGGTCAGGTCGACCACGCTGCCGTCGGCCACCGGCACGCGCATCGCCAGCCCGTCGAACTTGCCCGCCAGCTCCGGAATCACCAGCCCGATCGCCCGGGCGGCGCCGGTCGAGGTGGGCACGATGTTGGTGGCGGCATTGCGCGAGCGGCGCATGTCCCCTCCGTGCGGCGAATCGACGAGACGCTGGTCCGACGTGTAGGCGTGGATCGTGTTGAGCAGCCCGCGCTTTATGCCGACGGTCTCGTGGAGCACCTTGGCGACGGGCGCTGCACAGTTGGTCGTGCAGCTCGCGCTGCTGATGATGCGCGAGTCGCCGTTCACGACGTGGTCATTCACCCCCATCACCAATGTCGCGTCGAGCTCGTCGTTGCTGGGCACGGTGAGCAGCACGCGGCGGGCGCCCGCGTCCAGGTGCTGCTCGAGCTCGGCGATCTTCCGGAACTTTCCCGTGCTCTCCACGACGTAGTCGACCTTCATCTCCTTCCACGGCAGCCTGGCCAGGTCGGGCTCGGAGAGCATCACGAAGGGGTCACCGTCGACATTCATGATGTCGCCGGAGATCTCGACGGAGCCCGGGTAGATGCCGTGGATGCTGTCGTATTTGAATGCGTAGTGGAGCGCCTCGGGCGAGGCGAGGTCATTCACGGCGACGATGTTGAAGTGGCCGCGCAGCTTTGCCAGACGTGTGATGGTGCGACCGATGCGTCCGAAGCCATTGATGGCGATTCTGGGGACCGACACAGGACTCAAGTTCCCTTCGCGTGAAGAGCGACGAAGTCGCCCTCAGTGAGAATGCCCACCAGCCGCCCCTCATCCAACACCGGCAGACAGCCGATCTTCTCCGCCACCATCGCCGCCGCCGCCTGCTCGAGCGGGGCGTCCGGACGAATGGTGGTCGGCGATCCCCCCATCACCTCCCTGACCAAGATGGTGGCCATCACCTTCTGCTTCGCGACCTGGCCGAAGCCCAGCGCATGCGAGAGCGCCCCGTGCAGCAGGTCGCGCTGGCTGAGGATGCCCACGAGGCATTTGTCGTCGTCCACCACGGGCATGTGGCGGATGCGACCGAGCTTCATCACGTCGTCCGCAATCGAGAGCTTGTCATTCCAGTTCAATGTGGCGACCTCCTCGGTCATCAGATCGCGGACTAGCCCGGGCTCGTTACTCATTTTTCTGCTCCTGCTTCTGATCCTGGCTACGTAGAATGATTCGAACTTGGGACTACGAGCGGCCCTCGGCAATGACTCGGACCAGATCCATACTCGTCACGATGCCGACCAGTCGGCCCTTTTCGGTGATCGGCAGCCGATGGATGTCGTACTCGAGGAGGGTCGCGGCCGCTTCGCGCAACGCCTGTTCGGCTCTGCACGTGATCACATGCTTCACCATCACGTCGGCGACCACCTTGCCCTCCATTCGCGCGCCGATTCGGGATCCGGTCCCAGCGATCGACTCCGCGTCCGTCTCCGGCACCCAAGTGCGGTAGTAATCGGAAATCTGCTCCTCATGAGCGCGCTCCACGTCGAGCATGCGCACGATGTCGGAGCGCGAGACGACGCCTACGAGCTCTTCCTCCTCCACCACTGGGAAGCCGCTCAGTCGGTGAGAGATGAGCGTCCGCTCCAGCTCGGCCACTGGCATCCGGGGCCCAACCGTTCGGACATCGGTCTTCATCACGTCCGAGATCGAAAGCGTCACTGGCTTCTCCTCGTGAGCCGGCCCGAGCCGATCACCACCCTATGAATGTGACCACCCTCCGCGCCATCGCAAGTGGGCGACGGTGCAGCCGGCCGTTGCGGTGCTGCGGTGGCGCTCAGCCGCCGGCCGTCGGGGGAAAGACGTCGATCACGTCGGTTGCGGCGAGCTTCGTGGCGGCGCCCTCCGGAAGCCAGCGTATGTTTCGCCCGCCGAGCATGAAATGTACCCGACGCGAGATCCCGCCCTCGGCGTCGACCACGCGGTCGGCCAGGGCGGGCCAGCGGCGGGCGATCTCGTGTGCGAGCGCCTGTGCGCTGCTGCCGTCTGGCAGAGACAGCTCAACCGTCTTCTGCCCCACGGCTGTCCGCAGCGTTGCGTAGAAGTTCACCCGCATGGCGCTAGGGAATCTCGAGCTGGCGCAGCTTGTCCTCGGGCACCACTGCGTCTTTCCACCCCCGCACGGAGTAATACTCGCCGAGCATCTGGTCGAGCTCGGAGACATGGCCCTTGGAGCCCGCCTGCGTCGACGCCTCGCGGGTGAAGCGCGCCGGCAGCGTGTCCGAGCCCTCGCCAAAGCCGGCAAGATTGTTGTAGTAGCGCTCGAGGTTGTAGATCCGTTCGCCCGCCAGCATCACATCGTCGGCCGTGAAGGGCTCGCCACGTGCGACGGCGTATTGCGCCGCATACTCGTCGGCACCCTCCGCAAAGGCGCTGAACTTGCACAGGTCGAGACTATCCGAGAAGGCGTGCAGATCCTGGAAGACCTTCACCAGCTCGCCCTTGCCCTGCCACTCCAGCGGATCCACCTCGACGTCGATCACGCCGAGCTCGGCCGCGGCCACGTAGGCGCGTAGGTGGCAGGCACCGCGGTTGCTCGTCGCGTAGCCAAGCCCCATGCCCTTGAGGCCGCGCGGATCGTAGGCGGGCACCGCCTGGCCCTTGCACGCCATCGCGATCTCGGGGTGTCCGAGCTGCTCGGCGGCCCGCGCAGGGCCCTCGGCCAGCAGGTCGCCCTCGCCCTCGCGCCGGGCGATTGCGTCGGTCATCGCAATCATGGCCAGCGTATCGCCCCAGGCCAACCCGTTGCCCTCGACCCAGCCCTTCTCGCTGGCCTCCATATACATCGAGAGTGCATTGCCGAGCTCGATCGGGTCCATGCCGAGGTCGTTGCATTGATCGATCATCTTGGCCACGGAGGCGATGTCGTCGTTGTCGCAGTTGGCGCCCAGCGCCCAGGCCGGCTCGTACTCGACACTCTCCATGTGCAGACCCTTCCAGGGGCCTTGCTTGATCTCGACCTCCTTCTTGCAAGCCACCGGGCAGGCATGGCAGGTGGGGTCGCCTACCAGGATGTTCTGCTCGACGTACTCGCCGCTGATCGCCTCGGCGCGCTCACCAAAGGAGGTGAGCTGGCTGTTGCGGGTGCCGAGCGCGCCAATCGAGTTGGTGACGTTCATCAGCACGTTGGTGCCGTAGACGGAGAGACCGCCCTTTTTCGGAGAGGTGATGTTCTTCTCGTCCCGGATCCTGTCCAGCGCTTGTCGCCTCACCTTCTTCCAGGCGTCGGCGTCCACGTCGCGGCTCTTCTGGGTGCCGGCGCGAATCACGATCGCCTTCAGATTCTTCGATCCACCGACGGCGGCCGTGCCACCGCGGCCAAAGGCACGATCGTCCTCGTTCAACCAGGCCGCAAAGCGGCACAGTGTCTCGCCCGCCGGACCGATCGCATTGACGGAGAGGTTCTTCTTGCCGTAGCGTTTTTGAAAGAAGGCCACGGTCTCGTGGATGCCCTTGCCCCAGACCTCGGAGGCGTCGCGCAGCTCGATCTTCCCGTCCTCGACGAAGAGGTAGACCGGGGAGTCGGCCCGGCCGCTCACGATGATTCCGTCGAGGCCGGCCCAGCGCAGCCTTGCACCCGCCCAGCCGCCCTGGTGGCTGTCCGTCACTGTGCCGGTGAGCGGAGATTTTGTCACGCAGGCCCAGCGGCCGCTCATGCTGGTCTCGGATCCCGTCAGCGGTCCGTTGACGAAGCACAGGAGATTCTCGGGCGAGAGGGCCTCGACATCGGGCCCCGCCTCGAGCACGTAGCGCACACCCAGACCGCGGGCGCCAATGAATTTTCGCACCCACTCGTCCGGTGCGGGCCGGATCTCCACGTCGCCGGCCCCGAGGTCTACGTGCGCCATCGATTGTCCGAAGCTCTGCAGATCCATTGCATCTCCCCCGCCGGATTCAGATCGTCGCAGGCTATCCGCGCCCGGCGACCCGTCGCTGAATTGAATCGGAGGTCCCGCATGCACGCCAGTCCACGCTTGCGTACTCTCGCTGTGGAACTCGTCCGCAGCATTCGCACATCTGGGGCCTCCGCGCCAGGAGACACTTCACGGGGTCCAGAGCAGTCCCGGCGAGAGGAATCCCCAGGCGGCGAAGAGGCTCGAATACCTCGGAATCACCGGTGAGATCGCCATTCCTGGCCAGGGGTTGGCTGGAGGGTGGCTCTGGCAGGGCCCGCATCAAGCAGCGGGCTAGTTCCCTGGCTCCGGGGTCGATTCACTCACCAATGTGCCAAGGTAGTCCACGAGATCCGCCAGCTCTTGCTCTGTCAATGGCTTCTTTATGCAGCTGGTTGCTCTGGATCGGATCTTTCGGGTTCGCTCTCGCAGCGCAAGCGTTTCCGGATGATCGTGTGAAATTACAGATCCAGTCGGACACCCTGTCATGATGATGGCAGAGGATGACCGAGGGGATCTAGATGAGAGGAGCCGCCGGGGAGGTGACGAGGCGTACGACGAGAGATCCGCCCCGCGGTGATTCGCTGGCGAGACTGCTCGCGCAGTTGCGTGGCGGGCTACGTCAGGGCGGCTCCAGGCCCATGCGTGGCTCGAGGGCGATGCGCACGACGTTGCGCACCGTGCATCTGATCGCAATCGCGGCCCTCTATGGGGGTCACGTATTCGGGGTCGAGAAGGAGCGCTTGCTCCCGGCGCTGGTTGCCGTCCTGGCGAGTGGCGCCGCCTTCATGGTCTTCGAGGTTCTGCGCTCACCGATCTGGCTCGTTCAGCTGCGCGGAGTGGCCACGTATATCAAGATTGCGATGATGTCGAGCGTGGGGATCTTCTGGGATCAACGCGTGCTCATCCTCACCGCAGTGCTGGCGATTGGTGTGGTGGTCGCCCACATGCCCGGGCGCTATCGCTACTTCTCGTTGCTGCACCGCCGAGAGATGCCGGGCGGCGATCGGGGGTAGCCGTTGGCCGGAGCGAAGCAGGGCCTGAGCACTCCCTGTGAGCTCGCTCAGTCTTGGCCGGCAATCGCCCGCCCGAGCTCCTGGCCCACGACTCCGGCCGCGATGTAGCCCGGGCCGCCGAGGATCATGCCGCCCGGGTAAACCGAGGCGCCGCCGACGAAGAGGCCGGGTATCGGGGTGGCCGACTGGGAGCAGAGGTCGTTGGGGCGCAGGTAGCCCATCTGCAGGGTCGAGTATGCACCATGCTTGAATGAGCCCCGCTTCATCGTGGTGAGCTTCGCCTCGATGTCCCTGGGCGTGTGCTCGCGCCGCAGCACGACGTCCCCGAACTCCGCGAACGTCTTCATCAGGGCAATCGCGCTGTCGCCGAAAGCCTTGGCCTCGGTGTCCCAGGATTGGTCGTAGCTCACGACCGCCTCGGCGCGGATCAGCTGATGGCCCGCCGGCGCCATGCTGGCATCGAACCGCGTGGGCACGGTGATGTGAAGCCAGTCGCACTCGCTCACCTCACCCGCATCGACTCGCGCGAGGTGAGCGTGCAGCTCGTCCTCGGTCTCGAGGCCGCAGAACGCCACGAGCGCGTCGTTCACGCGGGCGTCATCGGCGCGATAGGTGACGCTTCCTTGGATGCCGAGATGTAGGCCGAAGAGGCTGCGTTCCTCCCACTCCCAGCTGCGCGTCGCGTGGACGAGGTCTTCCGAGAGGTTCTCCTCGCCCACGAGCTGCAGGAAGGTCTGCTCGGGATTGAGGGTCGAGAGTACGGCCTCCGCCTGGAAGCACTCTCCCCCATCGATCTCGACGCCGACCGCGCGACCATCCTCCATGATGATTCGTTGCGCCTCGCTCGTATCCATCACCGTGCCGCCATCGCGCACAAAGGAGCGGAAGAGCGCGGAGGAGAGGCGGTGCGATCCACCCTTCACCAGGCCGGCGCCCAACATTCGGCAGAGATAGAGGGGGAAGAGGAAGCCAATTGGATCCTCGAGATGCAGCCCCCACATCGCTGGGAAGGAGAGCAGCGCCATGCGGACGCGCGGATCGGAGAAGCCGTACTCGTCGAGCAGTTCGACGAAGCTGTGTTCCGAGATGGCCGCGAGGCGGCTTCCCGTCGCTGTGTTCTCGAATTCCACCATCTGATCGAGCGCTGGAAGTGGGCGTTCGTAAGTCATCGGAACCAGGTATTGGTCGAGCATTGGCTGGAACTCCTCCCACATGTGCACGTAGGAGCGCGCATCGTCGCGGGAGAAGGTCTCGATGGAGGCGGCGGTTGCGGCGGGATCTCCGCTGAAGATCATCGATCGGCCGTCTCTCATCGGGAAGGCCGCGCCGAGGGGCGGATAGACGTAGCGGACGCCGAGGTCGGCGAGGCCGAGGTCCCGATAGGCGGGCATCTGCTCGGCCATCATGTGGTACGTGGCGTGCAGATTGAGTCGAAAGCCGTGGTATTCATCCGTGTTGAGACCGCCCCCCGTCTCGTGTCGCCGCTCGAGCAGCAACACCTCGAGGCCGGCCTTCGCGAGATACGCGCTTGCGAGCAGGCCGTTCGGTCCTGCGCCGATCACCACCACGTCGTATTTCTGCCCCAGCGCCATGGCTAGGCCTCCTTTGCAGCCGGAACGTCCTTCCAACGCGCGTCGACGCCCAGGTTCTGCGGGATGCGAGGCAGGTTGGCCAGGAACCAATCAAAGGGCTGAGCGGCCCACCAATCGCGGTCGCGACAGCCAAGGTCTTCGGCCACCTCGACCGCAGCCAGGCAGCCGCTCGCGAGATGTGTCGCGCCAAAGGGATGGATTGAGTTCGAGAGATAGAGGCCGGGCACGAAGCTGCGTGACACTCCGTTCCGAACCACTCCGGGCAAGGGTCGATTCTCGCCGTATTGCTCCGGGATCGCGCTGCCCCCGATCATATTCCCGCGGATCGCCGAGGGGCGCGGATCGCCGAGGGGTTGGAGTTCTCCTGATCCATCGGCGTATTGATGTGCCGCTCGATGATCAGATCCTTGAAGCCCGGCGCGAACTCCTCGTATAGGTCGGTTATCTCGTCGGCCAGGGCCTCTCCCAGTCCCTGGCGCCAGGCATTCCAGCCCTTCAGGCGTTTGCTTCTCCAGCGACGCGGTCGCGGGGGAACGCTCATCCAAGCGGACGCGGTGTGGCAGCCCGGGGGCGCCTGGGTGGGATCGGCTCGGGTGAAGTTGAACCAGCCACCCATCGTCTGTGAGGGCACCACGCCGGTGGCCGCCTCGGCCTGAATGGTACGGATGGAGTCGAGGGTGTCGCCGCCGAAGTAGCCGACCCAGCAGCGCTGGATACCGGGGTCGTACTTCGCCGAGGCGAAGACGGGATCGCCCTCGAGCGCCCAGTAGACGCCGAGGAGCTGTGGATCGTCGTAGTTGAAGTACTTGATCCGCCGCGCCCACTCGGCACCGATTGCTTCCTCGCCGAGCAGTCGCAGGAAGGTCGGCACCAGGGTGAGGTTCGAGACGACGGTGTTGGCGCGGATCTCCTCGCCGGGGATTAGCGCGTCCTCCGACAGCCGAATGCCAACCGCCCGGCCCTTCTCCAAGAGGATCTTCTCGACCGGGCAGGTCGTCCAGATCTCACCGCCGTGGGCGACGAAGCACTTGACCAGCGAGTGCGTGAGTGCGTGGGAGCCGCCCTTGGCGGTGTGGACCGCCATCGGGTTGAACCCGGCGAGGCCGATCACCGTGGGCCCCACGCGGCGATTGAGGGGCCACTGTCCCGTGAACTCGCCGAGCGCACCGGGGAGGGTCTTCACGTGCTCGGACTCGAAGAGCGTCTCGAGGATTTCGAAGCCGGTCATCCGGCCGATGTCGTCGCCGGAGAGCGGTGCGTCGAGGGCTCTCATCAGACCGTCGTTGAATCTCGCCACGCGATCCGCGAGATCCACGGTAGGGGCGCCGAAGACCATCTGCCGGTTGATTTCGAGGGCCTCGCCTCCGTGCTCCGCCTGATAGGCGCCGATCTTGGCCACCACCGCCGCGTCGTGCTCCGAATGTCGGGCAACACTAGATTGTGTCCAGGTCGAATCCAGGGCGAGCAACGTATTGGTCTGATCGCGAAAGGGCTTGGCGAAGAGCACGTCGCAGCCACGCAGATCGAGGCCGTAGCGCTCGAGCTCGAGGTCGGCCATCGCTGGACTCATGGCGGGCACGATCCAGGAGGCGTGGGTGTTGTGCAGGAAGCCCGACTGGCCGAGCTCGACCGTGTCACAGAACGCCCCGCACTGACCCCGCGCCTCGAAGACGCCGACGGAGAGGCCCGCCTTCTGCAGGTAGCTGGCGACGGTCAGCCCATTGATCCCGGCCCCAATGACGATGACGTCGTAGTCCTTCACGGACTCGCCCTCCGATTGCGAGGCTCAGCGCACGTGCCGCTCGACTGATTGTCAGCGCCTGCCTCGTCTCGTGGCCCGTTCTCCCCTGTGGGCCTCAACCCAATTATCAGCAGACCCCGCGGGGATCGTATATCTCGTAGAATGAGGTGAGGAAGCTCCAATTCCGGCATGACGGAGAGCGTAGCTGCACAAAATCGCTCTCTGCATGATCCACGTCATATCGAGTTAACGATCGTTAGTTAGCTTGTTGGGTGGGGGATTCGGGCACTTCGCGCTGGAGGCAGAAGGCATGCAGCTCAGATCACGCGGGCTCGGGCGCAAAGCGCTAGTAATGGATTTCCGCGAGTACGAGGTCGTTCGCGAGGGCAACGAGATCGTGGTGGTCGGAACGATTCGCGACCCGGTCCACTGGGACTTCTCGATCCGCATCTGTGAGGACGACCTGGCCGGAATCGCCCGCATCGCGCTGCGCAAGCCCACGCTGGGATTCGTGTTTCGCTCTCTCTTCAAGCGCATCAAGGACGCCCATTGGACCCAGGAGCGTTCCGAGCACCTGGCCGAGGGGGCGCGGCGCCGAGTGCAGGCGAAGGAGAAGGGCGAGCAGCGGGTTCAGCAGGCAGAAGCCGCTCGCAAGGAGGCGGCCGCCGGAGC
>JAFDDH010000085.1 GCA_019310975.1 Deltaproteobacteria bacterium | reverse complement strand
GGTGATATCGTGTACGCGACGCTCACCATGCCCCAGGGCATCCCGCTGGCGACCACCGAGAAGGCGGTGGGACAGCTGCAGGAGGCGGCAGAGGCGCTGCGCGCCGAGCTCGCGGAGTCGCATCCGGGCGAGGTCTTCATCGTGCACACCTTCTCGTCCATCGGCCGCCAGCTCGCGCGGGATGGACCGAGGGATCTGCGGCCCGAGACGGGTGGTGCCCACCTCGCCGAGGTGGCGCTTGAGCTGCTGCCCGCAATGGAGCGCGAGATCGACACCGTGACCATCGCCGATCGATGGCGCGAGCTGACCCCGCCGATCCCCGACGCCGTGGCGCTGGCCTTCACCACCCAGGCGTTCGCGGCGGGGGCCGCCATCGACATTCAGCTTCGCGGGGCGGATCTCGACTCGCTCGTCCAGGCGGCGAGCTCGCTGCGCACCAAGCTCGCCACGTACAGGGGCGTGAAGGACATCGCCGACAGCTTCCGCGCCGGGAAGCAGGAGCTCGAGCTCTCGCTGCGCCCCGAGGCGCGCCCGCTCGGGCTCACGCACCGCGATCTGGCGCGGCAGGTTCGACAGGCCTTCTACGGTGAGGAGGTGCAGCGCATCCAGCGTGGGCGAGACGACGTAAAGGTGATGGTCCGCTACCCGGAGCTCGAACGGCGCAGCCTCGGCGCACTGGAGGAGATGCGCATCCGCACCGCGGACGGGACCGAGGTCCCCTTTGCGGCCGTCGCCAACGCTCGACTCGGTCGGGGCTTTGCAACCATCCGCCGCACGGATCGCATGCGCGTAGTCAGCGTCACCGCCGACGTGGATCGCATCGTGACCACGCCGGAGAGGGTGCTGGCCGATCTGCGGAAGGACATCCCCGCGCTTCTGGCCCCCTACCCCGGGGTCGAATTCGTCTTCGAGGGCGAGCAACGAGAGCACGGTCGAGCCATCGCAGGGCTCGTCCGTGGGGCGCTCCTGGCGCTGATGCTCATCTACACGCTGCTCGCCATTCCCCTCAAATCCTACGCACAACCCCTCGTCATCATGAGCGTGATCCCCTTCGGCGCCGTCGGCGCGATCCTGGGGCATCTGATCATGGGCTGGGATCTCGTATTCTTCTCGGTGCTCGGCATCGTCGCACTCTCGGGCGTGGTCGTGAACGCATCCCTCGTGATGGTCCATTACATCAACACTCGACGGGATCGCGGGCTGCCCTATCTCGAAGCAGTGCGCGAGGCCGGCATCATGCGCTTCCGACCCATCGTTCTGACGTCGCTGACCACCTACCTGGGGCTGGTGCCGCTGATGTTCGAGGCCGCCGTACCGGCCCGACCCCTGGTCCCGATGGCCATCGCGCTGGGCTACGGAGTGCTCTTCGCCTCCACTGTGACACTCTTCCTCGTGCCATGCGGCTATGTGATCATGGACGACCTCTTCGGACTGCTGCGCGCCGGCGGACGGGACTCGGGGGCGGTCGACGGCCTGCGAACGCGGCCAGTCGGAGACTGAACCGTCCGCTCCGAATCGCCGCGAGAGCATCGGTGCATGTGCCCTACGACGAAGCGTCGGGAATCGTCTCCTGCGCCGAGCGGCCGCGCATCTCCGGGCGCGGTCTCTTGGTCCAGGCCGCGCGCGCAGCCCCTCGATGTCAGAGCAGCCCCTGCTCCTTCGCGAGGCGCTCGGCGGTCTCGGCGAACTCGCGCACCGTGCGCGCGATGATCTCGGCCACCGGCTCCACGGCCTCGATGCGCCCGGCCACCTGCCCCGTGAGCGCGATTCCGGCCTCGAGCTTGCCGCCGAAGTAAACGTCCATTACGCCGCCGGCGAGCTTCCCCATTGCCTGTCCGTCCGTGCCCTCGAGCGCCTCGGTGGTGTCCGTGCGCAATGCGCGCAGGCTTGGCCCCATCGCGGATTTGAGGAATACCGTGTCGGTCTCGGCCGCGGCCACGATGGCGTTCTTCCAGTTCTCGTGCACTGGCGACTCGGTGGCGGAAACCATGCGCGTGCCCATCTGCACGCCCTCGGCGCCGAGCGCGAAGGCCGCGGCCATCGAGGCACCATCGCAGATCCCTCCCGCCGCGATAATCGGCACATCGAGCTTCGAGCGAATCAGCGGCAGCAACACGAAGGTCGATACGGGCCGCGGCCCCTTGAATCCGCCGCCTTCGCCGCCCTCCACCACCAGCCCATCGACGCCCGCGTCCACCGCCTTCTGCGCGGCGCGAAGCGTCGGCACCACGTGGAAGACAGTGAGTCCCGCGTCCTTGAGCTGGCGCGTGTACTTGCGCGGATCGCCCGCAGAAGTGGAGACGAAGCGAATGCCTTGCTCAACCACGAAGTCGACGATGGCCGGATCGCGTACGAAGGCCTGCGCGATGTTCACACCGAAGGGCTTGTCGGTGAGCTCGCGCATGCGCGCGATCTCCTGACGGATTACATCGAGCTCGCCCGATGAGGTCTCGATGATCCCGCACGCGCCGGCCTCGGAGACGGCGGAGGCGAGCTGCGAGCGGGCAATCCAGCCCATCGGTGCCTGCACGATGGGGGTCTCGACGCCGAGCATGCGCGTGACACGATTATCGAACTGCATGGGCTCCTCCGGATCTACGGGTGAAGGGCGATTCTAATCGAGATGTACCGTCCGATGGAAGAGAGACCTTTGGGGGGCGAGCCCCAGAGGCAGACCCGGAGAGCGGCCACGACTCCCTCGAGCAGGATGCGCTGGATCACGCTCCGGAACGCAACCCATGCAGAATCCGCCAACACGTTGCACTCGGTCGCGTCGCGGTCGTATGATGCTGGAGCGAGCCCTTCCTTTGCCGAGGGACGCGCAGGGGGGAAGCCATGGCCAGAGCAAGACGCGACGCCGATCTCACCGGGCGCAACTGCTTCGTCACCGGCGCCACTTCGGGGATTGGCGAGGAGACCGCATTGGCGCTCGCACGCATGGGCGCGCGCGTCGGCATCCTGGCGCGCAATGAGGAGCGCGCTGCACGCACGCGCGAGCGGATCACTCGGGAGACGGGACGCGACGACGTCGAGGTGGTGATCGGCGACCTCGCCTCGCTCTCAGATGTCCGCGCAGCAGCAGCCGACGTGCTCGCGCGCTTCGATGCCATTCACGTACTCGTGAACAACGCCGGTCTGATCCAGCTCCAGCGCACCACCACCGTCGACGGATTCGAGACGACCTTTGGCGTCAACCACCTCGGCCCCTTCCTCTTCACCAACCTCCTGCTCGACCGGATCCTGGCCAGCACTCCTGCGCGAATCGTCAATGTCGCGTCCAACGCCCATCGCTTCGTGAAGGGCGGCCTCGATCTCGACGATCTGCAGAACGAGCGCGAGTACAAATCATTCCGCGTGTACGGCGAATCGAAGCTGGCGAACATCCTCTTTACGCGCGAGCTCGCACGGCGGCTCGGGGATACCGGCGTCACCGTGAACTCCCTGCACCCGGGCGGCGTCGGCACGCGACTGGGCACGAACAACGGGCGCTTCGCACGCGTCGTCATGACGCTGGCGCGGCCCGTATTGCGCTCACCCGCACGCGGCGCCGATACGTCGATCTACCTGGCGAGCGAACCCGATCTGGAGAACGTCACGGGTCGCTACTTCGCGAACCGGCGCGAGGTGACGCCTACCGCCCATGCGCAGGACGGCGCGCTCGCCCTGGCGCTGTGGACGAAGAGCGCCGAGTTGACGGGTTTGAGAGAGTTGTAGACGGAGGGCGTCAATCCTCTGGCGCCATCACGACCCAGAAGAGCCCGCGCAGCTCTCCAGGCATGAAGCCCACTGCGCGGTCCTGCGGATAGCCCCCGCGGATCAGCGCGAGCAGGTCCTCGTCGATCTCTGCTCCGTGACAAGTCAAGCACATCTCCTGCATGTAGATGGGCTCGACATAGCCTTTGCCTCGCGCCTCCAGATCGACCACACGCGGTGGACTCGGCTGCATCGGCGTCTCGAGATAGTGGGCGATCAGCGGCCGCATCCATGCCTCGGGTTCGTTGACCGGATTGCGGGTACGATGGCTCGTGCGTCCGACTCTGACGCCCGGTCGCTGAGCGCCCAGCGTGACGGAGGGCGCGGCGAGCCGACACGTCTGCAGTGCAGCCTCCGGGCCTTCTGCCATCGCACCTCTGAGGGCGGTCATCAAGCCCTGCTTGAGCGGGGCGAGGGATTGGCGGGCGCGCTCTCCGACCAGGTACTCGTGCACCCGATCCTCGATCCCGCTCTTGGTGATACCGGCCAGGCGGCCCACGGTCAGCGCGTCCTGCTCCGTCATGCCCTCTTCCAGGACCAGGTGGACGGCCAGCCAACCGCCGACACGATTCGAGCTCGCGCAGTGTACGAGGATCTGTTCGGCGTCGTGCTCATCGACCAGCCTCTCGATACGGCCGAACGCGCCGGGATCGAAGCCAGCGCCGCTGACGGGTACGTTGTGATACGTCAGACCAAGCCCCTCGACGATGACCTCCTCGTCCCAGTCGCGCTCGCTCGGGTTCCGAAGATCGATCACGACCGAGACACCGGCTTCGCGAGCAGCGGCAAAGCCGGCGGCATCGGGCTGGCCCGAGAACCATAGATGGCCGAGGCGGGTCACATTCTGCACGGAACCCCAGACGTAGGGGCCCTTCACGTCACCTCGCGACACTGGCTCGCCCGCCGACCCGGGTAGCGCCAGGACGAGCCCACAGAGGCCGAGTAGGCAGGCGCATGCCGCTGTCCTGATTGCCTGGAATTTCATCCACTCCTCCTTGCTGCCGCGAGTCAGATACCCGCACCCATCAGCGCGTCGAGCTCGCCGACAAGACGATCACTGAGCCCCCCGCACACGACCCTGCAGAGCTTGTGGACCGTGGGGTCGACGATGCTGTAATAGGCGCGATTGCCATCGCGCTCTCGCGCCACCACGCCCTCCCTGCGAAGGAGTGCCAGGTGCCGCGAGACGTTGGTCTGGCTGAGCCCCGAGGCGTCCACCAGCTCCTGCACGGAATGCTCCCCCTGCATGAGAATATTGAGCAGGCGCAGGCGGGACGGGTCACCCAGAGCGCGGAAGCGGTTCGCGACGAGTTCGAGCACCTCGTCGCCCATGAGAGCATGCGTGATTCTCCGGCGGGCCGACATGTGGATAGGATATTGGTATCTCATTACTTGTCAATATGATGATATACTCATATAATAATGTTTTTCGGGAGAGCCGGATGACGAGCCAGCGAAACGGTGCAGGCATCCTTGGACGGATCGTCGACCTCTTCTTGCGCGGCAATCTGCCGCCACTGCTGATCGCCCTTTCGCTGCTCGGGGGGGTAGTGGCCCTATTCGTCACCCCACGCGAGGAGGAGCCACAGATCGTCGTCCCCATGGCGGACATAGTCGTGGAGGCGCCCGGGCTCCCCGTCGCGGAAGTCGAGCGTCAGGTTGCAACCCCAGTAGAAAAGCTCCTGCACCAGATCGACGGGGTCGAGTACGTCTACTCCATGTCGATGCCGGGTAGGGCGATCATCACCGTTCGCTTCTACGTGGGCGAGGATCGCGAGGACAGCCTCGTCAAGATCTACAACAAGATGCACTCCAATGTCGATCGTGTACCGCCTTCGGTCTCGACCTGGGTCGTGAAGCCACTCGAGATCGACGACGTACCGATTCTCGTCATCACGCTCTTCAGTAGCGTCCCGCATCGCATCGATGATTACGCGCTGCGCCGCATCGCCGAGGAAATGGAGGTGGAGCTCCAGGCGGTACCTCGGACGAATCGCGTGCAGGTGCTGGGCGGTCGGCCGCGCAACGTCCGCGTCGAGCTCGATCCCGCCGCACTGCGCGCGCGCCAGGTCTCCAGCACCGAGGTCGCCTTCGCGCTCGGCGTATCCAATACGCGCAGCCGAGCCGGCGCCTTCGATCGGGGAGATCGCTCCATCCTGGTCGACAGCGGCGAGTTCATTTCCAGTGCCGATGCGCTGGGCAGGCTGGTCGTCGCCGTAGTGGACGGCTCTCCGGTCTTCCTGGCCGAGGTGGCCAGCATCCTCGACGGTCCAGCGGAGGCGACCCGCTACGGCTGGATCCGATCTGGTCCCGCATTCCCACACGACGGAAAGGAAGCGACGCAGCGCGGCGAGTATCTGCCGGCGGTCCAGATCAGCATCGCAAAGCAGAAGGGTGCCAACGCAGTGCGCGTGGCCGATGACATCGAGGAGCGGCTGCGGGAGTTGGAGCGAACGCACCTACCGGAGGGCGTTCATGCGCGCATTACCCGCAACTACGGCCACACTGCGGACGAGAAGGTCAACGAGCTCGTCGAGGGGCTGGCGGTGGCCATCGTCATCGTGATCGGACTGATCGCCCTCACGCTGGGGTGGCGAGAGTCCCTGGTGGTCGCAGTTGCTGTGCCCATCACGTTCTCCCTCGTCCTGCTGCTCAATTTCTTCGCGGGCTATACGATCAACCGAGTGACCCTCTTCGCGTTGATCCTCTCGCTGGGACTCGTCGTCGACGATCCCATCGTCGACGTCGAGAATATCTACCGGCACCTGCGCATGCGCGCCGAGCCGGCCCTCGACGCAGTGCGCACGGCGGTCAACGAGGTCCGCCCCCCAATCGTGCTCGCCACACTGGCCGTCATCGTCTCCTTTCTCCCCATGCTCTTCATCACTGGGATGATGGGCCCCTATATGCGTCCGATGGCGATCAACGTGCCGCTGGCAATGTTCATGTCAATGGCCGTGGCCTTCGTGATCACGCCCTGGCTCGCATACAAAGGGCTGCGCCACTACGTCGAGCGCAGCGACGAGCCTCCCGCGCCACCCGTCGAAAAGACGATGCTCTACCGCACATACGCGCGGCTGCTCGATCCGCTGCTTTCGAAGCGCGGACGGGCATGGGGCCTGCTCGCGCTGATGTTCGCGCTCCTGGTCTTCGCCGCCGGACTGGGTGCGCTGCGCGCCGTGCCGCTGAAGATGCTGCCCTTCGACAACAAGAACGAATTCCAGGTCCTGATCGACGCACCCGAGGGCACCACCCTCGAGCGGCTGGACGCCGTCACGCGATCGCTGGCCGATGAGCTCGCCCGGGCACCCGAGGTGCTCGATCTTCAGCTCTTCGTCGGATACGCGAGCCCGATGGATTTCAACGGCATGGTGCGCCACTACTTCCTGCGCCGCGGCCCCCATGTGGCCGAGATTCGGGTCAACCTCGTGGGCAAGCGCGAGCGCGAGATGCAGTCCCACGCCATACTGCTCCGGCTGCGCGACCGGCTCGAAGACCTGGCCCTGCACGCGGGCGTGCGCATCAAGCTGGTCGAGATGCCGCCCGGACCGCCCGTGCTCTCGACCATCGTGGCCGAGATCTATGGCGATCCGCACGTCCCCTACGAGCGACTCGAAGAGGCCGCAGCGGCGGTGGCGCAGAGGCTCGAACGCGAGCCCCTCGTGTCGGATGTCGACACGAGCGTAGAAGACGTGCAGGAGCGGCTCGTCTTCGTCACCGACAAGGAGAAGGCCGCGCTCTCGGGCATCTCTACACACGACGTGGCCACCACGCTCGCGCTCTCGCTCGGCGGTCTGGACGCGGGACAGCTGCACGCCCCGGGCGAGGTGCACCCGTTGCCGATCCGGCTGCGTGTCGCGCGCGCCGGACGCTCGGGTCCCGAGGCATTGGAATCCCTACACGTGAAGGGCCGGCCCGGCGTCGCCAAGCTGCGCGAGGCGGGCGGCGTGCGGGACGCACCGGTACCCGTCGTCGCACTCGGAGAGATCGGAGAATTCGTGCCGTCGACAGCCGAACGCACCCGCTACCACAAGAACCTGCGCCGTGTCGCCTACGTGTACGGTGACACTGTCGGACGCGCGCCCGCGGAGGCGATCCTCGACGTGGAAGCCGACCGTGTGCCGGCGGGCGAGGTGATGCCCCCGGCGGCAGAGAGCGCACCGCGCCCTCTGAAATCGCGCAGCTATCTCTCCATCGGCGGCGGGGACCCGTGGACACTGCCCGCAGACACCGAGGTCGTCTGGACGGGCGAGGGCGAGTGGAAGATCACACTCGACGTCTTCCGCGACCTGGGTATTGCGTTCGGGATCGCGCTGCTCGGCATCTATCTCTTGCTCATCTACCAGACGGGCAGCTACGCGATGCCGCTGATCCTGATGATCTCCATTCCGCTGACGATGATTGGGATCATGCCGGGCTTCTGGCTCCTCAACCTGCTGACAGGCGGCATGGTGGGCGGGTATCCGGACCCGGTTTTCTTTACGGCCACGGCAATGATCGGCATGATCGCATTGGCGGGCATCGCTGTTCGCAATGCCATCCTGCTGATCGAGTTCGTGCACGTCGCCCTGGCCGACGGCATGGCGCTGCGCGATGCGCTGCTGCGCGCCGGCGCAGTGCGCTCGCGTGCCATCGGATTGACGGCTGGTACAGCAATGCTCGCCGCCATCCCGATCGCGCTCGACCCGATCTTTTCGGGCCTCGCCTGGGCGCTGATCTTTGGGCTCTCGGTCTCGACCGTTTTCACGCTCTTCGTGGTGCCCGTCACCTACGACCTCGTATATCGCGACCGGCCCGGTCACGGACTGCCTACACGCGCCGCAAGAGACGACGAGGAGGAACGAATATGAACGCATGGATGCGCAGCATATTGGAGATCGGCTTCGGTGGCGCGGTCCTCGTCCTCGTCGTCGTGTGGCTCTCAGGAGGCTGCGGTGAGCGGATCGCTCCGGACGATCCCGTCGACCGAGCGCATGCCGACGCGACCGCCGGCCGCGTCGCAGAGGTCGTGCAGATCGACGCGCCCCAGCTCGTACCGGCAAGCGGCACGATCTCGTCGTCGCGGCACACCACGGTCTCCACGAAGATCCTCGCCCGCATCGACTCCATCCCGGTCGCAGCGGGTGACGTGGTCGAGGAGGGCGACGTCGTCGTCACCCTCGACAGCCGGGATCTGCGAGCGCGACTGGAAGCGGCGCGCGAGCAGGTCGCCGCCGCACGGGCCTCCGTCGATCTGGCGCGAAGCGAGCGCAAGCGGATCGAGGGGCTCTACGAGAAGGAGATCGCATCGCGCCAGCAACTGGATCGGACGCGCACCGCCTACACGGTGGCCAGCGCCGAGCTCGAGCGCGCTCTGCGCCGGGTGACGGACGCGGAGGTGGGCCTGTCGCACAGCGAGATTCGTGCGCCCGTCGGCGGCCGCGTCGTGGATCGGCTCGCGGAGGCGGGCGATACCGCGACACCCGGCGTCGCGCTGCTGCGCATCTACGATCCCGGCGCCATGCGGCTGGAGGCCCCCGTGCGCGAGAGTCTGGCCACAACGCTGCGCCCGGGTCAATCAGTGCACGTACAGGTCGACACGCTGGGCCTCGAGCTCGAAGGGGAGATCGACGAGATCGTGGCGGCCGCCGAGCCCGGCGCCCGGACATTCCTCGTGAAGGTGCGACTGCCACGCGACCTGCGCCTCTACTCCGGCATGTTCGGCCGCGTGCTGATCCCGGCCGGCGAGGCGACGGTGCTCTCCATTCCCTCGGAGGCGATTGCGCGCGTCGGCCAGCTCGAGTTTGCCGCGGTAGTCGACGATCGGGGTCGCGTCCATCGGCGCCTGATCACCACCGGACCGCCGCTCGATGGCGACCGCACCGAAGTGCTCTCGGGTCTCGAGGCGGGAGAGCGGGTGGTGGTGCCGTAGCGGGCTACGCATCCGCTCTCTACGACGATCCCCTCGACTGCACCATTTCTGATCCGGAGGGCGGATCAAGGCTAGAGTGGGACCCTCTTGGAGGCGCCCATGTCCACCACCGATCCGCGCGAAGTCAATCTCGACGCACTCACACCGACGCTGCTCTTGGAACGTACGCTGCGCGTCTTCCCCGATCGTGTCGCTGTGATCCACGGCATCGAGCGCTGGACCTGGATGCGCTTCGCCGAAGAGGTCGGGCGGCTGGCGGGTGCGCTCTCAAGGGCGGGCGTTGAACGCGGCGAGCGTGTGGCGATTCTGATGCCGAACGGGCCGGTCCATCTGGCTGCGGACTTCGCGCTGCCGCTCATCGAGGCGCCCATCGTCTCGATCAATACCCGACTGGCAGCGGCGGAGATCGGCTACATCCTCGAACACTCGGGCGCAAAGGTCCTGCTGGTGGATCCGGAGCTCGCACCCCCGCTCGACAATATCCTGCCCGGCATTGCGGGCCTCGAGCACATCATTGAGGTCGGCGACGGCGACGTCTTGGCGCGCCCCGGCCGGCGGAGCTACGAAGACTTCGTCTCCGGCGCCGACATGCTGCCGATCCGGTCGTCGCTGCGCGATGAGAACGCACTGCTCGCCATCAACTACACGTCAGGAACGACCGGGCGTCCGAAGGGTGTGATGTACAGCCATCGCGGTGCGACATTGAACGCGCTCGGCCAGATCGGCACGCTCTCACTGGACAAGAATACGAGATTTCTGTGGACGCTCCCGCTCTTCCACTGCAACGGCTGGTGCATGCCGTGGGCGGTCACCGGCGCGGGCGGCCGCCACATCTGCCTGCGCGGTATCGATCCGCCCAGGATTCTGCGATTGATCCACGAGCACGGCGTCACGCACTTCAACGCGGCACCGACCGTGCTGCTCATGCTGGCTTCGGATCCGACCGCAAAGGATCTTCGCTTCGATCCCTCGATCCGGGTCTGCACGGGCGGTGCACCACCCTCCCCGAGCCTGCTCGAAGAGATGGAGAGCCTTGGCATCTCGATCACCCACCTCTACGGCCTCACCGAAACGTATGGGCCGCATGCCTTCTGCGAGATGCAAGACGAGTGGGAAGGTTTCGACGCACGCGGTCGCGCCGAGGTGATGGCGCGGCAGGGCGTACCCTTCGTGCACGCCACCCACCTGCGCGTCGTGGACGACGACATGGGGGACGTGCCCGCTGACGCGACCACCATGGGAGAGATCGTGATGCGCGGCAACAACGTCATGCTCGGCTATTTCGAAGATCCCGAGGCCACCGCGCAGGCCTTCCGGGGCGGTTGGTTCCACTCGGGTGACGTCGGTGTCCTGCACCCCGATGGCTACATCGAATTGCGTGACCGCAGCAAGGACATCATCATCTCGGGCGGCGAGAATATCTCGACCATCGAGGTGGAGAATGTCCTCTACCAGCACCCCGACGTCCTCGAGGTGGCGGTCGTCGGGATTCCACACCAGAAGTGGGGTGAGGTCCCCAAGGCCTTCGTGTCCCCACGGCCCGGCACCGAGCCGAGCGAGCAGGACGTGATCGCCTTCGCGCGCGAGCGACTCGCGCACTACAAATGTCCCAGAGACGTCGAGTTCGTCGAGCTCCCGAAGACCGCGACCGGAAAGATCCAGAAGTTCAAGCTGCGCGAGCGCGAATGGGCGGGCCGGCCGAAGCGGATCCAGGGCTAGCCCAGAGCCAATCCGGGACTAGTTCAGGACTGTTTCAGGACTAGTTCAGGACTGTTTCAGAACAATTTTCAGGACTACAGCAGCCGGTCGAGGTCCACGCTTCGCAGCCTTGCCAGTGCTCGCTCGACCCACAGGCTCATCAGCTCCGCGCCGCGCTCGTGGCCGAGATCCATGCTCTCGGTGGTCGCGAGAATCTGGAATACGGCGGGCAGGCTGCGCTGATAGTCGCGCAGAAAACGCTCGAAGCCGTAGCCCCCAACGCCACCCGCTAGCAGAGCGGCGTGATAGCGCTCGAGCAGAGCGCGCTCCACGTCTGCCGCTTCGTCGGCGGCGAGAGCTCCGGAGAGCAGGTAGGCGACATCGTAGGCGGCGGCTCCCCGACCGACGAGCTGCCAGTCGGCGAGGATGACCGGTGAGTCCGGTCTCTCGTGATCGAAGAAGACGTTGTCGAAGCGCAGGTCGGAGTGGATCAGCGTCTCGGGTGCATCGCGATGCAGCACGCGGGCGAGCTTCACGCCATGCGCATCGATCCACTCGAGCATCCTCGCGGCCCCATTCGACATGTGGAGGGCGTATTGCTTTTCGAATGCGGACCGCGACTCCAGGTACATGCGATGGCGCATGTGGGGATTGACGTTCTGATCCTGGAGCCAGGGTAGGGGCGCAAGCTCCTTCCCTTCCCAGAAGTGGGCGTGCATCTTGGCCACGGCGTCGAGCACCTGCCCGCAGGCTTCCGCCGATCCGCCCGAGACCTGGTCACCGACGCGGGCATTCCCGAGATCCTCGATCAACAATACGTAGCGATGCGCACTCTTCCTCATCTCGCGCTTCGCGAAGCGGGTCAGGCGATCGACAAAGAAGGCGGGCATCCGGTCCAGGACCTTGACGATCTGATACTGCCTGAAGCGCATCGGATCGGAGGTCATCGCCGAGTAGCGATGGCCCGGCGTGCGCAGCGGAACCCGGGCGGCCAGCTCTTCGTAGAAGTGGATCTCCCGCCAATAGATCCCCATCAGCTCTCCCATCGTGCGATTGTCGTCGACACGCGTGGGGAATTTGGCGATCAGGGTCGACTTGGCGGCGCCTCGACAACCCTCGTGGGAGATCGTCAAGCGGGCGACGATGCCGAGGAAGCCCTGGCCGGCACCGATGATCTCGAATTCGACCGACTCGACGCTTTCCGCGCCGAGCGCCGCGGTGAGCCACTCGGCAGTAACAGCCTCGATGCGCTCGGGGATCAGATTCGCGCCCATCTCGGGCATGCCGCGCTCAGCCGCCCCCGACTTCGAGCATCGAGTCGACGAGCCCTGGAATCTCGGAGAGCGTGCCGATCACGTGGTGAGGATCGTCGTCCCCGACATCCAGCGGACTGCGGCCCCAGCGCTCCTCGATGAGCACAGCGCGCATCCCCACCTGGCGCGCGCCGCGCACGTCGTGGAGCCGCGAGTCACCGACGAAGATGACCTCGTCCGCCGTGCAGCCCGCCTTCTTCAGCGCGTACTCGAAGAAGGCCGGATTCGGCTTGCAGGCCTTGGCCTCCTCGGAGCTCGACCATTGATCGAAGTACTCCTCCAGCCCGAGATTCTCCAGCATCGGGCCGAAGTAGTCGTCGTCGATATTGGAGACGATGGCCAGCATGAGTCCACGCTCGCGCAGGATCTTCAGCGTGTCGATGCAGTCCTCGCGCAGCACCAAGCGAGTCGTCATGACCTCGAGCTGTGCCTGATAGAGCCAATCGGCGTAGCCCGGCGGCATCTCGCCCCCCAGCCTGCGCACGAAGTCGTCGTACGTGGCATGGAAGAGATCGCGATGTAGATAGAAGGGCCGGTCCTTGAACACCTCGTTGGCCGTCACCGAGGCCTTCACATAGGCCGGCCCGACCCGCGCGATGTCATCGTCCACACCGAGGCGTCGCGCGGCCCGCCTGAGCAGCCCGATGTTGATCTTGGGGATCTCTCGATTGCTGAAGAGCGTCCCGCCCAGATCGAAGAAAACTGCCCGCACCGGTGTCGTCATGGCCCGCCAGGCTAGCCACGGGGGGGCGGTCCGACGAGGTCGCACGACCACTTTCTCGTGTCTTTTCGATGCCATAGCTCCGCTTGCGACAGTTTCATCATATAGATATTGTTAGTTGTAACAATCGTGGTGAGGGTTCGCTCGAGCGCGTTTCCGCCCGCATTCCAACGGCTTGCAGCGCGTTTTGGCGGTGCCGGGAGTCGTCGCGAGGGCGGTCGAGATACGGATCCGTGGTCCAACGGGGTCGCGGAAATCGAGCGGGGAGCGAAGAGGTGAGCGAAGAGGTGAGCAGCGCCCACAAGGTCGCCGTGCGTGAGGGGGTCGCGGCGCGCGAGCGCCGGCGCGAGCGCCGCACTCAGCAGCAGCGAAGCGCCGAGACGCGCGCCCGGGTGGTGCACGCCGCGACCGAGTGCGTGGCCGAGCTGGGTCCCCGCGGCGCCACCCTGAGTGCCATCGCGGCACGCGCCGGGGTGAGCTGGGGCGCCATGCAACATCAGTTCGGCGACAAGGACTCGATCCTCGACGCCGTGCTTGAGGAGAGCCTCGCACAGCTCGAAGAGCGCCTGCTCGACATCGCGGATCGTCACTCCGATCCGCGCGAGCGGGTGCACGCCTTCATCGAACGCCTCGGCGAGCTGCTGCGCGGCCCCGTGCACCGAAGCTTGGTCGAGATCCAGTCGGAGCGCAGCCGCAACGCCGGTCCCGAACCCGACGCCCGGACGCTCGACGTCGGGCAGGCGATGAGCCGCATCTGGCGGGGTATCTTCGGCGATCTGGAGGTGTGCGAAGGGCGCCTCCTCGAGGCCGAGCGCTTCACCTGGGCGTTGCTGGCCGGTATCACGGCCGAGCGTATGCTCTTCCACGACACCGACTTCGCAGAAATCCATCTCCGCATCCTGGATGAGACGCTGCTGCGACTCCTCGATCTGGAAGACTGAAAAAAGCCACGGCGCGTACCGTGCAACGCGAATACCAGGAAGAAAGGGAAGGGAAGGGAAGGAAGGCCGCCATGATTGCCCGCGACGGGAACTCCGACGATCCGGTCATCATGGCCAAGGCCGGCCAGGCCCTCGCCCTTCGCCTCGCTCTCCAGCTCGCCGTGCTCACCCTGCTCGCCGGCGCCACACCGGCCGACGACACGGCGCATCAGCTCGCGCTGACCGAGAGGGTCGCCGGCGTGCTGCGCGAGAAGGGTGTCGAAGGACGAATCGAGATCCGCGCTCCGCTCCAGATCCGCATCGTGCCCGAGCAGGGCGAGTCGCAGACCCTTCATCTCGACAATCTCTACCGTGGCCTCGAAGGCGGCGAGACCGAGCAGAGGGAGCAGATCGAGGCCTTCCTCGCACCGATTCTCGCGCCTGCGCCATCCGATCTCTCACCCGGGCTACTCGCCAACGTGCTGCCCGTGGTACGCGAAAAGGCCTTCGTGGACGAGATGCGGAGGAGTGCGAAGCCGGACGACCCGATTCTTGCGCACAAGCTCATCGACGACCTCTGGGTCCTCTACGTGCTCGATCTACCCGATCAGATGCGCTTTCTCACACTCTCCGGGGCAGTGGAGCTCGGCAGCTCGGATGCGGGTGTTCGGGCACGTGCGAAGCAGAATCTGCACCTGCGGCTCGCAGAAGTTTCGGTGCGGGCCGAAGGGCCCTTCTACACAGTCCACCTCGACGACAACTACGAGTCGAGCCTGCTGGTGGACGACGACTTCTGGAGCCAGATCGAGATTCAGGTCTCCGGCGTGCTCGTGGTGGCCGTTCCGAATCGGAATGTGCTGCTCTTCACCACCGCCGATGACACGCTAGCGGTTGC
>JAFDDH010000013.1 GCA_019310975.1 Deltaproteobacteria bacterium | reverse complement strand
ATCTAGACACAGCCGGCCCTGTGTCACGGAGCGCCACGGCCGCCCCGAGCGTCGCAGCCGCGGAGATGGAGCCCTCCGCCTCGCTACCCGCGCGTTCGGAGACCCCCGCCCTCGCCGCCAGCGTGCGTGTTCGGACCGATACCCTCGATCGCTTCCTCGGTGCGGTCGGCGAGGTGATCTTGAGCTCGAGTCAGCTGCGTAGCGCCGCTGCTCACGAAGATCAGAACGCCGAGGTCCAGGGCGGCTTCGACCGTGTCGAGCGCCGCGTCGCCGAGCTGCAGCGCCGTGTGATGGAGCTGCGTACGACGCCCTTGGCACGCGTGACGGACAATCTGCCGCGCACCGCCCGCCAGATTGCCGAGCGCCTGGGCAAGCGCGTCGAGGTCGAGGTCCTCGGCTCCGAGCTCGAGCTGGACCGCTCGATCCTCGATCGCCTGGGAGAGCCCCTCCTGCATATCGTGCGCAACGCGGTGGACCACGGTCTGGAGACACCCCACGTGCGGCAGGAGCGGAACAAACCCGACGTCGGTCGGCTTGTCATCGAGGCGCGCCGCCAGAAGGACTCCATCCTCATCTCCGTGGCCGATGACGGTGGTGGCATCGATCTCGAGCGAGTGAAGTGCCGGGCAGTCGAGGTTGGCCTGCTTCACGAAGGTCTCGCTGACGACCTGCCCGCCTCGGAGGCGGCCCGGCTGATCTTCCAACCGGGGCTGTCGACGGCCACCTCGGTCTCCGACGTCTCGGGACGCGGAGTCGGAATGGACGCCGTGAAGGCCACCATCGAGTCCCTCGGCGGGACTGTAGAGATCCAGACCGAGCTCGGCGCGGGCACCTGCACGACGCTGATCGTGCCCATCACTGCAGCCGTGCAGCGAGTTCTCATCGTCGGGCTGGGTGACGAGCGAGTCGCAATTCCCATCACCAAGGTGGAGAGGATCCTGGAGGTGAAGCGCGATCAGGTCGAGGGTGCCGGCGGCGACTCCTTTACCCTGATCGATGACGACCCGATCCTGATGCTCGATCTGGCCCGTCGCGTGCGCGTACCACTGGCCAGCGAGCCGAGTGACGAAGTGCTCTTGGTGCTGACCGAGCTGCGCGGAGAGCGCGTGGCGTTGCGTGTCGACCGCTTCGTGGGCCAGCAGGAGATCTACGTGAAGTCGATTCCCGATCTCTTGCTGGGCAATCGGCTTCTGGCGGGAATGACAGTGCTGGAGGATGGCAGTCCCATCTTCCTGCTGGATATGAATCACATCGCGTGAGCGATAAGGGGCGGAAGTGAAGCAGAGCGAGCTGAATCGCCTGTCGGAGCTGGCCAATATCGGTGCCGGACACGCCGCCAGTGCGTTCGCCTCCCTGACGGATCGGACGATCTGGATGGACGTGCCCCGCGTCTACGAGATCGGTGGCATGGCACCGTCCCATATGGCACTGGAGGACGTCGACGAGGAGTGGTCGACGGGTGTCTTCTTCGAATTCGACGGCTGCCTCGAGGCGGTGGTGGGTATCCTCTTTCACGCGCCCGCAAGTGAGGCCGTGGTGCGACGTGTCGTGGGCATCGACAGCGGGGACCTGGCACCTCACGTGATCGAGTCCGCCCTGATGGAGGTGGGCAACATCCTCGCCTCCCACGTCGCTTCGGCGATCGCTGACACGCTGGGCGAACGCCTGCTTCCCTCGATTCCTACGCTGGCGATGAATCACGCCGAGGCCGAGCTCGGTGCGCTCGTGTCGCACCGCGACGCCGAGCACCCGATCCGGATCGAGTGTCACCTTCGTGACGAGACGGGCGAGCTGAGCGGCCTGCTGGTTCTGATCCCGGAGTCCAGGAGCGAGTAGGGCGCTGCACGGCAGTCGGCGTGCTCTTCTGATAGCGTCTCCCGCTCGTATGACGAAAGACAGGATTCGCGATCTGCTCCACGACGTGCAGGCGGGCGGTGTTTCCATCGAGGCCGCCGTCACCGAGCTCGCACGCCTGCCCTTCGTCGATACGGAGCACGCTCGTGTCGATACACACCGAGCGCTGCGCCATGGCATTCCCGAAGTCGTATTCGGCCCCGGCAAGAACGTGACGCAGATCATCGAGATCGTAGTGGCGCTGCGCGATGCAGGACAGGACGTCCTGGTCACGCGGCTCGAGTCCGAGGTGGCCGAGGCCGTCTGTGCGGCGATTCCCGGAGGCGACTACGAGACGCTCTCGCGAGTACTCTTTTTTGGGGAGGCTGAAACTCCGATCGTCGGCAAGGGCACGATTGCGATCGTCTGCGCCGGGAGGCCGCAATCGTGGCGCGCCGCTTCGGCAATCGCGTCGAGATGTTGCGGGACGTGGGCGTGGCCGGGATCCATCGCCTGCTCTTCTCGCAGGACTTGCTGCGCCGGTCGCGGGTTCTGATCGTGGTGGCCGGCATGGAGGGCGCGCTGCCCTCAGTGGTCGGGGGGATGGTCGACAAGCCGGTGATCGCGGTGCCCACCAGCATCGGTTATGGAGCGGCACTCGGCGGACTCACAGCTCTATTCGGCATGCTGACGAGCTGTGCGTCGAATGTCACGGTCGTGAACATCGACAACGGATTCGGGGCCGCCTATGCCGCGACGCTCATCAATCGCCTCTGAGGCGGGTCGCATTCTCTACATCGATGCATTCGCCGGCATGGCGGGCAATATGTTCACCGGCGCGCTGCTGGATCTGGGCCTGCGGCGAAAGGATCTCGACCTGGACCTGGCGGGTCTTGGCCTCGAGTACCGGCTGAAGGTGAGCCGTGTTCGCCGTGGCGCTCTGGCCGCGCGCTACGTGGACGTGGGCGTGCCCGGCCGGCGTCGCGGTGGCGATCGCGGGCGGCATGGCCGTCGCGACGCGAAGCACCACCGCCATCACGACACCCACACCCACGCCCAGGGCCAAGGGCGCGGCTACCTGTCGATCGTCGAGCTACTCGAGAAGGCGGATCTGCGCCCTCCCGTGCGCAAGCACGCGTTGGCGATCTTCGAGATGTTGGCACGCGCCGAGGCACGCGTTCACGGCGTCGCGCTCGAGGAGGTGCACTTCCACGAGGTCGGGGCGGTGGATGCAATCGTGGACGTCACCAGCGCGGCCATCGGAATCGACCGGCTCGGGATCGAGCACATCAGCTGTAGCCCCGTCGCCCTCGGCCACGGTCAGGTCGAAACCGACCACGGGCTGCTCCCCCTTCCGGCGCCTGCGACGCTCGAGCTGCTCAAGGGAATGCCCACTGTGCCGGCCCACATCGAGTGGGAGACGGTAACGCCAACTGGGGCAGCAATCCTCGCCGCGCTGGTGGACGATTTCTCACCCCTGCCCGCCATGGAGATAGAGAAGGTGGGCTATGGAGCCGGCAACGAGCGCGAGGGGCCGATGCCGAATGTCTTGCGTCTGGTGCTGGGCCGCGCAGCGCAGTCGCCCAAGCGCGATCGGGTGAGCATGATCGAAACCAACCTCGACGATCTGGTGCCCGAACATTTCGACCACCTGATGGAGCGCCTCTTCGACGCTGGTGCACTCGACGTCTCCGTCCAGCACATCCAGATGAAGAAGAACCGGCCAGGCTTCCTCGTGCGCGTCCTCTGCCGCCCCGGGGACCGCCAGGACCTGGCGCATATCCTCTTCCGCGAGTCCAGCGCCATCGGCGTGCGATTCCAGGATTGGGAGCGGCTGGTGCTTCAGCGCGAGCAGCGGCGGATCGATACACCCTACGGTCGCATTCGTGTGAAGTTCGTCCACGGCGTCGACGGCCAGGTGCACGTGTCGCCCGAGTACGACGACTGCAAACGGGCGGCAAAACGCACGGGTGTGGCGCTGCGGGACGTGGTGGCACGCGCCGAGCAGTGCGCGAGGGAGGAGACATCGTGAGTGCGACGATCGCATCCGCTGCCCCATCGACCCCGACGCGGGTCGATCCGTCGCCCTTCGATCTCCGGGCGGCAGTGACGAGTGCCCCCGAGCGCGCCGCTGCCCTCTGCCTGCACGGCCTGACGGGAACTCCCTGGGAGGTGCGGTCATTGGGTGAGGCGCTCGCTGCCCGCGGCATCCGCGCTCGTGGTCCCGCTCTGCCGGGCCACAACTCGACGCCTGAGACGTTGGCGATCCTGGATCGCGACACCTGGTCGTCGTCGGTCCGCGACGAGTATCGCCGGCTGCGTGGCGAGCATCAGCGCGTCTTCTTGGTCGGGGTCTCACTCGGCGGGCTGCTCTCGCTCTCCCTCGCCGCAAACGAGCCGGTGGATGGCCTGGTGGTCGTGGGCACGCCGCTGCGTCTGCGGCAGCCGATCCCCTTCCTACTCCCCCTCCTCAAGCGTCTCATGCCCATGCTGCCCAAGCGCGGTGGCTCGGATATTCGCGATGCCGAGGCGCGCGCCCGTCACCCGGGCTACGCCGTGATGCCGCTGCGCAGCGTGCACGAGCTCGTGAAGCTGCAGAAGACGGTGCGTGCGGCGCTGGCCGAGATCACGGCGCCGATTCTGGTCGCGCACGGGGCCCACGATTCCACCGCCAGCCCGCGCGACGCCGAGCTCATCCACGACTCCGTGTCCTCGGAGATTCGCGACATCGCCATCTTTGCCGAGTCGGCCCACGTCGTGTCGGTGGACCACGACGGACCGGAGCTGGCCGCTCGCGTTTCGGACTTTCTCGTCGCTCGGATCTGAGTGCTCGAATGCAGGGGGACCTTCCGGGCTAGGTTGCCGCCGACACCGACGGATTGATGGTGCGCAGGTAATCGATCAGGCGGTATTCGTCGCGTCCCGCAAAGGAGTGGAATCGCACACCCACGCCGCCACGCGCGGTGCCCACGCGCTCGCGCTGGTAGATCACCTCCGTCTCGCACGTGACCTGGTCGTCGAGCTCCGGGAGCGAGAGCCGACACTCGCGCAGGGTATGCGTCTCGATGCTGTCGTCCGTTGCGACGAACATCCCGCCGCGACCCAGGGATGTGACGATGCAGGGCTCCGTGGAGCCGGAGAGCTGGACGGGTAGGCGGCGCGAGTAGCGGGTATAGCGGCGCCGTCGCGGCTCGGTGACCAGCTCGTCCAGGCGATCGGCAATGCGCTGTACGTCGATCGGGTAGACGAGGTAGCCCGCCGCACCGACCTGCCGCGCCGAGTCTCGGCGCGAGTCGCGCCGAGTCTCGTCGACGAGTACGACCGGGATCTCCTCGATGCCGGTCACGCGCCGCAGGGCGAGTACGAAGCTCGTTCCCTCGTCGCGGTTCATCTTCATGTCGGCGAGTACCAGCTCGGGCGAGGAGTGGTCGAAGACGGCCAGGCCATCGCGTTCGTCGAGTGCCGTATCGACCTTGTAGTGGCGCATCCGCAACGACTCGATGCAATGCTGTTCGCGAGCCAGCCGCGGCCCGACGAGGAGCAAGCGGATCTGGCGCGCTGGCATGGACTCGGAGCTTCGATCCGGATCGGTGTTCATTGCAGCGCGTCTTTCGTCTTCACGGAGTCGACGGTCCATACGAACGAGCTCCTCGATGCGAGTGGACACGCCGATGCCGAGCTCCGCGCTCGTGCGGGCCATTCGGTCGATGGGGATAGTGCGGTCTTCGGCCCTCTGCAGGGAGATGCCCGAGAGTCGGCCGTGGCTCGGCAGGATCATATGCCTTCGGTCGAGCAGGGTGATGCGCATGTCTGGCTCGCCCTCGATGCGAAATCCGATCAGGGAGCGTTCCTCCAGCTCCATAACGTCCGTCCCGATGCCGCGAAGCCACTTGCTCGCCTCTGCGAGCTCCTCGATGTGTTTCCTCCACGCCAGACGGATGCACGCCTCGATCGATATGGAGTCGCGACAATCGGCGATGCGGATCATCGGCAGCTGGAAGAGCGCTCGCGGCTTGAGGCACTTGATTCGATCTCTGCCGACACTGGAAAATATCACCTGGTCGATGGAGGTCGGACCCGAGGGCGTATCGAAGGGAATCGGTTGCAGCCGCATGCTGGCGAGCACGCAGCGACCGCCGTCCATCAGTCGCGCCTTGACACTCATTTCTGTCAGACGCCTGAGGAAGTTTCTCGCGTCGCTCTGCGGATCCGCTGTCGCCATGTTGCAGTCGTCTCTCCAAGCCTTCGGGACTACGAATCTTTTCGGATCGTGGAAGCCGCGTCTTGAACGTCCCGCATGCGGGTGCGTCGCGGAGTCGTTCCACTGACACTGGAATCAGGCTTCGACGACCCGCTCGGTGGCGACCCGGCGCCCTGCTAATCTGTGCACCCGCTGCGCGGAGGGTCCCGTCGGGTTGGAAGGCCCCCGAATTGCAGCCAACGGGGAGGAATCGAACATGGCGAGGCCGGCGGGCGGTCTGGAGGGAATGGCGGTCCTGGTGACCGGAGGCGGCACCGGAATCGGCCGCGCCTGCGCGGCCGCACTGGCGCGTGACGGCGCTGCGGTGACGATCTGCGGGCGCCGCGAGTCGGTGCTCGAGGATGCCGCCAAGCGGATCGGGGAGGCCGCGGATGCGGGCGGGAGCGTGCAGATCGTCACCGCCGACGTGACGGACGAGGAGAGCGTGCGCAGCGCTGTGGCGCGTGCCTGCGAGCCCACGGGCGCTCTAGACGGTTGTGTGGCCAACGCCGGCGGCGGCGGTGGCTTTGGGCCCTACCACGTCCAGGACACCCAGGAGTTCCTGCGCGTGCTGCACCTGAATGTGCTCGGCACCATGCTCTGCGTGAAGCACGCCGTGCCCAGGATGGTCGAGGCCGGCGGTGGCTCCTTCGTCGGCATGTCATCCATCGCTGGGCACCTGACGCATCCCTACTTTGGCGCCTACTGCGTCGGCAAGGCGGGCATCGAGGAGATGATGCGCAATTGTGCAGACGAGTTCGGGCCCAGCCACGTGCGCTTCAACGCCATCCGCCCGGGCTTCATTGCCACCGAGATCATGGAGGGTATTCCGCGTGACGGCGCTACTTTCGCCAGCTACATCGAGAACACCCCAATGGGCGACGTGGGCCAGCCCGATGACGTTGGTGATCTGGCACGCTTTCTGATCGGTGCCGAGTCGCGCTGGGTGACCGGCACCTGCATCAATGTCGACGGTGGCCACCACCTGCGCCGCGGCCCAAACTTCGCTCCATTCATCGAGCCCTTGCTCGGCCCGGACGTGATGCGGGGCAAGCTGCCCGAATAGCCTCCGGCAGACTCCTGGAGACCGAGGAGATGATCGATCTGACGCGTCGCGGCAACCTCCATCCCGGAGCCCTCCGGACCTCGGATCAGTCCAGGCTGACGAGATAGACCATGTTCGAGCCGGAGCTCTTCCTCGGGTCGAGGTGCGCCACGTCGTGTGCCCCGACCGACGACCCGTTCTACAACGGGCTCGCGATTCCGCTCGGGCTCGAGGCGGACGGGCTCTGCGCGCTCAAGCAGGGCCGAGGCGTGCCCGCCTAGACGTCCTGGGCCGGGCCAGAGGCGGTCGCGGGTCTGGATCCGGGTCTGGGTGGCGGTCGGCTGCGGGCTGGTTGCCCGTGAGCTGCGTCTCGACTGCCTACTTCGTCACTCTTGCGTCACCTGTGGCGACTTCATATTGAGGCGAGAACGCCCATGGCCTTCGGGAGAGCCACTCGATGCGGATCTACAACTACGTGAGGCCGCTCTGGAGCAATGGCGTCCATGTGGTCCACGATGTGCCTGAGGGCATCCTCGAGGCGCTCAAGCGGCACTTCGGTCCTGGCTCGGTGGCCCGGCTGGCCAACGACGATGTGCAGGTCGCGCGCCTCGAAGAGTCCGGTCTGACGCTGGCCTGGATCCTGCTCGACGTGGAGCTGCCGACCGAGAACACCAACTTCAGCTATCGCCGCGCCCGCTACCTGCACGTGATCGTCAGTCCGGACCCCGCTTGGCACGAACTCGACGTGCAGTCGGCGCGTACACTCTTCTCCGAGGTGTACGGTGAGGATCCCCGGCACGGGATTGCGGCCGGACAGGCCGTGTTGCAGACACTCGCGTATCCGCAGGATGCCAACGAGGCGAGTGATCTCTTCGTGGGCCGTGGGCGCAATGCGGCTTCAGAGCCATCGGGTCCGGCCCGGCCGCTGCGGGAGCCCGACCCCTGGCGCATCATCGAGCCGCTGCCTGTGCCCGAGCCGCGGCCGCCGTTCGCGCCCGCACCGAACCCCGCCCCGGCGTGGGTGACGCTTGGGCAGCTTGCGCGCGAGCCCACGCGCGACCCGGTGGCGTTCGATCCGGCCGATGCAGAAGCCGAGGTCGAGTCTGGCTCTGGCGCATCCGCGTCGTTGAGTGCCCTGCTGCGCGGGAGACTCAGTGATGAGTTCCCGCTCGAGGAAGGCGAACTGACGAGCCATTGGCCCGCTCTCGCAGAAGACTCGAGCTCGTCCGCTCTCGAGGATTCGCAGTCGTGGCGGTCGCTCGGCTAGGCCCGAGCGAAGAGCGACTGCCTCAGGTGCTCTGGCTGCGCTCGTAGCGCCAGCCCCCGCTGTGCATGCTCAGGCGGTGGCGCCCGCCCGCGAGCGAGGCGTCACTCGCCTCCCAGCCGGCGTCGCCGTGCCACATGGCCGTGGGCCCATTCGCCTCGACGGCGATGTGCGTCTCGAAGCGCTCGGGCTCGCGCATCCGCGTGGCGCGGAGCGCGTCCTCGACCGAGGTGTGGCGAGCCAGCTCGTAGAGGGTCACCCAGGTCGGCGGAGCCAGCTCGATGTCGCCGGCGTCGCGTCGCGCAAGCGAGTCGGCCGGCCGCTGCCAGGCGTGCTCGTGGATCTCGCCCCCATCCACCACGACGATGCCGGGAGGCGCCAGCGCCAGAAAGAACCAGGTCAGGAAGCGCTTGGGCGTGATCGGCGGTGGCGTCCAGTGCGAGTAGGCGACCAGGGCGTCGTCGGCGAGCACGAGGCCCGACTCCTCGTGCGCCTCACGCACGGCGGCGCGACGTGCTGCCGCCAGATCGTCATCAGCGGCAGCGGGGTCCTGGTCCGCGGGGTCGACGCGTCCACCCGGGAAGACCCACATGCCGCCAAAGGCGATCTTCGAGTTTCGCCGCAGCATCAGCGTCTCGAGGCCCGAGTCGCCGTCGCGGATCAGAATGACGGTGGCGGCGGGCACCGGCGGTGTGCCCGCCTTGCCCTGCTTGGCCCAGCGGGCCAGCCTGTCCTCGTGCCGTCTTTCGCTCATGGGCCGAGCATAGGGCTGACCCAGCCGAAACGCGCCCGGCTCAGCCGGCTTCGGCGACGAAGGGCAGGCTCTCGTAGCGGCGTACGAAGTGGCCCGACGCGAAACGTCCTCTCTCCCAGTCCACGCCGAAGCGGGGGCAGCGCGCCAGCAATTCCTCCAGAGCGATGCGGCCCTGCAGCCGCGCGGCCGCGGCGCCAATGCAGTGATGCGGCCCGTAGCTGAAGCTGAGGTGTCGGCGCGCCTTGCGGGTGATGTCGCAATCCCCGGCGGTGGGGCCGTACTCGCGCTCGTCGCGATTTGCGGAGGCGTAGAGAAGCATCACCTTCTTGTCAGCAGGAATCGTGTGGCCCTCCACTTCCACGTCGCGCGTCGTCGTGCGCGCCAGGCCCTGTACGGGGGAGGTCAGACGTAGGAACTCCTCGAGGGCGCCGCGGATGCGCGAGGGATCGTCGAGCAGAAGCTTCCGCTGGTCGGGGTGGCGTGTCAGGAACTCGCAGGCACCACCGAGCAGTCCGGTGGTGGTGTCGTTGCCGCCGGTCACCATCGTGAACGCGAATCCGAGCATCTTGGCCATCGAGACGGGCTCGCCCTCGAGGTCGGCGTGCACCAGGGTCGAGATCATGTCCTCGCCCGGTGCGCTGCGGCGCTTCTCGATCAGTGCACCGAAATAGCCGAGCAGGTCGCCGACCGCCTGGGCACCACTCGTGAAATCGCCCGACGCGTTGGCGGCCACGATGCCCTCCGTCCACTTGTCGAAGCGTGAGCGGTCCTCGGTCGGAACGCCGAGGAAGTGTGCCACGACCATGCTGGGCAGTGGCTTCAGCAGCTCGGCGATGACGTCGCCCTCGCCCATCTCCCGCAGCTTCTCGACGCGCTCGACCACGAACTCGCGCAGCATCGGTTCGATGGCGGCGACCTGCTGCGGCGTGAAGCGCTTGGAGACGAGCTTGCGCAAGGCGGTGTGAGCGGGCGGGTCCATCATCACGATGGGCGCCTCGAGGCCCATCTCCTCCATCTCGCCGTACGCGAAGGTGAGGCCCTTTGCAGATGAGAAGGTCGCGGCGTCCGTGGCGGCCGCGTAGATGTTCTGGAAGCGCGACAGCGCCCAGTAGTCCCCGTCCACCACGTGGTGGACGGGGTCGTGATCGCGCAGCGCGCGGTACATCGTGAAGGGATCGCGCCAGGAGTCGGCGCCCCGCGGTACGAAGACGGCGTCGGATCGATCGGACATGGGACCTCCGCGGCCAGAGAGTGGCCAGCTCTACGCTGTACAAATTGGTTATACACTGTATAGTTCGATCTGGGGGATCGATCAATGCCCGCGCACCGGACCAGCCGCGCCCGCACTGTCCTCACGCCGGGGTCGATCCTGGACGGCGCCCTCGTCGTGGTGCACCGGGAAGGCGTCGCGGGCCTGTCGATTCGCAAGCTGGCCGCCGAGCTCGACGTCACACCGATGGCGGTCTACTACCACTTCGTCAACAAGGATTCCATCCTGCTCGGTGTAATCGATCGGGTGGTGGGGGAGGCCGCTGTGACGGCCCACGGCGTACCGCGCTCCTGCGAGCACGAGTGGCTGCTCGCCACCTTTCGCTCGATGTACGACACGCTGCTCGTGCAGCCGGGATTGATCTCACTCCTGGCACAGTCCATCGGCGTGAGCCCGAATGCACGTGCCGTGCTCGGGCAGGTGCTGGGTGTCCTGCAGCAAATCGGGCTCGACGCGCCCGGCTCGATTCGCGGCTTCCATGCGCTGATGAGCTATACGCTCGGCGCAGCGAGCCTGCGCGTCCAAGTGCACGACCAGGCGTCCGCACAACCCGAGCTCAGCGAGGAGCTGACTCCGCTGGTCCGAGGCGACTTCTTCGAAGATGGTTTGGAGGTGGTGTTGTCGGGACTCCGGGTGTCGGGAGCTACTCCGTGAGGGACTCCGGCCAGCTGGCCACGGATGCCAGCTACGGCGGGATTCATCGCCGTCGCTCTTGCACACTTCCGGCATGAAGAAGCTTCTCATCATTCTCATCGGGCTGGTGGCGGTGGGCGTCGTGGCATTCTTCGGACTGGGCGGAACGACCGGGCTGATGGCTCGCGCGCTGCCCGAGTTCCCGGACCTGCCCGCGCCGGCAGAGCGTCTCGGCGCGGACGCCGCCGGTGTGATCCACTTCGCCTCGAGCACTCCCTATGACCTCGACGTGATCCTCGACGGCATGCGGCACGCGATCCCCACGACGGGGCAGGGCACGCTCTTCCTGCCCGACCGGGCCAGCCCCGACTCGCCCGTGCCCGCGATGGTCTTGCTACATGGCAGCGGGGGCATCAACCCGGGACGTGAATTGCCCATGGGTCGCTTGCTCGCCGATCACGGGATCGCGGCCTTCGTGATCGGCCGCGACGACGCGACCCGGGCCGAGGCGCACATTCTGGGCTTTCTGGGCCGGGTGTGGCCCAGCTCCTCATAGGGCTCTCCGACCTGTGCGGACGAACGCGAGGCCGGTGATGACCGGCCAGGGCGGGCGCACTAGGCTCTCGAGTCCGGTGCTCGCGACGGATCCGCGAGTGTGCGAACGGTGAATGAGTGAACGGGTGAAGCCGAAACGAGGGAGGGTGTGGCGATGAAGGATTTCGACGGCAAGGTGGCCGTGGTGACGGGTGGAGCCAGTGGTGTCGGCAAGTCGCTGGTGCGCGAGCTGCTGGCGGTCGGGGCGAAGGTCGTCGTCGGCGACGTCGAGAAGGCGGCCCTCGAGTCGGCCGTCGAAGAGCTCGGCGCCGGAGGCGGCCGTGTGAGCGGCGTCGTGACCGACGTGTCGAGCCCGGACTCCGTGTCTGCGTTGGCCGACGAGGTCTACGACCGGCACGCCGCCTGCCATCTGCTCTTCAACAATGCGGGCGTGGCTGCGCCGTCCGAGAACATCTGGGATACGACGCCCAACGACTGGAAGTGGGTACACGGTGTCAACGTGCTCGGCGTCGTCTACGGCATCCAGGCCTTCGTGCCGCGCATGATTGCCGGCGGCGAGGAGGGCTGGGTGCTCAACACATCTTCGGGAGACGGTGGCATCTCGCCGCTCCCCTACCAATCCGTCTATGCATCGAGCAAGGCCGCTGTGTCGATCCTGACCGAGTGTCTGGCCGCCCAGCTGCAGATGGCCGAGACGAAGCTCGGCGCCTCGATCTTCTACCCGTCGGGCGGCCTGCTCGAGACCGGCATCTGGACCACCGCGCGCAACCGCCCGACCGAGCTGGTCCGCGAGCGTGAGCCCTCGGTGCCGGCGCCGACCATCGATCAGTTCAAAGAGGCCGCCAAGTCAGCTGGCATGGAGCTGAAGTTCCAGGATCTGGATGAGCTCGCCCGCCACTGTCTGCAGGGGATCCGCGACCGGCAGTTCGTCATCATGTACGGCCACACAGAGACGCAGAGCACCCTCGAGGACCGCGCGGCACGGATTGGTCGAGCCGAGCTGCCCTTCGATCTCGCGAGCCTGCCGATGATGTGACGAGGTCCTCGTGACGCTCCCGGCGACACTCGCTCGCTGTTGGCAGATCCTCGTCGATCTCCCCAATCACAGAGGCCCCCCGCCGCTTGCGCGACGGGGGGCCTCGTACCTCTTGGACCTGGGAGGCCTGGATGGGTAGGCGCGGCCTACATCATCCCCGGCATGCCGCCCGGCATTCCGCCGGGCATGCCGCCGCCGCCGCCGCCGCCACTCTCGTCCGGCTTCTCGGCAACCAGGGCCTCGGTGGTGAGCAGTAGGCTCGCCACGCTGGCCGCGTTCTGCAGAGCCGTGCGAACCACCTTGGTCGGGTCGATGACACCGGCCTTGATGAGGTCCTCGTACTCCTCGGTCGCGGCGTTGAAGCCGTGGGCGCCCTTCAGGTGCTTGACCTTGTCGACCACGATGGAGCCCTCGATGCCCGCGTTCTCGCTGATGAAGCGAAGCGGAGTCTCGATGGCGCGGCGGATGATGTTGACGCCCGCCTGCTGCTCCTCGTCGAGGTCGAGATCGTCGAGAGCCCCCTGGGCCCGGAGAAGGGCCACACCGCCGCCGGGCACGATGCCCTCCTCGACGGCCGCGCGGGTCGCGTGGAGTGCGTCCTCAACGCGTGCCTTCTTCTCCTTCATCTCGGTCTCGGTGGCCGCACCGACCTTGACCACCGCGACACCGCCCACGAGCTTGGCGAGGCGCTCCTGGAGCTTCTCGCGATCGTAGTCGGACGTGGTGCCCTCGACCTGGCTGCGGATTTCGCTGACCCGGCCCTCGATGTCCTTCTTGGTCCCGGCGCCGTCGATGATCGTCGTGTTGTCCTTGTCGATCACGACGCGCTTGGCCTTGCCGAGATCCTTGACGGTCACGTTCTCGAGCTTGAGGCCGAGCTCCTCGGCGATGACCTGGCCACCGGTGAGGATCGCCATGTCCTGCAGCATTGCCTTGCGGCGGTCACCGAAGCCGGGCGCCTTCACCGCGGCCACGTTGATGGTGCCACGGATCTTGTTCACCACGAGCGTGGCCAGTGCCTCGCCCTCGATGTCCTCGGCGATGATCAGCAGCGGTCGGCCCTGGCGCGCCACCTGCTCGAGCAGCGGCAGCAGGTCCTTCATGTTGCTGATCTTCTTCTCGTTGAGCAGGATGAGCGGCTCCTCGAGAGCGGTCTCCATGGCCTCCGGATCGGTCACGAAGTAGGGCGAGAGGTAGCCCCGGTCGAACTGCATGCCCTCGACGACTTCGAGCTCGGTCTCGAGGCTCTTGCCCTCTTCGACCGTGATCACGCCCTCGCGACCCACCTTGTCCATCGCCTCGGCGATCGTGCTGCCGATGGTGACGTCACTGTTCGCGGAGATGGTGCCGACCTGGGCGATCTCCTCGGCGGTGCGGGTGGGCTTGCTGAGCTTCTCGAGCTCCTTGCTGATGGACTTGACTGCGGCCTCGATGCCGCGCTTCAGGTCCATCGGGTTCATGCCCGCCACCACGAGCTTGCTGCCCTCGCGGAAGATCGCCTGGGCGAGCACGGTGGCGGTGGTGGTGCCATCTCCGGCGACGTCGGAGGTCTTGCTTGCGACCTCCTTCACCATCTGGGCACCCATGTTTTCGAACCGGTCCTCGAACTCCACCTCCTTGGCGACGGTCACGCCGTCCTTGGTCACGGTGGGGGAGCCGAAGCTCTTCTCGATCACGACGTTGCGGCCCTTGGGGCCGAGCGTCACACGTACAGCGTTTGCCAGTCCGTCCACGCCAGCGATGATCTTGGCGCGAGCTTCCTGGTCGAAGAGAATTTCCTTGGCCATTGCTTTCCTGTCCTCCTGCTACTCGAGGATCCCGAGGACGTCGTCCTCGCGGATGATGAGGTGCTCTTCATTCTCGATGTTCACCTCGGTGCCCGAATACTTGCTGAAGAGCACCTTGTCGCCCTTCTTGACCTCGAGCGGCGTGACGTTGCCATCATCACCGACCTTGCCGTTGCCTACGGCAACGACGCGGCCCTCCTGGGGCTTCTCCTTGGCGGTGTCGGGGATGATGATCCCCCCTGCCGTCTTGTCTTCTTCATCGACGCGCTTGACCAGGATGCGATCCTGGAGCGGACGGATCTTCATGAATCCATTTCCCTCTTTTGCGATGGCAGCACCCGAAGGCGCTGGCCCTGCGATGGATGGTTGGCTGCGTCCGGGCTCGGGGAGGGCCGCCTGGGGAGGTCCAAGCCGGCCGGGCGCGCTTTTGGCAGTCGAATGGGTCGGCTGCCAAGCGGGCCGCAATCTAGGTCTCGGAGCTCGGAGGTCAAGCGCAGCGACGCATTTTTTTTGTCGACGGCGGAATTGGGAACGGGTTGACTTTCGCCTTGATTTCGCGACAGTAGAGCCGGGGCGAAATTGCGACGAAGGTCGAGTCCCACGCTCGCCCAGAACATGGTCGCCTAGAAAATCGTGCCCGATCGAACAAGGGACGCCATGGCGCTTACCCGCCGGCAGCGCGAGATCTACGACTTCATTTGCCAGTTCGTGGCGGACAACGGCTACTCGCCGAGCCTCGAGGAAATTGGCGCTCACTTCGAGCTGGCCTCCGTGGCCACCGTCCACAAGCACATCCAACACCTGGTCTCCAAGGGGTTCCTGCGCAAAGCCTGGAATCGCTCGCGATCGCTCGAGCCGGTCCCCGAGCAAGGCTCGGATCTGCCCGACATCCCGATTCTGGGCACCGTGGCCGCCGGCGTGCCGATCGAGGCCATCGAGGATGGCAGCGAGAGCATCAAGGTGCCGGCGCAGATGATCGGGCGCCCCGGCGAGACCTATGCGCTGCGGGTTCGCGGTGACTCGATGATCGAGGACCAGATCTGCGATGGCGACATCGTCATCGTCGAGAGCCGATCCGAGGCGCGCAACGGCGACACCGTGGTGGCGTTGGTGGGCGGCGACCAGGCCACCCTCAAGCGCTTCTACCGCAAGGGTGGCCACGTGAAGCTGGTGCCCGCCAACTCGAGCATGGCGCCCATCGAGGTCCTCGCAACCGATGTGCTGATCCGCGGCATCGTCCGCGGCCTGGTGCGGACCTATTAGGCGCGGGCCGGCTCTGCTAATCTCCGGCAATTCTCTCTGAGAAATCAATGGATTAGCCCGTGGTCCGCGTCACCCGATCGATCCACTTCTCGACCTCGCTCCGCTATTGGTTGGAAGACCTCTCCGCCGAGGAGAACCGCAAACGCTTCGGTCGCGAGGTCGATCGCCATGGCCACAACTATCGGCTGGAGATCAGTGTCTCGGGCGAGCCCGATCCGGAAACCGGGATGGTCATCAACTTGACGGATCTCAAATCCGTGGCCGAGAGCGAGATCATGGCGCGCTTCGACCACAAGGACCTCAACGAGGATACGGACTACTTTCAGCGCATCCCGCCGACGCCAGAGAACTTCGCCAGTCTGATTTTTCAGCTGCTCGACGAGGCGCTGCCCGAGGGCTTGCTCGACCGCATTCGGCTGCATCAGACGCCAGATCTCTACGTGGATGTGATCGGACGCGAGACTTGATCCTCCTGACCCGTCGCTACCGTTTCGCCGCCGCCCACGTGCTCGCGCAGCCGGCGCTCTCCTCGGCCGACAATCAGCGGATCTTCGGCAAGTGCGCGAATCCCGCAGGGCACGGGCACGATTACGAGATCGAGGTCACGCTGACCGGCCCCCTCGACGCGGAGACCGGGCAGATCATCGCGCCCGGCCTGCTCGACGAGATCTTCGAGGAGACGGTGGGCGCCCGCTACGCCCACCGTATGCTCAATCATGTGGCGCCCTTCGGCGAGCTGGTTCCGACCGCGGAGAACATCGCGCGCGTGTGCCACGACGTGCTCGCCGAGGCCGTCGGGCAGCGCAGCCGTGCCCGCGTCGCCCGGGTGCGAATCACCGAGACCCCGCGCAACCACGCCGAATACGGAGAGATTGGATGAGTCTGCCCGACCCGATCGAGGACCTCGTACGCTCCATGCTGAAGGAGCTCGGAGAGGATCCCGGCCGCAACGGTCTCGACCGAACGCCCTCGCGGGTGGCCAGCGCAATGAGGACGTTCACGTCCGGCTATGACATGGATCCGTTCGAGATCCTCAACGACGCCCTCTTCGAGGTGGCCTACAACGAGCTGGTGCTGGTTCGCGACATCGACTTCTACAGCCTTTGCGAGCACCACATGGTGCCCTTCTTCGGGCGCGTCCACGTCGGCTACATCCCCAACGGCAGGGTGGTCGGGCTCTCGAAGATTCCGCGCCTCGTCGAGATGTTCGCGCGCAGGCTGCAGGTGCAGGAGCGTTTGACGACACAGATCGCCGAGACGCTCGAGGAAGTCCTCGCGCCCAAGGGCGTGGGTGTCGTCATCGAGGCCAAGCATCTCTGCATGATGATGCGCGGGGTGCAGAAGCAGAACAGTTACGCGATCACCAGCTCGCTGCGCGGGGAGTTCGAGACGGACTCCAAGACCCGTGCCGAGTTCATGGGGCTGCTGCGCCAGAACCGCGACGCCTTCGCCTAGACGATAGGGAGTGACCGGCTCGATTCGGCAATATCGTGCTCAGGTCACTGAAGTCCGTCGTTTCGTTCGGCGGCTTATGCGGCGGGTGCCCGGGCCGGGTCAGGGCTGACCGGGATCGAAGCGCTCGCCCACCCACTCTTCGGACAGGCTCCAGAGCCGCTCCGCGGCTTCGGTGTCGATGGCGTGGGGCGAGTAGCCATGAATCTCGGCTTCTTCGCTGCGCTCGTCGGCAACGTGGACGTCCTCGCAGTAGAGGCCGCCGCGTTCAGCGAGCTCGGGCGCCGTGGCGGCCCAGGTGGATGTGGCGGCGCCCTGCTCGATGGTCTTCCACGAGAGGGCGTCACCGCCGCCGGGTGTCCGGCTCATCAGCTCCTGAATGTCGTCGGGGCTGAGGTGACGGCCGAGCTCGGTCATGATCATGCCGGGATGAACCGCGTAGGCGCGCACGCCCGTGCCCGAGAGGCGGCGGTCGAGCTCGACGGTGAAGAGCACGTTGGCCGTCTTCGACTGTCCGTAGGCCTCCCACTTGTCATACGGGCGCCGCTCGAAGTGCGGGTCGTCGAAGTCCAGGCCAGCCAAGCGATGACCGGCCGAGCTGAGATTGACGACTCGGGCCGGTGCACCCGCGCGCAGAGCCGGCGCGAGCAGACCGCTGAGCAGGAAGTGGCCGATGTGGTTGGTGGCCAGCTGCAGCTCCCAGCCACGCGCGGTGCGCTCGAGTGGGCAGGCCATCACACCCGCGTTGTTGATCAGCAGGTGGAGATGCGGGTGTTTGGCGAGCACCTGCTTCGCGCAGGCGCGCACGCGATCGAGAGAGGTGAGGTCGAGGGCGACGACCTCCAGCTCCGTGTTTCCCGTGCTCTCGCGGATCCCCTCGGCGACCTCGCCGGCCTTGTCGGTGTTGCGCGCGGCCAGAAGCACGCTGGCACCCGCAGAGGCGAGCGCGCGCGCTGTCTCCGCTCCGAGTCCGCCCGAGGCGCCGGTCACCAGCGCGGTGCGGCCGCTGAGATCGATGCCGGAGAGGACGTCGTCAGTCGTGCTCTGCGCTCCGAAGGTCCTGCTCACGTGTTCTCCTCTCCCGGTCGTCGACTCTTCTGCGCTCACGAATTCGAAAGCACGAGCTCCATGTTGACCAGCAGACGCCCGCTCCGTTCCAGCTCGTCGCGGCGTCGATCCACGAAATCCTGGATCATGCGCGTCCGCTTGGCCTCGAGCAGCGTTTGGGACTGGCCGCGCACGGCCTCCTCGAGGGCGACGGGGTCGGGTTCGCTGCGCTCCAGCTGCTGGATCAATACCAGACGCGTGCCGACCTCGAAGATGCGGTCGGAGGACGGGTGTTCGTCGCGCAGCGTGAAGGCCGCGGCCATTGCCTCGGGGGCGCCTCCGAGGCCGGGAATGAAGCCGTCGGGCCGGCGCCGGATCATCGCCGTGCGCTCGAGGCTGAGACCCTCGGCACGGGCGGCGTCCTCGAGGCTCTCGCCCGTGCGCACGGCGCCCGCGAGCCGCTCGGCCAGACCGCGTGCGTACTCCTCGGCGGCGGCCGCCTCGGCGGCCGCGCGGGCGAGCACCGGGCCGACGTCGTCGAAGGCACGCACGCTCGCGGGCGTCCGCTCCTCGACGAAGATCAAATGGAAGCCGGCTCGGCTGCGCACCACCTCCGAGAGATCGCCGGGCTCGAGCGCAAAGGCCGCCTCCTCGATCTCGATCGAGTGGGTGCCGCGCGAGAAGTGACCTAGATCGCCGCCCAGGTCTCGGGTGCCGGGATCCTCCGAGATCTCCTGGGCGATCTGCACAAAAGCCTCGCCCAGAACGATGCGCTCGCGTGCGGTCTCGGCTCGGGCGCGCGCGGTCTCGAGGCTGTCCGCATCGGCCTCCGGCCCAACGGCGATCAGCAGGTGACGGGCCCAGACCTCCTCAGGCACCGTGTACTCGGCTTCGACCCTGCTGTCGTAGAGCGCCCGCAGCTCGTCCCTGTGTCGGTCGAGCCAGGCCTCGACGGCCTCTTCGGAGAGCTTCTCGTCCTCGGGCAGGAAGGCCGTCTCGATCGGCACGTAGGCGATGCGCACCTCTTCCAGTCCGTAGAGGGCCGCGTCGCGGGCCTCGCCCTCGCTGACCTGCGCCTGATCGTAGATCAGGGCAATCATCTTCTGGCGCAGTAGGTCCTGTCGCATGGTGTTCAGGAAGTTGCGCTGGCTGCCGAACTCGTAATTCGCGTAGTCGACGAATCGGGTGTGGTCGAATCCACCGGATTCGTCTTGGAAGGCCGGGCTCTGGCGAACCAGGCGTTGCACCTCGGCGCGGCTGACGCGCAGACCGATCGCGTGCGCGGACTCGGCCATGACGGCCGATTCGACCAGCGAACGCAGGGCCTGGGAGTCCAGGAAGGAGCGCATCGCGCGGGCATCGAATTGGTCCCCCAGCTGGTCGCTGTAGGTCTGCTCCTGCTGGGCTCGGAGCCGCTGGAAGTCGCTGAGCATCAGGCGGGTCTCGCCGAGCTCGACGACGGCGTTCCCAGCGGGGCCCTGCTGGGGCCCGAAGCCGCCGCCCACGCCCATGAAGAATACGAAGACGGCCCCCACGAAGGTGACCAGGAGGAGGGTCAGCCAGCGCTGTCCCCTGCGCATCGACTCGAGCATTGCTTGAACCCCACTGTGCGCGCCGCGGCGGCGGCGGGTGCGTTGAGAGAGATGGAGACGGGCCGGGGGGCACACAGCGTCTCCCAGGAACGCTCGATCTTACGAAGCGGCCCCTGCTGGGGCAAGCCAGGAGCTGGGCGCGCGTGGGTGATGGGGACTGGCCTCGCTGCCCGGGGTTCAAACCCGGTCTCGGTGCTTGTGGCCCCGGGTGACGACTGGTAATTTCGCAGCTGGATTGGCCGCTCCAAAAGGGCTTCCAATCCAGATACTTAGCCTGAGCAAGTGCAGCTGCTTCACGAGCCTCGCGGGAGCCCTCTCCCGATATCCGCCGCAGACGGCCGGGGTGATGGGCGGGGCAACTGGCTGCGAGGGTTCGCAATGCTTCAAGGGGGGAAGACCGACGTGATTCTCGACACGGTGCTCGGCTGGTTTTCCAGTGATCTCGCCATTGATCTCGGCACGGCCAATACACTCGTCTATGTCAAGGGTCGGGGCATCGTCGTTTCGGAGCCCAGCGTCGTCGCGGTATCGAAGGATGGACGTGGCCCCGACAAGGTGCGCGCCGTCGGCAAGGCCGCCAAGGAGATGCTCGGCCGCACGCCCGGACATATCGTGGCCATACGACCCATGAAAGATGGGGTCATCGCTGATTTCGAGATCACGGAGGCAATGCTCCGCTACTTCATCACGCGTGTGCACGATCGCAAGCGAATGGTTCGGCCGCGCATCGTGATCGCCGTGCCATCGGGCATCACCGAGGTCGAGAAGCGTGCCGTCAGGGAGAGCGCCATGCTCGCCGGAGCACGCGAGGTCTATCTGATCGAGGAGCCGATGGCGGCGGCCATCGGTGCGGGCCTCCCGGTCACAGAGCCGTCGGGCAATATGATCATCGACATCGGTGGCGGCACGACGGAGGTTGCGGTCATCTCACTCTCGGGCATCGTCTATTCGAACTCCACTCGCGTGGGTGGGGACAAGATGGACGAGGCCATCATCAACTACGTCAAGCGCAAGTACAATCTGCTCATCGGCGAGCGCACGGCGGAGCAGATAAAGATCAAGATCGGAACCGCCTTCCCCTCGGAGAGCCAGCAGCACATGGAGGTGAAGGGGCGCGATCTCGTGGCCGGTGTGCCCAAGACCCTCGAGATCAAATCCGAGGAGGTGCGCGAGGCGCTGGCCGAGCCCATCAATGCGATCGTAGAGAGCGTCAAGATGGCGCTCGAGCGAACTCCCCCCGAGCTATCAGCCGATATCGTCGACAAGGGCATTGTGCTCGTAGGAGGTGGATCCCTGCTCGCCAATCTCGACATCCTGCTTCGAGAAACCACCGGGCTTCCGGTGATGCTGGCCGAGGATCCGCTGACTGCCGTCGCCATCGGTACTGGGCGCTGTCTCGACGAGATGCGCCTTCTGAAGGATGTGACGATCCGCTCCTGAGCTCTGACGGGGCCAGAGGGCGCCCCCCGCGGGCGGCCGGATCCGTCAGCGCGTGGGGCGGGCGTGGGGAGTCATGCCCGGATTTCTGAAGCGAATGGCCGCACCGATCGCCTTTGGCGCATTGGTGCTGCTCGCCACCATCAGCATGGTGACCGATCGCCGTGCCCTGATGGAGCACGCCGGTCGCGACTTGCCCTGGTGGCAGGGGCTACTGCTCGAGCTCGCCATCCCGATCCAGAAGGCATTGGCCGCGCCGGTGGATGCACTGGCCGGAACATGGCACGGCTATGTCGACCTGGTCGGGGTGCGCGAAGAGAATGAAGAGCTGCGCGCGTTGGTGTCGAGGCTGGAGGAGGAGAACCTTCAATACCGCGAAGCGCTCGTGGCCAGTGGACACCTCGACCGCATCGCAGCCATGCGCGACCACTTCGAAACACCGATGCTGCCCTCCGAGGTCGTCGGCCTCGATGTCTCGCCGCTCTTCCGCTCAGTCCTGGTGGACCGCGGCGTCGAGCACGGTGTGCACGCCGGAAACCCGGTGATCACCGACGAGGGCGTGGTCGGACTGGTGACGCGGACCTCGCCCCACGCGGCCAAGACGATGCTGGTGCTCGACCGCCAGAGCACGGTGGATGCGGTGGTGCAGCGCAGCCGAGCGCGCGGCATGGTCCGTGGACGCGGATCGGATGAGCTGGAGTTCGAGTCCGTGGCGCGCGACAGTGACGTAATCATTGGGGACGTGGTGATCACGTCGGGGCTGGGCGGCGTCTATCCCAAGGGACTCCGATTGGGCGAAATCATCGAGCTACGCGACCCGGGTGGCAGCCTGATGCAGATCGCGCTCGTCAAGCCAGCGGTTGATTTTGGTCGGCTCGAGCAGGTCTTCGTCATGCTGCGCCGCGGCCCCACGATGGATCTGCTCTATGGCGGCAATGCGCCCGAGGCGCACGAGCGAGTCGATTCCGCTCCCGTTCAGCCGTCCGGCGAGGCGGATGGCGCCAAGACTGCCGAGGCGTCGACGCCGGCGGTGGATGCGGGTACACCGCCCTCGTGAGGTCGGTGCGATGAAATCGGGCATCGCCCTTCTGGTGACCGGAATACTCGCGCTGGTGCTGCAGGGTGCCCTGGCCACCTTCGTTTCTCCGCCGTGGTGTCCGGATCTGGGCGTGCTGGTGGTGATCTGCATCGGGCTGCGCTGGCGGGGGCTCGCTGCCGGGCTCTGCCTGGCCGCCCTGCTCGGCTTTGCGGCGGACCTGCTCTCGGGCTCACTGATGGGCCAGCACGCGCTGCTGCGCGTGGTGGCCTTCGCGAGTGCCTTCTTTGCCGGGCGCCAGCTGAACCTGAAGGGCTCCCTGCCGCTCGTAATCTTCAGCGCGGCCGTTACGGTGGGCTACGGGATTGCCCTGGTGGCCGTCTCGACCTTCTTCGTGGGCCGGACCCCATTGACTCTCGGCGGGGTTGCCGACCTGCTCCTGCACGGTGGGATCAACGGCCTCGTGGCGCCCTTCGTGTACAGCGTGATAACGCGCGTGTCGATCTGGGCCGGGGAGGACGATGCGAATTCACGCACGCTCCACTTCGACCCACAAGGAAGGATCGCATGATCGGGCGTGGGCTTGGCGACGAGCGCCTGGGCTCGGCCAACGAGGCACCGGGCGAGTTGCGGATCTGGCTGATCGCGCTGGGCATCGTGGTGGTCTTCTTCGTCTTCTTCCTGCGCCTCTTCTGGCTGCAGATCCTGGAGGGCGAGGACCTGCGCGTGCGCTCGCAGCGAAACTCCGTGCGCAATCTCAAGCTCGAAGCGCCACGCGGTGAAATCGTGGATCGCGAGGGCAGAGTGCTGGCGACGACGCGACCGGCCTTCCGCGTGCGCGTGATCCCGAACGACGTCGACGAAGCCGGCTTCACCTACACGATGCTCGGAGATCTGTTGGCCGTGGACGGTGCTGAGTTGGAGCAGAAGGTCGGCCGGCCGACCGGGCGCAGCCGCTTCCATCCCGTGGTGATCGACGGCGACCTCAGCTACGAGCAGCGGGCGCGCGTTGAAACCCACCGCTATGCGCTGGCCGGTGTGGTGACCGACATGACGCCGCGCCGCGACTACCTGGGCGCCTCTCTTGCCGCGCATCTGCTCGGCATGATCGGCGAGATCGACGCCCACGAGCTGGAGGAGGAGGCCTTCGCCGACTACCGACCGGGTGAGATCATCGGCAAGTTCGGCCTGGAAGCGCGACTCGAGTCGCACCTGCGCGGCCGGGCGGGCGGCCGCAGCGTCGTCGTGGATGTGGCCGGCCGGGAGCTGGATCTGATCGGAGAAGTCGAACCCGCGCCGGGTGGCCGTGTCGTCCTGACTCTGGATCTCGATCTTCAGCGGGTCGCCGAGGAGGCGTTTCGCAGTGACGATCCCGAGGAGCCCGACAAGATGGGTGCACTCGTGGCCATCGATCCGCGCAATGGCGAGATCCTGGCCATGGTTTCGCGGCCCGCCTACGACCCCAACGCATTCGCTGGCGGAATCGATTTGGAGACCTGGTCGGCGCTGGTGGGCGACCAGTGGAAGCCTCTGCGCAACCGCGCCATCGCCAGCCAGTACCCGCCCGGCTCCACCTACAAGGCGATCGTCGCCGTGGCTGGCCTTGCGGAGGGCAAGATCGATCCGGAAGAAACTGTCTTCTGCCCCGGCTGGTATCGCATGGGCCGACGCGTCTATCGCTGTTGGAAGCGCGGCGGCCACGGCGAGGTGGACCTCGATCAGGCGCTCTCCGGCAGCTGCGACGTCTACTTCTATACCCTTGGGGTCGAGCTCGGTATCGACACCATGGCGAAGTACGCCGCGCACTTCGGGCTCGGCAAGAAGACCGGCGTTGGGCTCGCAGCCGAGCGCCCGGGCCTGATCCCCACGCGCGAGTGGAAGGAGCGCACGCGGCGCGAGGCCTGGATCAAGGGCGAGACGGTGTCGGCCGCGATCGGGCAGGGATTCAACCTGGTGACACCAATCCAGCTCGCCAACGCGTTTGCGGCCCTGGGCAACGACGGCCGGGTGTACCGGCCAAGGCTGGTGAAGCGTTTCGAGACCTGGGACGGCGACGTCGTCATCGTGCCCGAGATCGTCGAGCCGAAGATCGCGGAGATCGATCCGGCGGTCCTGGCGCGTGTTCGCCAGGGGCTGGCCGCGGTGGTGAATGATCTACACGGCACGGGTGGGCGCGCGCGGGTGCCCGGTGTGGTGGTGGCCGGTAAGACCGGCACCAGCCAGGTGGTGGCACTCGAGTTCACCAAGGACCTCGAGGAGGACGAGATCCCCATCCGCTTCCGCGACCACGCACTCTTCGCCGCTTTCGCGCCCGTGGAGTCGCCCGAGATCGCCGTCGCCGTAGTGGTCGAGCACGCGAAGAAGGGCGGAGGGACGATCGCGGCACCGATCGCACAGAAGGTGCTCGCGAAATACTTCGAGAAACATCCGCCGCTGGCCGAGGCGCTGACGGCCAACGACGTGGAGACGATCGTGGAGGGCCGGGAGTAGCCATGCTGACGGTGGATCGGCGTTCGGTGCAGAACTTCGACTGGACGCTCGTGGGCCTGGTTGCCGTGCTCGCGACTTTCGGGCTGGTCAATCTCGTGTCGGCCACGGCGGCCGGTGTCGAAGGTGGAATGTCGGACATCGTGCGGCGCCAGATGGCCGCCATGGCGCTCGGCGCGGGCTTCGTGGTGGTGGCGGCCTTTGTCGACTACCGACACGTCGAGCGCTTCGCGCCCGTTCTCTTCGCCGGTACGCTCGCGCTCTTGGCGCTGACTCTCATCGTGGGCAGCGTGACGCGCGGCGCCCAGGCCTGGCTCTACCAGGGCTCGTTCCAGCCGTCGGAGCTGGCCAAGATCGGACTGGTCATCATGCTCGCCCGCTGGCTCCACCGCAATCCACCGAGCACGGTGACGCAGCTGCGCCAGCTCTTCGTACCTCTCGTCATCACCGCTCTGCCGGTCGGTCTGATTCTCCTGCAGCGCGATATGGGCGTGGCGCTGCTCACCCTGCTGGTTGCGCTCACCTACCTGCCGCTCTGCCACATCCCGATGCGCGCATGGTGGGGGATGGCGTTTCTTGCTGCCGGTGCGCTGACCCTGCTCTGGAAGTTCGGTTTGAAGGTCTACCAGCAGCAGCGCATTCTCGACTTCATGGATCCGTCGCGGGACCCGCTCTCGTCCGGCGCAGACGCAGCTGCGCTTCTTGCCGACCCAGCACACGGACTTCGTGTTCAGCGTTTTGGCCGAGGAGTGGGGCTTGATTGGCACCACCCTCGTGCTGATCTTCTACTTTGCAACGCTGCTCTGGGGACTCTGGATCGCGCGCAACTCGAAGGACGGCTTCGGCGCGATGCTGGCCGTCGGGCTGGTGGGGACGCTCTTCTGGCCGGCCGCGATCAACATCGCGATGGTACTGGGCCTGGCCCCCGTCATCGGCGTGCCCCTCCCGCTCTTTTCCTACGGCGGCTCAGCTCTCCTCTCGGCCTCAATTGCACTCGGGTTGCTGCTCAACGTTTCGATGCGGCGCTACGTGTTCTGAGCCCGGTCGCGGTGCCCGCGCTGGACCTCGATCCGGGATGGGCTTAGAATGCCCTACTCCCCCCTCCCGCTTGGGAGTCTTGCGCCCTGAATCTCGAAGGGCATTTCGCCAGGAGCCAGACCATGAGTGCACCGTGGATCACGTATCGACCCGAGCTGAAGGTGATGGATTGCACGATTCGGGACGGTGGACTGGTCAACGACCACCTCTTCGACGACGCCCTGGTGAAGGCCGTCTACGAGACCTGCGTCGAGGCCGGCATCGACTACATGGAGCTCGGCTACAAGGGAAGCAAGAAGCTCTTCGCCCCCGGCAAATTCGGTGACTGGAAGTTCTGCGACGAGGACGACATGCGCCGCCTGGTGGGCGATAACGACGGCTCACTGAAGCTGGCCGCGATGGCCGATGCCGAGAAGACCGACTACCACGAGGACATCCTTCCCAAGAGCCAGAGCGTCCTCGACGTGATCCGCGTAGCCACCTACGTCCACCAGCTGCCGGTCGCCGTCGATATGATCAATGACGCCGCCGACAAGGGCTACGAGGTGACCTGCAACCTGATGGCGATCTCCATCGTGCAGGATGCGGAGATCGATCAGGCCCTGGAGATCCTGCGCGAGACACCCGTGAGCACCATTGTGGTGGTGGATAGCTTCGGCTCGCTCTACCAGGAGCAGGTCCAGCGGCTGGTCAAGAAGTATCGCGAGGCGCTCGAGGGTACGGGCAAGGAGGTCGGCATCCACGCCCACAACAACCAGCAGCTCGCCTTCGCGAATACCATCGAGTCGATCATTCATGGCGCCAATCGGGTGGACGCGACGATGGCGGGCATGGGGCGTGGCGCCGGCAACTGTCCGATGGAGCTGCTGATCGGCTTCCTTCGCAATCCCGCCTATCGAGTTCGCCCCGTCTATCAGGTGCTGCAGGACTACTTCGTGGACCTGCGCAACAAGTGTGACTGGGGTCCGATGGTGCCCTACAACATCACCGGACAGCTGAACCAGCATCCGCGCAGCGCCATCGCGACGGTGAGCAGTGACGACAGGCATGCATACGTGGAGCTCTACGACAAGCTGGTGGCCGATCTCTGATCCGGGGCCTGATCCGGAGCGGTGTGGCCAGAATCAGCTCGACTAGCGCATCGCGGCGGGACCCACCCCGTACTCCACCACGATCGCGATGTCGAAGATCTGGGTGGCGTGGCCCCCCTGGCCGTCTTCCACCGCCACCTCGATACGATGCGTACCATCCTGGCTGGCCGTGGGGCGCCACGTAATCAGGCCGCTTTGTGTGTCGAGCTTCATGCCGCGCGGCCCCTCCACCAACTGCCAGCGCAGAACCCGATCGCCGTCGGGATCGCTCGCCTTCAGCTGGTAGCTATAGAGGTCCGAGCCATCCAGCGAGGGCGGCTCGGATAGGATATCCGGCGACGCGTTGGCGACCGTGACAACGCCGCTCTTGGCCGGCGGACTCTCGTCCTCGCCGTCGCTGGCGATCACGCGGAGCACGAGGCGATCGCCGCGCTTGAGGACGTCGGTGGGAAATACGGCGTCGTGCACCTCGTGGGGCTCGTCGTTGATCAGCCAGGTGTACTCGAGCTCCACGGTGTCGCCATCGGGATCGTCCGCCAGCAGCTCGGCGATCCACTCCTCGCCCTCGTCGCCGACGCTCCGGCTGCGCAAGCGCAGATCCCGGATGCGGGGCGGGCGGTTCGGAACGGCGCCCACGGCGTGAGCCGGTGCGCTCTCGTGGTCGCCGTTTCGTGCGACCACCTTGACCTCGACGCGCTCACCCTTGCGCATCACCGGCAGCAGGATGCTGGGCTTGTCCTGGCCGAGAACCCGGCCGCGCAGCGTCCACTCGTAGCTGAGCGAAGGTCGCGTGCCGTCGGCGTTGGTTGCGCGCGCCTGGGCCCGGATCCGCTCACCGGGCACGGGCGTGGCCGGGTCGAGATGCAGCGAGAGGATCTCGGGAGCCGGACCCGGCACCTCGGCATCGCTCACCGCCCTGGCGCCGCCCTGCGGCACAATGCTCAGCTCCGGCTCGTCGCCGCCGCTGCAGGCGACGCCCAGGAGCGCCGTGCATGCGGCTGCGAGAAGCCGTGCTCGCCTCGTCTTCAGAACTGTCATGCGTCCGCCCCCTCCGTTCACGGATCTAGAAGTTCTGTTTCCAGTAGATCATCCCGGCCCCGGAGCCATCCCGGCCAGGCGGATCGATGGTCAACACCTTCCCCTTGGACGTCTTGATGTACATCTTGTCATTCGACGGATCCGGTGCGATGGACACGCGCGGCGTGCTCGCCAGACCTCCGCCGACGCTCGACTTCCGCGCCTCCATCGGGGTCAAGAGCACGTTGTTGCTGAAGAATCCGTTTGCGGTTCCGAGATCGAAGACGTAGAGGTTCGACTCACCGGTGATATCCAGACACACATCGCCGGAGCCGGCGTCGGGCCGGTAGGTTACGCCGATCACCTTGCCGCCGAAGACGATCAGATCGCTCACGAACTTCTCACCGTCGTCTGCCTGGAAGTAGAAGCCCTCGTCGAGCGGATCGTCGTCCATGTGCTTGCTGGTGACATCCGTCAGGTTCGAGTCCGTGTAGACCGTCGTCAGCGCGTCCGTGCCGGTCGGGTCGTCGTCCCGGATCACGTACATTCTGTTGTTCTCGTCGTAGAGTGCCTCACCCTCGTATCGCAGCTGATCGCGCTCGCCCGAGGCGAAGCTCAGCACCAGGTTGCCACGATCGAAGGCGGCCGCCGGCGGGTAGAAGAAGCTGCGGAAGTGTGTGCCCGAGGACACTGTCTCGGCTGGTGTACGGAACCAGACGCCGGCCGGCCAGTTGTCCACCTCGTTGTCCGAGTTCGAGTCCACGCCCACGGCAGAGATGTCCCACTTCCAGACCTGGCCGCCGGTGTCTCCGATGTAGACGACGTCCGCGAAGCTGTCGAAGTTCAGGTCGAGGACCGCCGGCTCACTGGGAATCGCGTAGATCATGTCCGCATTCGTCGTCGCGTCGAACTCGACTCGAGCCAGCACATCACCGGTGGCAATGTCGATCATGAAGAGCGCCTTGCCTCGATCGCTCCAGCCCGGATTCGCGGGGTTCGACTCGAAGCTGGTGGTGTTCGGATCTGCGGACACATTGTAGCCGCCACCGATGATGGCCACCCAGTGTTCGCGGCAGTCGCCGTCGCCGTCGTCGAAGCCGCAGTTGTCGTTGCTATTGCCGTCGTTCACCTTGACACGGGTGATGATCGGATTCGACCAGGCCTGGCCGAGCTTGGCGTCGGTGAACTCCCATAGATATTTGGGATAGGGGCCGTGCGCGCCCGTCGTCGCGCCGGGCTCCGTCACGTCGAGGGCGATATACCCTTCACCGCCCTCACGGAAGCTCGTCACGAGCAGGGTCAGCCACTCGTCCTTCTCCTTCGTGATGTCGGTCGTGCTCGAGGGGATCCACACGTCGGCCGCCACAGGGCTGCCGTCCACGAAATAGTAGGTGCGCGGGCTGTTGCGCGGCACGAGCTTGACATCGTCGAGCAGGAGCCCGGGGATGTAGCCAAATCGCTCCTGGCCCGAGCCCGGCGTGTAGTAGACAGCCTCGGTCTCGGTGGTGCCTGGATCGTCGCCGACCGTGTAGGTGCCCGCATCAATGGCATGGAGCATGCCATCGTTGGCCCCCACGTAGATCACGCGATCCCGATCGAGATAGTCGAGGAAGTAGTCGAAGTAGCCCGGCTCGCTAAAGAGGTTCGTACTCGGCGCGCCCACGATTCTCGGAGACGAGTGGAAGATGTCTCCCAATACCTTGGAGCGCATCTCGGTGTAATCGGTGTCGTTGTCCTCGTCGAAGCCGTCCATGCCGTGCAGATAGCGGGTCAGCGCTTCGGTCAGGAGCGCGACCGTCGTGACGCTGGAGCTGGCTGAGTTCGGATAGAAGCCGATCTCGCTGGCCAGGAGGCCCAGGTCGGTCCCATCGAACTGAGTCGCGCCAATGCCGATATTGCCGACATTGAAGTTGATCCTCTGGTCGTTCTTCGTGGTGTAGATCGAACGGCCCGACTGCGTGCGCATTACGACTCCAGCATCCCAGTGCGGGTTGGGTGGATCGATGGGCAGGTCCGTGATCGGATCCACCGCCGGGTTGCCGTCCTTGTCCAGGATCTCCCCCGTCGGTGAGATCGTGAAGGCCTCCAGGTGACCCTCCCAGAAGGCCTCGCCCTCTTCGGGCTCGAAGTAGGCGTTGTAGAACGCCGAGCCGAACTGCGAGCGGCTGGTGGGCACCACCGCCGTCGAGTACGAGGAGGTGTCGTCGAAGTAGTTCTGGGTGGCGACAGCCAAGGCGTTGCCTAGGGTCGCCGCGCTATTCGTCTGGTAGTAGGTGCCGTTGCCGTTCGCGGCCATTCGAGCCAGCGTCGGCAGGTTGATGTCGAAGCCAATGGTGTGGGTGACGACGTTCTGCTTGTTGTTGACTGTGGGCGCAAAGTCCTTGTCGAAGAGCACATGGGTGATGTCATCGCCCCACTCCATATTCGCATCCGCCACGAGCGCCGCATTCGTTTCGTCGCCGACCTCACCTCCGTCGCCGTCCGCATCGCCGATCGTGGCGAAGAATCCGGTGTGAAGCATCTCGTCGTTGTAGCGCTCACCGTCCGAGATGAAGATCATGAAGGTATCCCGGCACGAGAGGTCGAAGGGGGAGGTGACGGCGGGCTCCAAGGCGTCCTTGCCCCAGGACTGCAGGGTGCCCCAAGTCTGAGTGCCGTTGAAGTATCGGGCGACGTCGAGTGCGGCGCCGTTGATCGGTGTGAACTGGTCGGTGGAATCGACCGACGCGATCCCTGAGATCACGGCCGCCGTGTTGTTGTTGCTGATGGGCGAGACCAGGAGGCCGCCGTGATCACGAAACCGGAAGAGGCCGAACCGCGCGTTCTCGACGAAGCCGCCGCTGCCGTCCGAGGGATTCACCGTGGTGACCAGCGTGGTGACGGCGTCCTTGGCAATCACCATTTTTGAGTCGGTTCCGCCGGTCGACGGGAGATCTCCCATGGAGCCGGAGCTGTCCAGCATGATGAGGATATTCGGCGGTGCCTTGGTGCTGGTCGTGAAGAGGTCGACATCGGCCTGGCCCGCCCAGACCATGCTGGGTGCGAAGACCAGTGCCCAGAGCAGTACGATGGCGATCAGTCGTTTCGAGAGCTCAATCATGTTCATTACCTCACGAGTTGGGCTGCAGTAGCGCGAGCTTGGTCTCCAGCTCCGTCGTCGCTCCATTGGTGGCCTCGGCGATGACCGTCAGCTCGAAGAGCTCGTTCACGTAGCCCGAGCCGACATTGATCTGCATTCCGTCGGGGGGCTGGCCGATGCCGTCTGCCGAGATGTCCTGCGGCGTTGAGTCGCTTCGAGACCGGCTCTCGACGAGCGTGCCGTCGGTGAGTGTGAAGCTGAAGGCGTTCAGGTCGCGCGGCGCCTGGATCCTGTTCAGACCGAACTGGATGCCGGAATCCGCGGCATAGAGGTTGCGCGCGCTGGCGCGCGCCCGGCCGCCGGCCTGGTATTCCTGACCCGAGAACTCGATGGTGCTCACGATCGTGGCGCTGATCAGGAGCAGCAGGAGCACGGCGGTGATCAGCGCCATGCCGCGTTCGCGGACGCTCTGGCGCTCGGCCCCGGGGCGATCGATTCTCGTGCACTGCATGTCGCTACCTCATATTCCGGAGCGTGGCGTCGGCGGTGACGCGGCGTCGCTTGAAGTCATCCGCAGTGCCGGCGTTTCTATTCGCCACGGCAGCAAATTGTCCGGCGAAGCCCTCGACACCGCGCGATGTTCGACCGGTCACGTGGATACGCGCGGTGCGGACGAGGTTGAGATCCTGGCCGGTCAGGTCGTCGATCGGAAACTCTGCACCCTCGACCAATCCATTGGAGTCGACATCGACGCCGAACTCGACCTGCAAGTCCTCGACCTGGTCCGAGAGCACCATGCCGTTGCGCGAGAGCTCGGTGCCGTTCACCACGTAGGTGAGTGCGGGCACGATGATTCCCTCGCTCGGAGTGATCGAGAATCCCCCTGGCAGGGCCGGTGTGAACGTGATGGAGCTGCTGCCGACGCCCGTGATGCGGCCGCAGTGGACCTCGTCGCCGCCGGAGATCAGCACGCCGGCTCCGTCTACGAAGTCGACGTCGCCGTCCTCGTCGATGTCCATCGAGGAGGCGAGTAGCGTGAGGCTGGTGTCTCCGGCCGTCACGGCCGTCGTCAGCTTGGCGCCGGTCAGGCGCACGGAGGCATTGTCGACCACGGCGTCGTCGATCGCGTTCGGATCGCTCACGCAGAGAGTGTCCGAGCCCGTGGTTCCGCCATCGATGCTGCCGATCGAGGCCGTCTCGTGCACCATGAAGCCGGCCATCCGTAGATCGTTCAGGATGACGTCAGTCACGAGCCGGACCTCCGACTGGTTCTCCACCAGCCGTTCGTGCTCCTTGCTCTTGGTGTGCTGGTTCGTGTACGCGTACATGACCTGCGACATCACCAGGATCATCACCGCCAGCGCGACCATCAGCTCGGTGATCGTGAATCCGCTTGAATTTCTTCGCGTGTCCATCAGAATTCCGCCTTCAGCCCCTCGAGCTCGACAGTGCGCAGTCGACCGAGGCCGTCCATCCAGTTCACCTGGACGTTGATGGTGTAGACGCCGTCCTCCGGTGTATTCGGAGTGATGAGCCAGCTGCGATTGAAGCTCGAAGCGCGGGAGTCCTGCGGGTCCGGATCGATCGGGTTGTTGGGATCGTTCGGGTAGCTGCCGTCGACCCGAGCGGCCTCGATACCGGTGCGCGACATTCCCTGGAATGCCTCCATCTGCTGCTGCGCGAGATAGTGGGCCTCGCTGCGGTTGCGTGACTCGCCCGTGAACTGCAACGCTGAGAGCTGGGCCGTCGCCATCGCCAGCATCCCGAATCCGAGGATGGCCAGCGCGATGGTCACCTCGATCAGACTGATGCCGGACTCGCTTCGTTCGTGTTCGCACCCTCCGGTGCTGCGGATTTCGATGCGCATCGCTATTCCGTCCATGTGTTGGTAGTCACGCTGAAGGCGTGCACCTTCACGTTGCCCATGGGCTTGAGGACCACGGCGAGGTTGCGCTCGCCGTTCTGCAGGTAGAACGCGCCAGCACCGCTGCCCGCGTCGCCTGTCGCACAGCCGGCGTCGAAGGCGAGTGGCATTCCGTCCGGGCGGAACATCACCCAGGTCGCCGCGGTACTGCCGTCGTCTTCCGTGAACGTCGAGCCACTCGTCTTGTTGCCACTGCCCTGGTCGTTGGGTGCCGTCGCGGGGCTGCCCACCACTCCGAGCCCGACGCCGGCGACGTTCTGGACGGTCCAGATCGGCTCACCGGAGTCGATCTGGCAGTTCTGATCGGTTGCGCCCGGAGCGCCATCGTTCAGAATCAGGGCCGCGACGTTGTTTCCGGACGGGTCCTGCAGCAGGTTGCCCGATGCGTCCGTGGCCACATAGACGATGTGCACGTTGCCGGTGCGGACGGCCTCGCCACGAGCACGGTTGAGCACGTTGGCGATCCCGCGCGCAGTGTCCTTCAGGCGTTGGTTGGACGCCTGGCCATACATCATCGGCACCGCAATGGCGACGAGCGCCATGACGATCGCGATCACGACAATCATCTCGATCAGGGTGAAACCCGATTCGTGGGTCGGGGGCTTCCCGGATTTTCTCTTCGTCCTCTGCGTCGTCTTCTTCGTCACGTGCAAGTACACCTTCCGGCGCCTCTCCACCGATGCATCGCGAGAGATGCGTTGGGGAACTACAAAGCAGCTTCCATGCCAGCGGTTCCGTTCATTGCAACTAACGGTGAAATAAGGGGATTTCTTGAGGCCGAGCGCCACTTGCGTGCTCGGGTCTGTGAAGTGGCTTGCGGGCGACGCAGTGGGTTGCGCACCTCACGAAGGGGCAACTTCGGCGCACATCGCCTCGGGCCGGGCCGGCTTCTCGGGAGTTCACACGCGAATCTGTCGAATGTCCGTCCGTGGGGCGGGGATGGCGGTGGGAGCCCGACCGGGCTGGCAGGAGGGTCTGGTCTTCAAGGAACACCCCTTGCGTGATACCGTCCCGGCGATGGTCGCCACTGACGAGCGCACACCAGAGAGGCTCTCCGAGATCGGTCCGGAGAAGCGCCGCCGATCGCCGCGCATCGGTGCCTTCTTCGACATGGACAAGACGATCATCGCCGAGAACTCGGGCTCGGTGTACATGAAGCACAAATACGAGCAGGGTGAGCTCGATGCCCTCGAGCTCGTAAGGGGTCTTGGCGCCTATCTCCAGTACAAGATTGGCGTGCTCGACATCCTGTCCTGGACCAAGAGCATGATGGCGGACTTCAGAGGGCGGAGTGAGGCAGATGTGATTGCCGAAGCCAACGTTCTCTTCGACGCGGCCATCCTACCGGCGATCTATCCGGAGGCCGTGGCCTGTATTCGCCACCATCAGGACAGTGGCCACGTAGTCTGCATCGTGAGCGGCGCCACGAAGTTCGTCGTGGAGCCGCTGGCTCGGCATCTGGGTGTCGAGCATATGGTCTACACCCGTCTCGAAGTGGAGAACGGGCTCTTCACGGGCCGCGTCGTGGAGCCGATCTGCTTCGAGGAGGGGAAGATCTACTGGCTGCAGCAGTTCATCGCGGAGGAGGAGATCGATCTGGCCAAGAGCTGGTTCTATACCGACTCCGTGACCGATCGCCCGCTGCTCGATCTGGTGGGTCACCCCGTGGTGGTGAATCCGGACCCGCTACTCTACCGCCTGGCGGTACGCCGCCGCTGGCCCGTGTGCTTCTTCGCCATCGACGCCATCGACGGCGACGCCGACGGCGTGACCCCCGTCGGCCTGGAGGTCAGCGGATATGGCCGCAGCGGACACCGCCTGCCCTCTCTACACGCCCGACACGCCCCAGACGCCTGAGCGGAGCGCCATCTGGTCGACTCAGACCAGCTTCTGAGCCATCTCCGTATAGCCGGCCTTGGGTCGCGCACCCATCACCTGCTCGACGACCTGCCCGTCCTTGAAGGAGAGCAATGTGGGGATCGAGCGGATGCCGTACTTGCCTGCCGTCTGCGGCGACTCGTCGACATTCAGCTTGACCACCTTGACTCGCCCCTCGAATTCGTCCGCGACCTCCTTGATGACCGGCGCGATCTGTCGGCAGGGTCCGCACCACTCCGCCCAAAAATCGACGATGACGGGCTGATCGGACTGGAGAACCTCCGCGTCGAAGCTGCCGTCGGTTACGTCGTGGATCTCTGCCATCGGATCTTTCTCCTTCGCATTGCGCGCATTGCGCGCATTGCGTTTTCGGGCCGTGGTCCGAGTTCGATGCCGGAGCCCGGATCGGGTTTCGTACCTCGACCCTGGCACCGGGATGGGCGGGATCGCAGAATAGCAGTCGGCCGTGCAGCTGCTATCGGATCGTCTCGCGAGCGCAGATGTCGAGCGGTTCGCCCGGCTGGAGGCGTTATGCTCTCGCTGTCGCCCGTCCGCCAGCAAGCGAGATCGGCGAGGGAGGTCGTGATGGGACGCATCGCACTGGTCGAGGGCGACATCACCGAGCAGGACGTGGAAGCGATCGTGAACGCGGCCAATAGCGATCTCGTGCTGGGGGCCGGCGTGGCCGGTGCGATTCGCGAGAAGGGCGGGCCCAGCATTCAGGCGGAGTGCGACGCACACGGTCCGATCGAGGTCGGCGAGGTGGCACTGACCAGCGCCGGCGACCTGCCGGCGCGTCACGTCATTCACGCCGCCAGCATGCCTCCGGGCGGATGCGCCGACGAGGCGAGTGTGCGCGCGTCGGTGGCCGCGAGCCTGGCGTTGGCGGCCGAGCACGGCATTCGCAGCATCGCCTTCCCGGCCATCGGCGCCGGCATTGGTGGCTTCTCGCTGCAGCGCTGTGCGGAAGTCTCGTTCGAGGAGGCGCGGCGCCACCTGGCGGGGGAGACCTCGCTCGAGGAGATCCGCTTCGTGCTCCTTGGCGAGCCCGATTACCGGGTCTTCGAGATGGTGAACGACGCGGCCAAGGTGGCGGCGCAGATGGAGCGGCTGCAGAGGCGCTGAGCGCCTGCGACCGGTGGGTCGATTCCAGCGGAACGCCCACCCGGGGGTGGCGTCTGCGGGGCCTCCGGCTCGAGCCTATACTCCCCGCTCCCAGGGCGCCGATGGGTGCGAAGGACCGCTTCGTGCCACCCTTCGGGGGCGGTACGTGCGTACGTGCGAACGGACCTCGCGCCACGAGCCCGGTATCCGAGGATGATCATCACTTGATTCCCTTCCTACAGACGGCAGCGGCCATCTACCTCGCCGCGGGCGTCGGGGCGCTGCTGGGGGTTGCACTGCCGGCACCGCGCATCGTGCGGGGTGCAGTCTGGGGGCTGGCCGCGGGTGCCGTCATTCACGGCCTGGCGTTCTCGACCCTACATCGAATGGATCCGGTTCCACCCCTCACGAGCCTCCCGATGGCGATTTCGTTCACGGCCTGGTTCGCAGTGATTTCGCTGCTCTTGTTCATGTGGCGCGCGCGGCTCGGCGGGCTCGCCGCAGTCGTCGGCCCGGTCGCGTTCCTCGCGGTCTTCCTTGCAAGCCTGGGGTCCCAGAGTGCGCCCGCGGACACGCTGGTCGCCGAGGGCTCCGTGCCCCACGCCCACGTGTTGCTCTCCAGCGCGGGGCTCGGGCTGCTCGGTGTCTCCGGGCTGGCGGGGATCTTCTATCTCTTCGAGCACCGCCGGTTGAAGCAGAAGCGCGGCGTGGCACGCGGCTTCGGGCTGCCCTCTCTCGAGGCGCTCGACCGCGTCAACGTCGCTGCCCTTGCCGTGGGCTTCCCGCTGCTCACTCTGGGGTTGCTCACGGGGTCGGCCTGGCTGCACGCCGTGGAGGAAAGCTTCTGGTCCGGGTCGGGTCACGCCTCGTGGATGCTGGTGGCGTGGGGGATCTACGCGGGGCTCGCCTCGGCGCGTTTCGTCGGTCGGCAGGGCTCGCACCAGGCCGCCGCCAGCGCAGTCGCGGGCTTCGCGTTTCTGCTCTTCGCGGTGGTCGGTGTGGAGGTCTTGTCATGAAGATCCTCCTGATGGGCACCAGCCACCACAGTGCCCCGGTCGAGGTGCGCGAGCGCTTCGCGGTGGCCGACGAGCAGGCCGCGTTGCGCAAGTTGATCGATCACGACGAGATCGAGGAGGCGGTGCTGATCTCCACCTGCAATCGCGTCGAGGTGGTCGTGACCACGCGCCAGCCCGATGCCGCGCGCCATACCCTGGAGCGATTCTTCCGCCACGAACTGGCCGGTGAGGCGCCGCTGCCCGTCAAAGCGCATCTCGACGACGTGTTCTTCGTCTACCGCGATCAGGAAGCCACCTCGCATGTGTTCCGGGTCGCGTCGTCGATGGACTCGATGGTGGTGGGCGAGCCGCAGATCCTGGGGCAGATGAAGGATGCCTACGGGATTGCGATGGAGATCGGCAGCTGTGGCCCGATCCTCTCACGCCTCTTTCAGCGCGCCTTTGCGACCGCCAAGCGAGTGAAGAACGAGACGCGGATCGCTCACCGGCCCGTCTCGGTGGCGCGTGTGGCGGTGGATCTCGCGCGACAGATCTTCGAGGACCTGGCCGACAAGAGCGCGCTCATGATCGGGGCGGGTGAGATGATCGAGCTCGCACTCTTCGCCCTGCAGCGCGAAGGTCTGGGTACCGGCCGCATCGCCAACCGCACACGCGCCCACGCGGAGGCGCTGGCGGCGCGCTTTGGGGCCACCCCGCACGGTCTCGACGAGCTCGACGACCTGCTGCAAGAGAGCGACATCGTGCTCGCATGCATCGGTGGCGACGGCCCGATCCTCAGTGCCAACCAGCTGCGCGCTGCGCTGCGCAAGCGCCGCAACCGCCCGATCTTCCTGATCGACATCGGCGTGCCGCGCAACATCGATCCCGCCGCAGAGGCCCTCGACAACGCCTATCTCTACGACATCGATGACCTACAGGCTGTCGTCTCTGCGAATGAGGAGGAGCGGCGTCGCGAGTCGCTGCACGGTGAGCGGATAGTTCTCGAGGAGCAGGAGCGCTTTGCGGGCTGGATGGTGGCCCTGCAGGCCGTGCCGACGATTCGCCACCTGCGCGCGCGCGCCGAGTCCGTGCGACAGGGTGAGCTCGAGCGGATGATCTCGCGCCTGGACCTGGACGAGGAGCAGCGCCAGGCCGTCGAGGCGTTGACCCGCGCGCTCGTGAACAAGATCCTGCACCCGCCACTGGCGCGCCTGGGCGCGCAGACGGACCGCGAGGAAGGTCTCGCCATCCTCGAGGAGGCGCGTGCTCTCTTCGGGCTGGACGATCCGGAGGCCCCGGGCGCCGAGATCGACGAGGCGCTCTTCGCCGAGTGGAGCGATGGCGGCGCGGGTGATGACGAGGAATGAGCGTCGTCCGCATCGCCACGCGCGGCAGTGATCTGGCGCTCGCCCAGGCGAGCTGGGCCGCAGAGCGCATCGCGAGCGCGCTCGGGGTCGATACCGAGCTCGTGGTGGTGAGCACCATGGGCGATCGCATCCAGGATGTGTCGCTGGCGAAGATCGGCGGCAAGGGGCTCTTCATCAAGGAAATCGAGGAGACGCTGCTGGCGGGCGAGGCCGACGTCGCGATCCACAGTGCCAAGGATCTTCCGGCAGAGATTGCAGAAGGATGCGTGTTGGCGGCATTTCCCGAACGCGCGGATCCGCGGGATGCGTTGGTTTGCCGCGAGCCCACGGCGACGCTTCGCGGGTTGCCGAAGGGCGCGCGTGTCGGCACCGGCAGCACGCGCCGCACCGCGCTGCTGCGCGCGGCGCGGCCCGACCTCGAGATCGTGCCACTGCGCGGCAATGTGCCCACACGCATCGCGAAGATCGAGAGCGACGATCTTGCCGCTGTGGTGCTGGCGTGCGCAGGGCTCGACCGGCTTGGTCGGGCGGACGCGATCAGCGAGCGCATCGCGACCGATGTCATGCTGCCAGCCGTATGCCAGGGGATGTTGGCGCTGGAGGGCCGAGCGGGCGAGGCGCTCTGCGACGATCTTGCAGTGCTGACCTCGGACGTGAATGCCACGGCAGCCGTCGCGGAGCGCAGCTTCCTGAAGCGTCTGGGTGGCGATTGCACTATCCCGCTGGCCGCCCATTGTGAGGTCAGCGAGGACGGTGGCATCCAGCTGCGCGGTCTCGTGGCGAGCCTGGACGGCGAGCGGATTGCGCGCGCCCGGTTGCACGGTGCCGCAAGGAACGCCGAGGCGCTCGGCCGCGATCTGGCCGAGTCGGTGCTCGCTGCCGGCGGGCGGAAGATCCTCGACGAGCTGCGCGCAGCCGGCGACGCGCAGGCCGCGTCGTGAAGGGCGGTGTGCTGAAGGGCAGAAACGAGCGCGGGCGCGTGATCCTGGTGGGTGCCGGCCCCGGTGATCCGGACCTGATTACGGTGCGCGGCGCCCAGGCGCTGGGGCGCGCCGACATCGTGCTCTATGACGAGCTGGCCACCGAGGAGCTGCTCGCCCTCGTGCCCGATCAGGCCGTGTGCATCAACGTGGGCAAGCGCGGGCACGATCTGCCGACGCGATCGCAGGACGACATCAATCGGCTGGCCGTCGAACACGCCGGTGCGGGGCGTACCGTCGTGCGTCTCAAGGGCGGCGATCCATTCGTCTTCGGCCGCGGCGGCGAGGAGGCGAGCGCCTGTGTGGAGGCCGGCATCGCCTATGAGGTGGTGCCGGGCGTTTCGTCCGCCACCGCGGCGCTCGCCTACGCGGGCATCCCCATCACCGACCGTCGCTTTTCCGCGTCGTTCGCCGTGGTGACGGGCCACAAGGATCCGAGCAAGGTGGCCGAGGCCACGCGCTGGCGCGAGCTCGGCTCCGCGGTCGATACGCTCGTCATCCTGATGGGAATGCGCAACCTGGAAAAGCTGCTCGCCCGTCTGATGGAGGGAGGCAAACCACCCAATACTCCGGCTGCGGCCATCATGCACGGCACCCTGCCGGAGCAGCGCGTCGTCGTCAGCACGTTGGCGGAGCTGCCGCAGGCGGCCCTCGAGCAGGGATTTGGATCGCCCTCCGTCGTTGTGGTGGGTGATGTCGTGCGGCTGCGCGAGACGCTCAGCTGGTGGGAGGATGCACCGCTCTTCGGCATGCGCGCGCTGGTCACACGCGCGTCTCATCAGAGCGCCGAGCTGGCGTCCGCGCTGCGTGCGGCCGGCGCCGTACCCGTGTTGCGGCCACTCATCGACCTGGTGGCTTGTGACGATCCGGCGCTCGTCGCCGAGGTCGACCGCGCGCTCTTTCGGCTCGATGACTGCGATGACGTGCTATTCGCGAGCTCCAACGCGGTCCGCTTCTTCGTCGAGCACGCTCGCCGAGCGGGTGTGGACCTCGCAGGGCTGCGCGCCCGCGTGCTCTGCATCGGCGCCAAGACCGCGCAGACCGCACTCGACGCCGGCCTCGAGGCGCACTTCGTACTCACGGGCGGGCGTGGTGATGCAGAGTGGATGCTGGCGGAGATCGTGCGCTCGCTCTCGCCCGAGGGACGGCGCGTGTTGGTGCCGCGCTCCGACATCGGTCGCGACGTGCTGCCTCAGGGTCTGCGTGCCGCCGGATCACACGTCGACGCCGTCACCTTCTACTGCAACGTGCGACCGGGCATCGACACAGATGCGCTACGCGCCGATCTGGCCTCGGCTGCGCTGCCCATCCTGACCTTCACGAGCCCGTCGGCAGTGGCTCACTTCGCCGAGCTGCTGGACGCGCCCGCTCGCGCTGCCGCTGAGCGCAGTATCATCGCGGCGATCGGAATCACCACGGCGCGGGCGCTCCAGAAGGTGGGCCTCTCGGCCGATGTGGTGCCGGAGCGCCCGGATGTGCGCGAGATGGTTCGGCTGCTGGCCGAGCGTGTGGACGCGACGCGACGGTCGGCGGAGCCGCCGGCGCTGTCGCCCATGCCGGCTGGGCCGGGTGGGCCGGGTGGGCCGGGTGGAGAGACGGAGGAGAAATGAGCTATCCGCGAGATCGCCTGCGACGTCTGCGTGGCAGCGGCACGCTGCGCCGGATGGTGTGCGAAACGAAGCTCTCGCGCGACGATCTGATCCTGCCGCTCTTCATCGTCGAGGGCAGGGGTGTGCGCGAGCCGGTCGCCTCGATGCCGGGTGTGCACCGCTGGTCGGTGGATCAGGTCGTGGACGAGTGCAAGCGCGTAGCGGATCTCGGTGTTCCCGCGGTGATCCTCTTCGGCATTCCCTCGGACAAGGACGCGCGCGGCAGCGGCGCCGACGCCGAGAACGGCATCGTGCAGCGCGCAGTTCGCACCATCAAGGAGGGTTCGCCGGATCTCTGCGTGATGACGGACGTCTGTCTCTGCGAATACACGGACCATGGTCACTGCGGCATCGTCGAGGACGAGTCGGTGCTGAACGATCCATCGGTCGAGCGACTGGCGCTGACTGCGCTCTCGCATGCCCGGGCGGGCGCAGACCTGGTTGCGCCCTCCGACATGATGGACGGCCGCGTCGGTGCGATTCGCACGACCCTGGACGAGCATGGCTTCGGTGAGCTGCCCATCATGTCCTACGCGGCGAAGTACGCGAGCGCTTTCTACGGGCCCTTCCGCGACGCTGCCGCGAGCACGCCGCAGTTCGGCGACCGGCGCGCCTATCAGATGGATCCGCCGAATCGCCGCGAGGCGCTGCGCGAGATGCGCGCCGATCTCGAGGAGGGGGCCGACATCCTGATGGTGAAGCCGGCACTCGCCTATCTCGATATCGTCTCCGATGCGCGAGCCGCCTTCGAGGTTCCGATCGCGGCCTATCATGTTTCGGGCGAGTACTCGATGATCCGGGCGGCCGCGGAGCGTGGCTGGATCGACGGCGAGCGCGCCATGCAGGAAGCCTTGATCTGTATCAAGCGCGCCGGTGCCGACCTCGTCCTCACCTACGCGGCCGCCGATCTCGCGCAGCGCCTGGACGCCTGAGGGCGCGGATTCAAGGAGAGCCGCGGTGGGGATCGTCTACAAGATCGTCGAGTTGAGCTCGGTCACCGACGCGGAGATCGAGTCCGCGTTGAACGAGTGGACCGGGCAGGGCTGGACGTTCGACAATATGCAGTTCGCCATGCGCGAGTCGTCGAAGCGCCCCGCCATGGCGTTCCTGGCCTTCACACGCAGCGAATCGGCGGGCGAAGAGGACTGATTCCGGCTCCTCCCCCGCCGCTGCCCGCATATCCTCTACGAGGCCTGTGGGGTGCGGGGGCCGGTGGAGTCGTCGACGGGCAGGTAATTCATGCTCGCGGCGTCGTCTTCGTTCGGGCTCTCGGCCGCGTCCGTCTCGGTCGGCGAGTTGGCGTCCGGCGCGGTCGGTTGGCGCGCATCGGAGAGCGTGACGCCCGCGGCGGTCGCCACGCGCTCGAAGGAGCGCACGATCAGACCCACGAACCTGTCGAGGTCGGGCAGCACGTCCGGATTGGCGTTGAAGCCCCAGCAGATCTTGCCGTCATAGCTCATCAGGGCGATTCCGAGGCCAATGCCCTCCATGAGCGGAACCTGGGGAAAGATCCCCTCGAGCTTCGCGCCCTGCATATAGAGCGGAAACTGCGGTCCGGGCACATTGGTCACGATCGAGTTGATCGGTCCGCTCACCGCTTGCGCGCCCAGCGAGAGCAGGCTGGATGGGGTGAACTCGGCGACCTTCATGATCATCTCGATGGCGAGCGCCTGGTTGCTGTCCTTCAGCTCCTGGGTGTTGGCGTTGATGATCCTCAGCTGCTCGCCCGGGTCCGCCTCGCCGATCGGCAGCGAGATGACCCAGGAGGAGACGCGATTGCCCAGCTGACCCTTCTCCGCCTCCCTGCGAATGCTGACGGGCGCCGCAATCTTGAATTCCAGATTGGACGGATCGGCGCCGCGCAGCAGCAAGAACTCGCGCACCGCGCTGGTGACGACGGTGAGCACGACGTCGTTCACCGAGCAGTCGAGGCCGCGCCGCACGGCCTTGACGTCGTCCAGGGCCATCACATGCCAATCGAATTTGCGGTGGTGGGTGAGGGGGCCGTTCAGCGGTGTCTCGCTGGTTCCGAGCCCCATACCGGCCATGTCCCAGAGGATCTTGGCCCGGGCGCTCACCTCGGAGAAGAGGTCCTCGGTCTCGCGAGCGAAGGTGCGCGCGCCACGAATGATCCGGAAGGGCATCATGGCACGTCGCCACAGCTCGTCGCGAAGCAGGTCCGAGCGCGTGGGCGCCGGCCGCGGAATGTAGTTGGGCGGGTCCGGAATGTTCCGGTCGGGCGTAGTCGACATCATGATCTGCGCGACGTCGACCCCCGACGAGCCGTCGATCATGCAGTGGTGGATCTTCGTGATGACGGCGAAGCGGTCGCCCTCGAGTCCCTCCACGATCCACGTCTCCCACAGCGGCCGCGCGCGGTCCAGCGGCTGTGCCATGATGCGAGCCGAGAGCTGCTTCAGCTGCTCGTCGCTGCCGGGCATGGGGAGCGCGGTGTGGCGCACGTGGTAGTCGAGGCTGAAGTGCTTGTCGTCCACCCAGACCGCGTGGTTCTCGAGTGGGATGAAGTGGAGCTTCTGTCGGTAGCGAGGGATCAGATGCAGGTACCCCTCGGTGGCCCTCTTGATGCGTTCGAAGTCGATGCCGCCGTCCTCGTTGCGCAGCGGGCCGGCCTCGTAGATCAGGGTCGACGAGACGTGCATGTGCGCCTTGGCGGTCTCGGCGAGCAGAAACGAGTTGTCCTGAGCGGACAGCCGGTCGTAGTTGTATTGGGCCATGTGGAATTCTCCGGTCGGTGGTGTGCCACGAAGATCCTCGAGGATCTTCGGATGTGTAGAGCCGGTGACGGCCGCCGGGCGCTTTCGGTAGTCGCAGTCGACGAGGGATGTCGACCGACGCGTGCTCCTTGCCCGGGCCAGTCTGGAGGCGGCGGGAATGTACCCGAGCGTGACTGCAGGTCAACACCTGAAAGGGACGGCTGGCACCACCGGCGAGTCAGCCATGTGTAGCGTCACTGCACTGCAACATCATCGTGTCCCGATCGTGCCGATTCGGGTCGTCTCCTCGGCCATTCCCAGCTCAGAAGCCCGCCGCATGGCCTTCCTTGCGCGAATCGGACGCGCCACAGTACGCCTCGTCCCCCGTTCGGAGGATGATCTGGCCACCACCGAAGAGGTGCGCCGGAGCATCGAGCACCACCGCGTGTCCCCGAGCCCGCAGCGCCTCGATGACGGCCGGGGCGTGACCCGGCTCCAGGAGCAGCGCGCCATCCTCGCGCAGGTGCCAGCGCGGTGCGTCCAGGGCGGCCTGCGGGTTCTGTCGATGGTCGAAGAGGCGCACGAGCATCTGGACGTGCCCCTGGGCCTGCATGTGCCCGCCCATGACGCCGAAGCTCATCAGCGGCTCTCCTCGGCAGGTGACGAAGCCCGGGATGATGGTATGGAAAGGCCGTTTGCGCGGGCCTACACGATTCGGGTGACCCGCCTCCAGGGAGAATCCCCGCCCGCGGTTCTGCAGGTGGATCCCGGTGCCCGGCACCACGATCCCCGAGCCGAAGCCGAGGAAGTTCGACTGGATGAACGAGACCATGCGGCCGTCGGCGTCGGCGGCGGTCAGGTAGACGGTGTCGGGCGAGCTGGGCAGGCTGGTCGTCAAGCCGCGGGCGCGCTGCAGGTCGATACCGGCTGCCTGCTCGCGGAAGCCATCCGGGTCGAGGAAGCTCGCCGGTGTGCGCTTCATGGCGTCGAGGTCGGCGATATGCCGCGCCGCCTGCACCCAGGCGAGCTTGAAGGCCTCGACCTGCAGATGGATGGAATCCGCTCCATCCGGCGGCAGGCCGGCGACGTCGTGATATTCGAGCAGCCCCAGCGCAATCAGCGCGGCCAGGCCCTGCCCGTTGGGCGGGATCTCGTGCAGTGTCACCTCCCGGTAGCGCTGGCCCAGGGGAGTGGTCCAGTCGCAATGGTGATTGCCGAGATCGTTCTCATCGAGTGCCCCGCCGGCCGCGCGCGCACACGTCGCCATGCGCTCGGCCAGCTCGCCGCGATAGAACGACTCGCCGCGGGTCGCGGCGATGGACTCGAGGCTCGTGGCGGTGTCCGGAGAGCGGAAGATCTCGCCCGGGCGCGGAGCCCGGCCGCCCGGCAGGAAGTGTGCCTGGAAGTCGGGCTTGTCCGCATGCATCCGTCCGCCGAGCCGCCAGTAGCGGGCCGAGATCGGGCCCACCGGGAAGCCGTCCCGCGCATAGGTGATCGCGGGGTCGAAGAGCCGCTCGAAGGGCAGGGCGCCGAAGCGTTCGGACATCGCCACCCAGGTGCTGACGGCACCGGGCACGGTCACCGTCTCCCAGCCAAAGTCCGGCATCCGCTCTCGCCCGGCGAAGCGATCCGGTGTCCAGGCGGCCGGCGATCGACCCGAGCCATTCAGCCCATGGAGCGTGCCGCCATCCCAGACGAGTGCGAACGCGTCGCTTCCGAGGCCGTTGTGGGTGGGCTCCACGACCGTCAGCGCGATGGCAGTGGCGAGCGCAGCGTCCACCGCATTGCCACCGGCCGCGAGCATGCGCAGCCCCGCCTGGGCGGCGAGCGGCTGCGAGGTGGCCACCAGATTGCGGGCGAAGACGGGGCTCCGCCTGGACGCGTAGGGGAGGGCCCAGTCGAAGCCCATCAGTTGGCGAGCCCCGGCAGCACCTCGCCGCAGAGCAGATCCATCGATGCCTCACGCTCGGCCGCGGTCGCTCCGGCGAGCTGCGGGCGCGCCACCAGTAGGTTCATGCCCAGCGCCTCGCGGTAGAGCGCCAGGCGATCCGTGACCTGCGCGACGCTGCCCACCACGACCCTCTCCGCCAAGGGCGCGTTCACCGCTCGAGCGATGGCCCGGGGCAGCTTGGCACTCGCCCTCGGCAGCCGCGTCTCGCTCTCGAGTCCGGCCATCACGCGCGCGGCCGTCATCTCGTTCTGCGCCACGAAGATGGTGCGCATCACGGGCACCACCTGCCGGCCCGGGGCGAGCGGTTCGGGAATGCGCTCGTGGTGGTACTCGAGGTTCTCCCGGATGAGCTCGAAGGGCTCCATCGGTGAGGCGAGATAGGGGAGCCCGCGCCGCGCCGCCTGGGCCAGGCCTTTGCGCCCGAAGGCGGCGACGGCGAGCGGGGGATGCGGCGTCTGATACGGGCGCCGATCCGCGTCGGCGTGCTCACTCTTGCTGGCCTCGAAGTCTGTTTCCGAACGGTCGCTGCCCTCGCCCCGCCAGGCCGCGAGGATCAGGTCGAGCGCCGCATCGAAGCGATCGCGCTTGGTGGCGGGATCGATGCCGAAGGCCGCGAAGAGGGGCGCCCGAAAGCCGCGTCCCAGTCCCAGCAGCACGCGTCCCTGCGAGAGATGGTCGAGTGCCGCGACCTCGGAGGCGACGCGAAGCGGCGGGTGGATCGGGAGCAGGAGCGAGGTCGTCGCCAGTCGCAGCCGCTTCGTGCGCGCCGCGAAGGCCGAGAGACAGAGCAGCGGTGAGGTACTGCCGCCCGGCGCGAAGTGCATCTCGGGCAGCCAGACCGAGTGCAGCCCGTGGCGCTCCGCCCAGTCCACCCAGTGAAGCGCTTGCTGCCACGCGGCCGCGCCCGTGGCGCCCCCCAGCGAGATGCCGAGCGCCAGGCCTTCGATGCCCCAGCGCGAGCGCTCGTCGGCGCCGGCCGACCCTTTGCTGGCCCGCTCCCCTTTCAATCTCGCTCCCCTTTCAATCTCGCTCCGCCCTCAATCTCGCTCCGCCTTCAATCTCGCTCCGCCTTCAATCTCGCTCCGCGGTGCGGGCCGGCTTCGAGATGGGGGGCGCCGGCCGCTGTCCCATCGCGTAGGGGAGGATGGTTCGCAGCATGTCGATGCGTACACCGAGGGTGTGACCGAGCCCCGAGAGCAGTGCGATGACGCGACCGAGCAACACCACGTGTCCCGGCATGCGCACGATCGGGTTCTCGCGGATCAGCTTCGGCAGCTCTTCGCCGGCCTCGCGCACGACCGCCGGGTCGACCCAGGTCTGGTGGCGCAGGCGCTTGGCGACCTCGAGCAGCAGTGTGGAGATGCTGAGCAGCGCCTCCTCGGGATCTTCCCGGGTCTCGAAGCCCAAATCGACGAGGGCCTGCGCCATGCGCGCCGGATCGCCCTGCAGGAGCGCCGCCGCGAAGTGCAGCACCGTCTCACGGAAGGCGGGCGGTAGCTGCTTGGTCAGTCCGAAGTCGATGAAGACCAGGCGCGGCGCCCCATCCTCCTGCTCGGGGGGTAGCACCATCAGATTGCCCGGGTGTGGGTCAGCGTGGAAGAGACCGTGTACGAGGATCTGCTCGCAGTAGGCCTCCACCAGTGTCTGCATCACGGCCGCGCGATCGACGCCTGCGGCGCTGAGGGCATCACGATCGCTGATCTTGATGCCGTCCACGTAGTCGGTGACCAGCACGCGCGCCGTCGTGTAGTCCCAGTGGACGCTGGGCACGTGGATGTCGTCACGACCCTCGAAGAACTTCGCGACGGCTTCGGAGTTGCGACCCTCATGGATGAAGTCGAGCTCGCGCGGTACGTGCTCGCCGAGTTCCGTGATCAGCGGCATCAGGTCGAAGTCGCGCTCCACGAAGCCCACAGCACGAAAGAGCGCCTTGAGGTTGGCGAGATCCGAGCGCACCAGGCCAGCAATCTCGGGGTACTGCACCTTCACGGCCACGCGGCGGCCACCCGGCAGCGTCGCATCGTGGACCTGGGCCAGGGAGGCCGCCGCGATCGGCTCCTCGGAGAAGCTCTCGAAGAGACGCTCGAGCGGCGCGTCCAGCTCGTCCTCCACCAGCTCGCGCACCACCTCGATGGGATGCGCCGGTACGCGGTCCTGGAGCTGAGAGAGCACGTCGACGTACTCGGGGGGCATCACGTCGGCGCGCGATCCGACGAATTGGCAGCCCTTCAGGATCATGCCGCGCAGATCGATTGCGGTGTCGTAGATCGACCAGGCGGACTGCCGGTTGAAGCGCGACCAGCGGCGCTTCATATCCCGTGGCGCCAGTCGGCGGGCGATCCACTGGTTGGTCTTGATGCCCAGATAGATGCGCCCGAAGGTCACGCTGATCCGGCGCGCCCGAAAGAGCCGCTCACTCGCAGACAACCTGCCTCTCTGAGCCATTCCCGCCCCTCGTCCGAGGCTAACAGACGCCCCGTCGGTCGGCCGGGCAGGCCCACGACCTCGCACCCGGGTACTCTGCCGGGCGCAACGTCAGCCCGACTTGATGCGGATTTCCATCGGGTGATGGGTGGCGTCTTTGGCGTCTTTGGCGTCTTTGGCGTCGTCGGTCGAGCGCTCGCCGAGCCGGATCTTGGCGTTGATCTCGAGGGTTCGGCCCGCCATCACCTGGTCGACCAGCTCGATGATGTCCATGTTCTGAATCATGCGCGCCATCTCGTCGCCGAGTCGGTCGAGCAGATCCTTCCGGTAGCGATCGCCCTGGTCGGCTGCGAAGTCGATCCATTCCTGCGGCACCGTATCGCCCAGCGCCTTGCGTAGGGCGGTCTCGGTCATGAAGAAGCCCGAGAGCCCGAGGGCGGCGGCGCGGCGGATCATCTCGGGCAGGGGCCCAAGGGTGTCGGAAGCGTCGTCGGCGGGGCGCTGCCCGCTCGCGTCGCTCTGCTTCGGATCCCGCCGCTCTGCCATCGAGCCTCCGTGCCGGTCGCACAGGATATCACGCGCCCGCCCGGGGCCCCGGACTGGGGCCACCGGGTGAATTGCAGCTCCCTCCGGGGTATCGTAACCTAGCGCATGGCTGAGTCACGCTGGGCGTTGCCGCCCGGGGGAGCCCGGCCGACCGCGAATATCGTCCCGCAGGTGCTCCGTTCTTGCGGGGAGGCCCGACGGGGCGAGCGCCCCGCGCGATCGTGAGGAGCGAGATGATCGAGACGATCCTGGTTGCAACAGATGGTTCGGATGATGGCGGCGCCGCGGAGCGCACCGGTATCTCCTTGGCGGCGCGACTGCGCGTGCGCTTGTCCGGCATCACCGTCGTGGAGGACCGCAACGTCCGGGCGCCGGGCGACGCCGGCTTGTCGCTGCCCGCCTTCCCCGAGGCCGAGGTGGCCGCCTACTGGCGCGCGCGGGCCGATGGCTTGTCGCAGCGCTTCGCCGCGCAGGCGCGCAGCGAGGGGCTCGAGGCGATCTGCGAGGTCGCGCAGGGTGGCGCCGACGATCGCATCGTCGAGCGGGCTCAGGACGTCGACCTGCTGGTGATCGGTCGCGACGGTCGTCCCGCCGATCGCAAGGGCACGCTGATCGGATCGACCACCGACAGTGTGATCCGCAAGACCGGCAAATCGACCCTCGTCGTTCCGTCCGGCGCGCCCTTGGCCGGCCCCATCGTGTTGGGCTTCGACGGATCGCCGGGTTCGCGCATCGCGGCACAGCTGGCGGTGGATCTCGCCAACGGAGTGAACGAGCCGGTGCACGTCTTCGTCGACTCCAAGGACAAGGGCCGCGCAGTGGCCCGCTTCGAGGAGGTGCGTCAGTTGCTGGGCGGGATGAGCCAGCCGCTGCGAGAGACCTCGTCCACACTCGGCCGCCCCGATGTGAAGATCGTCGATACGGCTCGCGAGGTGCGCGCTGGCTTGATCGTCATGGGCGCATTCGGTCGCAATCGGATCACGGACTACTTCCTCGGCAGCAATGCGGCCCAGGTCGCGCGCACCTCGCCGGTGTCCGTCCTGCTCGCGCGCTGAAAGTGACCGCCACCGCTCTTCCGGTCGAGCTGGCAGACATCGCCGCCGCGCTCGGGCGCAAGGTCGAGGGTGACCCGCACTTGCTCGTATCCGGCGTCGCCGCGCTCGAGAGCGCACGTCCTGGTGACATCGCCTTCGTGCGTTCGCCGAGCTACTCCAGCCTGGTCCAGCGCACCCGCGCCAGCGCCCTGATCCTGCCCGATGACGTCGACCCCGGTGCCTGCTCGGCGATCCGCTCACCGCATCCCGCGCTGGACTTCGCACGCGTCGTCGAGCGTCTGGCGCCGCCTTCGCGGCCACTGCCCGGTCCCGATCCCTCCGCGCATGTCGCCGCGGATGCGCGCGTCGATGCGAGCGCTTCATTGGGTGCGGGTGTCGTCGTGCAGAGCGGCTCGCGGGTCGGTGCGCGCAGCATCCTGCATCCGCACGTCGTCGTCTATCCGGACGTGCACATAGGTCAGGACTGCGTGATCCACGCCGGCGTCGTGCTCCGCGAGGGAACGCGCATCGGGGATCGCGTGGTACTACAGCCTGGCTGTGTGCTCGGCGGCGACGGCTTCGGCTATATCGCCGACGAGGTGGGCGAGCTGAGGCGGGTGCCGCACGTCGGGCGGGTCATCGTCGAGGATGACGTGGAGATCGGCGCCAATGCGACCGTCGACCGTGCCACCCTCGACGAGACGCGAATCCGTCGCGGCGCGAAGATCGACAATCTCGTCCAGATCGCCCACAACTGCGAGCTGGGCGAGAATGCCATCGTGGTGGCCCAATCCGGGCTCTCGGGCAGCACGAAGGTGGGGCGGGGCGCCGTGTTGATGGCGCGGACTGGATCCGCCGGGCACCTGGCGATCGGCGACGGCGCCTTCGTCGGCGCACGCTCGGGGTTGCACCGTGACGTCGCGCCCGGTGCTCGCGTTTTCGGCTCGCCGGCGTGGCCCGAGCGGCGCTGGCACAAGGCAATGGCGGCGCTCTCGCGACTGCCCGATGCGCTTCGTCGCCTGCGTGCGGTGGAGCGCGAGCTCGGGCTGCGTGGCGGCTCGCGTGACCAGGGTGATGACGGAGGCCCGGCGGGCGAATGAGTCCCGGCCCGGTTGCGGACCGCCTCGCTGACCCCGCTCGGCTCTCGATCGCGGAGTTGCGGCGCAGAATCGAGGCCGTCGACGATGAGGCGACCATCGAGGCCTATTGCGCGCGCCTGGCTGCGGATCCACGCTCGGGCGCGCGCCTGCTCGGCGAGCGCATGGCGCGCCGGCTGGCCGCGCGCCGCCACGAGTGCGCGCGCTTGGCGGCGCTCTTCGAGCGGCGCGCTGCTCTCTTTGCCAGCGGCGCGCATCACGTGGCGGGGATCGACGAGGTCGGGGTCGGTCCGTTGGCGGGTCCGGTCGTGGCTGCCGCCGTCGTCCTGCCCGAGCGCGTCGATCTGCCGGGGCTTGACGATTCGAAGAAGCTCTCGCGCCCGGCCCGAGAGCGGCTCTGCACCGCGATCCGCGAGCAGGCGCTGGCGATCGGGATTGGCGAGGTTCCGGCCGCCGAGATCGATCGACTGAATATTCTGCGCGCCAGTCTGGAGGCCATGCGACGTGCCGTCACCCAGGTCTCCAGGTGTCTTTCCCTCGATCATCTCCTGGTGGACGCCCGTACCGTTCCAGGCGTCTCGGTACCACAGACTGCGCTGATTCACGGCGATGCCATCGATGGCTCGATCGCGGCGGCTTCGATCGTCGCCAAGGAGCACCGCGATGCGCTGATGCGAAGCCTCGACGCGCTGCACCCGGGCTACGGCTTCGCGCGTCATGTTGGTTACGGAACCGCGGAGCATATGGACGCGCTGCGGCGCCTCGGCGCCACCCCCGTGCATCGGCGTTCGTTTGCTCCGGTGGCGGCAGTGGCGAGAGGATGAGTCGGCGTGGACGAAGCGCGACCGCGCATCCGCCAGGCACCCGAGGACTTCCGGGTCGAGGAGATCCCGCTCTACGAGCCAGCGGGCGAGGGCGATCATCTATTCGTCGAGGTCGAGAAGCGACTGCGTACGAGTGACGAGGTGGCGCGGTTGCTGGCGCGTGCGCTCGGCGTACGCGCACGCGACATTGGCTACGCGGGTCGCAAGGATCGCGTGGCCGTCACGCGGCAATGGTACTCGTTGCCTGGTGTCGAAGCCGAGGCGCTGAGCACGGTGGAGCTCCAGGGTGTGCGCATCCTGCGTGCGATCCCGCACCGCCACAAGCTCCGCACCGGACACCTGCGCGGCAACCGCTTCGAGATCCGCGTGCGCGGTGTCGACCGCGAGGCCGAGGCGGCGGCACGCTCTTGTCTCGATGGAATCGCGCGAATCGGGATGCCCAACCGCTATGGTGTGCAGCGCTTTGGCCGCGGTGGGCGAAACCCCGACGATGCGCGCGACATCCTGCTCGGCGGACGCGGACCCCGTGACCGCCGCGCCGCTCGCTTTCTGCTCTCGGCTCTACAGGCCGACGTCTTCAATCGGGTACTCGCCGCGCGTCCGCTCGGCATCGACGCGGTCGAGGTGGGCGACGTCGCGCAGGTGGTGGCTTCGGGTGGGCTCTTCCTGGTCGAGGACGCGGCCGTGGAGGGCGAGCGGGCCGCTCGCTTCGAAATCAGCCCGACCGGGCCGATTTTTGGCACCAAGATGAGCGCCCCGGCCGCCGCACCGGCGGCGCGCGAAGAGAGCGTGATGCTGGAGGCCGGCATCCCGCCGAGCGAGGAGTGGCGTCTGCCGCGTGGGCTCAAGCTGAAGGGTGCGCGCAGGCCGTTGCGCGTAGCCGTCGAAGAGGTATCGCTGGCACGTGACGCCGACGATCTGGTGCTGGCATTCGTACTGCGTTCGGGCAGCTATGCGACCGTTCTGCTGGAGGAGCTCTTTGGCGAGTTGGACGAGGCGCGCGCCAGAGCGGACTCCGAACCCGAGCCGATCCCGTGAAACCGCTCGGAGCCAGGGGTATGCTGGAGGCCGGCGGTCGCCCCTATGTACTCACCGTGGTGTCCGGGGGACGGAGATCGATCGAGGTTCGATCCAAGAAGTAAGAGGAAAAGGGGAGGGGGAGCTTCCATGAACATCTATCAGAGCATGGCGGACCTGGTCGGCAACACGCCGCACGTCGAGCTCACGCGAATGACCAAGGGGCTCTCGGCCCGTGTCGTCGTCAAGCTCGAGAGCCAGAATCCGTGCAGTAGTGTCAAGGACCGCATCGGCCTGGCCATGATCGAGACCGCGGAGCGCGAAGGTCTGATCACGCCGGGGAAGACCACGATCCTCGAGCCCACGAGCGGTAACACCGGCATTGCGCTGGCGTTCATCGCGGCTGTAAAGGGCTACGACTGCGTGATCGTCATGCCGGATACCATGAGTCCCGAGCGTCGTGTCACGATGCGCGCCTTCGGGGCAAAGCTCGTGTTGACCGAGGGCGCGAAGGGCATGGCGGGCGCCATCGACAAGGTGAACGAGCTGGCCGCGCAGATCCCCGACTGCTACATCCCGCAGCAGTTCCAGAACCCCTCGAATCCCCAGATCCACTACGACACCACGGCAAAGGAGATCTGGGAGGCGACGGATGGCGAGGTGGATGCGATCGTCGCAGGCGTCGGGACGGGCGGTACGATCACGGGCGTCACCCGCTATATGAAATCGAAGAAGCCGAGCTTCGAGGCCGTGGCGGTGGAGCCGGCCGACAGTCCGGTGCTCTCGGGCGGCTCGCCCGGACCGCATAAGATCCAGGGAATCGGTGCGGGCTTCGTGCCCGACGTGATGGACACGGAACTGGTCGATCGGATCATCACGATCTCCAACGAGGAGGCGGTCGAGACGTCATTGCGGCTGGCGCGTGAGGAGGGAATCCTGTGCGGCATCTCGTCCGGGGCGAACGTCGCGGCCGCCCTCAAGTACGCGGCTCTCGAAGGCAACGAGAGCAAGCTCATCGTCACGGTGATCTGCGATTTCGGCGAGCGCTACGTGCAGACCATCCTGATGGACGGCTTGAGGTACGACGGCAGCGACAAGATCGGTGAATGAGCGGGCGGCTCGGCCGGAGGGCGGGAATCTGAGTGGGGTGCCGATCATCCGACCCTTCGAAGGGCGCTCGCCGATTGTTCACGCGACCGCCTGGGTGGCGCCCGGAGCGTGTGTGATCGGTGACGTCGAGATTGGTGCCGACTCGAGCATCTGGTATGGCAGCGTGATCCGCGGCGACATCCACCAGATCCGGATCGGCGCCCGCACCAACCTGCAGGACCAGTGTACGGTCCACGTCACGCGGGGCCGCTTTGCGACCTGGATCGGCGACGAGGTGTCGGTGGGGCATCGAGCCGTCGTCCACGGCTGCCGGGTGGGCGACGGTGCGCTGATCGGGATCGGAGCCATCGTGCTCGATGGCGCCGAGGTGGGGGAGGGGGCCCTGATCGGTGCGGGTGCCGTGGTCACACCGGGGACCGCGATCGGGGATCATATGCTCGCCGTGGGCATTCCTGCCCGCGAGGTGCGAGAATTGGATCAGGACGAGCGCCGCACGCAGCTCGAGCGTACGCTCAAATACGTCGAGACGGCGCGCCGGCATGCAGCTGCGGATGTGGGCTGATCGGGGCGACGATCTTGGCGCCACCGGAACCAGCGGGAAATTCGATGGATCGGGAGTGAAGTCATGGATCGCGAGTCGACGAAGTCCGAGGAGCGACCCGCCAACATGGATGACAAGGGCAGCCGCGCCGAGAGGAAGGCCCAGTCTCGAAGGCAGATTCTGGATGCGGCCCGCGACGTGTTCTTCCGCGACGGTTTCATGTCGGCCAATCTCGACGAGGTCGCCGAGAAGGCCGGCGTCGCCAAGGGTACGCTCTACCGATACTTCGACAGCAAGGCCGACCTCTATGTGGCGGTGTTGGCCGACAATGGCGAGGTCTTCGTCAGGCGCATGCAGGAAGCCGCCAATCGGCCGGGTGTGGCGATCGATCAGATCGAGGGCGTCACGCGCTTCTACTACGAGCATTGGATCCGCCACCCCGAGTACTTCCAGATCTTCTGGGCCATCGACAACCAGGCCGTGATCGGCGAGCTGCCGGCGCCCGTCGTGGAGGCGGTTTCACAGCTCTGGGAGAAGAGCCTGGGTGTCCTCGATGGGGTACTCCAGCGCGCCGTCGAGCAGGGGGATCTGGCCGCTTGCGACTCGTGGGAAGTGGCGAACATTCTCTGGGTCACCGCCAATGCTCTGATCCAGTCGGAGGCCACCGGCACGCGCCGCGCGTTGCGGCGTCTACCGCTGGACCGCGTCTTCAATGACGCGATCCACTACATCTTGAGGGGCCTGGCGGCGCCGGGCTCGCGGCTCCTGGCGCCGGATCGGGCGCGGCCATCGGCGGTTTCGCATACTCCCGAGTAGTCCAATCGGGGGCTTCTGGGCGCCGCGCTATGTTGGCATGACCGCCGGTCAGGTATAGTGCCCGAGCGCGGCCGATCATCGGTGCGCGTCGAGATGTCGGCCCGAAAGAGGGTCCTTGAGAGGGGGGAACGAGGCTGTGAGTGATTCTCTGGTGGAGCAGATCCGTGGGCTGGTCTCCGAGCAGCTGGGGGTGGATTCCGCCGAGCTGAACGCCGATGCCAACATCCTGGAGGACCTGGGCGCCGACTCTCTCGATGTCGTCGAGCTGGTGATGGCGATCGAGGAGGCGTTCGACATCGAGATCCCCGACGAAGATGCCGAGGCGATGCGCACGCTGGGCGACGTCGAGAAGTACGTCAAGAATCACGTCGCAGCCTGATCAGCCCTCGCGCAGCCCCGGCAGGATCCGCAGCCACGCTCCCAGCGCCGTGGCGCCGATCGCCAGCGCGACTGAGACGAGCACGTTCACCTGCTGCTCTGCGGCCCGCTTCGCCGCCTCCTCCTGGGCCGGCCCCGGTGGCATCTCGCTCAGCAGATCGATGAGGTCGGGCAGCACCTGCAGGAACGAGAAGAGGAAGAAGAAGACCACGATGTAGAGGAGGCCGATGGTGCCTCTCGGCTTGAAGGACGGCGGTCGGCGGCGCGCGGGCAGGTCACTGGATCCGGGCTTTCGGTCGGACATCGCAGACCGAACGTAGCAGCCGCGGCGCCCCGTCCCGCGGCGCCGAAGCGGGTCGCGACGAGTTACCATGCCGGCGTGAGCGACACCCTCGACACGCCCGACACCCTCGACACGCCCGACACCCCCGACCCAGCGCCCGCCCGGCGCTTGTTGGTCATCGACGGTGCCAACTCCATCTACCGCGCCTTCTTTGCGATCCCTCCTCTGCGCGCACCGGACGGATCGCCGACCAACGCCGTCTACGGCTTCGCGACGATGCTCGCCAAGGTGCTTCGCGAGGAGGCACCGGATCTGGTGGCCGTGGCCTTCGATCCGCATGGTGGCAGCTTCCGGCGGCGCGTCTACGCGGCCTACAAGGCCAACCGTGACGCGCAGCCCGAGGACCTCTCGGTGCAGTTCCCGGTGGTGCGCGAACTCATCGACGCCTTCCATATTCCGCTCATCGAGGTCGAGGACTTCGAGGCGGACGATGTCATCGCCACGCTGGTCGAGACTGCCCCGGACGACGTGGCCATCAGCATTCTCTCCACCGACAAGGACCTGATGCAGCTCGTGGGCCAGCGAGTGGAGCTCGTCGATTCGGCCAAGAGCAGGCGAATCGGGCCGGCCGAAGTGGAGGAGCGCTTCGGTGTTCCGCCCGAGCAGATGCTCGATCTACGGGCACTCGTGGGGGATCCGAGCGACAACATTCCCGGCGTCAAGGGCATCGGCGAGAAGGGGGCTGCCAAGCTGATCGGCGAGTACGGCAGCCTCGAGGTGCTCCTCGATCACGTGGCCGACGTCAAGGCCAAGCGCGCACGCGAGGCGTTGCAGACCCAGCGCGACGAGGCGTTGCTTTCGAAGCAGCTCTCTACGCTGCGGCGCGACGTGCCTCTGCCGGTGGATTACGCCGCGCTCGAGCGCAAGCCGCCCGACGAGGTGCGCCTGCGCGCCCTCTACGAGCGGCTCGGCTTCTCGCGCCTGGTGGCCGCACTCGATGAGGCCGGGGCCGGTCGCGGCCAGGGGCCTGTGCGCACCGACGCGGACGCGAGCGGCGAAATGGCCGCGACGGCCCAAACGAAAGCCGAGGTCGAGACCCTGACGCGCGCAGCGGACGTCCGGGCCTGGCTGGAGAACCTGCCCGCGGACGCGCCCGTGGTGCTCGACCTGCTCTGCAGCCGGGGCAGCGCCGTCGAGGCGATTGCGGTGGGTCTCGCCATCGCGCGCGACGATTCGCACGCCGCCTACGTCCCGCTCGTGGGCGATGCAAGGGCTGCGGAGGCAGGACTGGATCCGCAGGAGCTCGTGGACGTGTTGCGTGCGCTCTGGCCCGGGGGCGAAGCGCCCGGCCGCGAGTGGTCGGGCAGCGGCACCAAGCAGGTGCAGAGCGTCTTTGCCGAGCTGGGGCTCGCACTGCCACCACCGACCGACGATCTCGAAATTGCCGCGTTCCTGCTCGACCCGGCCGGCATTCACCATATCGCCGGACAGGCCTCGAGTGAGCTGGGGCGTCGCCTCGATACCTGGGAGGACGTCGCCGGCCGCGGCGCCAAGGCGCTGGCTGCCGAGATCCTGCCCGTCGACGTCGTCGGCGCATGGATGGGTGGCAACGTCTGTGCCCTGCACGCGCTGGCGCCGCTGCTCCGCAAGCGCCTGGACACGGATGGCCTCACGCAGCTCTACGGTGAGGTCGAGCTCCCGCTCACCGCGGTTCTCTCGCGCATGGAGAGGGCCGGTGTCCGCATCGACGAGGAAAAGCTTGCCGAGCTCGGGTCGGAGTACCAGACGAAGCTCGTGAAGATCGAGCAGGAGATCTACGCATTGGCGGGCGAGGAGTTCCTGATCAGCTCGCCGAAGCAGCTCCAGGTCATCCTCTTCGAAAAGCTCGGGCTGACCGCGCTCAAGAAGACGAAGACGGGCTATTCGACGGCGGAGAGCGTGCTCGAGCAGCTGCGCGCCGACCATGAGCTGCCGGGCAAGATCCTCGATTACCGCAAGCTCTCCAAGCTGATGAGCACCTATATCGAGGCGCTGCCGCCTCTGGTTTGCGAGCGGACCGGTCGCATCCACCCACAGTTCAACCAACTCGGCGCGGCCACCGGCCGCCTGTCGGCCCAGCATCCCAATGTGCAGAACATCCCGATCCGCGGCGCCGAGGGCGCGCGAATCCGCGAGGCCTTCGTACCCGCGGAGGGGCTCGTCATGCTCTCGGCCGACTACTCGCAGGTGGAGCTCCGGATCCTCGCCCACTACTCGGGAGACGAGAGCCTGATCCAGGCCTTTCGACGTTCGGAGGACATCCATCGTCGCACGGCTGCGGAGGTCTGGGACGTGCCGATGGATGAGGTCAGCGACGACCAGCGGGCCCGCGCCAAGGCGGTGAACTTCGGGATCATCTATGGCTCGTCGGCCTTCGGCCTGGCCAACCAGCTGGGCATTGCGACGGGCGAGGCACAGGAAACCATCGACGCCTACTTCGGGCGCTACCAGGGCGTCCGACGCTTCATCGACGAGACCATCGTGCATGCCAAGGAAGAGGGATTCGTGGTGACGATGCTCGGCCGCCGCCGCTATCTGCCGGATCTGCGCAGCCGCAATCGCGTGCTGCGTCAGGCCGCCGAGCGCATGGCGGTGAATACCGTCATTCAGGGCACGGCTGCGGATCTCATCAAGCGCGCCATGGTGGATGTCGACCGTGCGATCAGCGAGACGGAGCTGCCCGCGACCCTGATACTCCAGGTCCACGACGAGCTGGTCCTCGAGGCCCCCAGCGCCGAGGTGCGTGCCCTGACCGATCTGTTGTGCGAGTGGATGGGGGGCGCGCTCCAGCTCTCCGTGCCCCTGCTGATGGACGTGGGCCAGGGGGCCAACTGGCGGTCGGCCCACTGAGGTTCGAAATTCCGCGGGTCAGACTCCCCGTGGGTCTCATCCCGAGCCGCGTCAGAAGGCTCTCAGCTCCCTCTCGCTGTCCCTGGTTCATTTGAAGTGATATCCGTGACACGTCGCGGGCCCGGACGGCCACTCCCTATCCAGACAGTTCAGTACAACCCCTTCCCAGGGAAAGCCCGGGTCGCCGCGAGGTGATCCGGGCTTGTCGTTTTCGCCGCTCCAAGCTTCGCATTTCGCTGGGCGAGGGCGACGCCGAGACGGGCTTGGATTCACGCGAGGGTCGGCCGATCCTCCCCGCACACGGGGTGGGAATCGGGTGCGAGGGGGTGCGGGGGGTGCGAGAGAGGCACGCCGGCTGGATCGATGGACGCGAGGCCGTGGCACTCGCCGTCTTTGCGGGGGTCGCTCTGCTGCTCTCGTGGGCGATGTGGGCGGACATTCGACCCGCGCCGGTCTACGCCCTGCAGGCGAGTCACGCCGACTCGCCGGCGGTCTTCGTCACCCGGTTGATGTCGGTGGAGATGCGGCTGCGGCGGGTGCAGGGCGCCGAGCGGATTCGCGTGCCGGTGTGGACCGACGAGACGCGCCGGCCGCTCGAGATCAGCTTGATGCGGCCGGGCGAAGACGAGCCGCTCGCGCGTGTTCGCGTCGCAGCGGCGGGGCTCGCGTCCATCGACATTCCCGAAAGTATCGCTCCGGGCGAGGTCGTGTCGCTGCGCTTCACGTCGGAGAGCGATTCGCGCGAGACGTCGCCGCGCGTGCTCTGGGCCGAATCGCCGCCGCGCGCAGGCGTCAGGACGTTCTACGCCGGAAGACCGATTGCAGAGCACGGGGTGCTGCCCGACACGGGCCCGCTGATCCTCGTCGAGTACGCGTGGCCGACGCGTCGGCTCGCTCTGCTCTGGCTGCTGCCGATATTCGGGTTGCCCCTCGTGTTGCGCACACCGCGCGCCGGACTGTGGTGGCTCGTGGCCCTGGCTCTGGCTGCGAGTGTGACGAGCGCGCTGCTCTGGCAGCGTGACTACACGCGCAGCGCAGTCCATCTCGACACCGACCAATACGCGGAGAGCGCCACTGCGCTGGCCCGCTATGCGACGGAGCCCGATGCTCGCGAGACGATTCGCGCATGGCTGCGGGCGCATCCACACACCACGACGCTCGGCGTGCCCGCGCTCCTGGCGGTTCCAGTCGCACTCGGCGTTCCGGTACAGATCGCGTACATGCACCTCTGTGCGCTGGCCGGCTTCCTTACGTTGCTCATCCTGCATCGACTGCTGCATCGCGATCTCCACGTCGACGCGGGTCTCGCGTGGCTCGTTGTGGGCGCCTTCGCGTGCCATCCGATGCTCTTGCGTTCCTTTTCGCGACCCATCACGGACATCGTTGGGCTCTTGCTCGTGGTGATGACGCTCGTCATGTTGGTTCGACGTCTGTCGCGAGTCGACGTTCGCGCCGACATCGGGCTCGGGCTGCTGCTCCTCGCGCATGTGCTCGCGCGCCCCCAGGGCCTTGGCTACTGGCCCTTCGTTGCGCTGGCCGTCGTCGCGGCCGATTTCATCCGGACGCGTGAGCGGCCGACTCTCGTATCGACGCTTCATCGTGGATTGCGGCTCTTTGGTCCGCCGGGACTCGTGCTCGTGTTGCTCACGCTTCAGTTCGGCTGGCTGCACAACTTCGAGCTGATGCTCGAGAAGGCGGGCCGCTTCCGTGTGAACTCCACGCTCCCGATCTTTCTGACTTCCCTGGTCGGCTGCCTGCATTGGCTGCCGCTCTTGTGGTGGCCGGCTCGTGCGCGGCTGCGTGACCCACGCGTGGCGCTCTGGGCGGTCTGGGGGGTGTACGTGATCGCGCTGCTCGTCGTCGTCCGCGCACCCTACTGGCCGCGCCACTTCCTTCCGGCACTGCCCAGCGTCTTCGTGCTGACCGGGCTCGGGCTCGATGCATTGCAGGGACGTCGGCGCCGGCTGGGTGTCTCGCTCTTGATCGTGTCCGCGCTCTTCGGCCTGGCCATTACGCTCTGGCAGGTCCACAGCATGGGGGCGCTGCCCGGATGGCTTGCCGGCCTGGTGCGCTCCCCGTAGTCTGGATCCGAGCCGAAATGGGACGGACATACCGCAGACAGGTCCACCGCAGGCCTCCGGGGCCCGTCGTTCTTCTCTGTCTCGTCGTGGCCGTGCATGCGACGCTCGGTTGCGGACCCGGCCGGGAATCGTCCCTCGCGCCACCCAGGCGCGTCGTCTTGATCGTGGCGGACACTCTCCGCCGCGACCACGTGGCGGTGCATGGCGGGCAGATCCCGACCCCGAATATCGATGCACTGGCTGCGCGCGGGCAGATCTTTCGCAACGCGTACTCGTCCTATCACCAGACAACCATGTCGATGGCCGCGCTCTTCACCGGCCACACGCCGAGTATCGAGCGCGGGCGCGATCGCGAGCGGCTCGACTGGACGGGTATGACCTGGTGCGGACTCGAGCGCTACACGAATTCCGCTGAATCGGGCCTGTGCATCCCGCAGGAGGTGGGCACCCTGGCCGAGGCATTTCGGGATGCGGGCTTCTTTACGGCCGCCGTCGTTTCCAACCGTCTTCTCTACCGGCCCGGCGGCTACGAGCGGGGATTCGATCGCTGGGTCGAGCTGCCGGGCGACCTCCCGACGGCCGGGCAGGTGAACCGTTCTGTCCTCGAGCTACTGAGGTCACGCCCCGGCGACAAGTTCTTCCTGTACATCCACTATATGGACGTCCACGACTACCGAGCACGCGGACAGGCGTACCCGAGCGGGGTACGGATCGTCGATCGGGCCGTGGGTCGTGTGACGGCGATGCTGGAGCAGCTGGGTCTGATGCAGGGCACAGTGGTGATCTTCACCTCGGACCACGGCGAGCACCTCGAGCGCGACGGGCACTTCATACCGGCGAGTCGAGGCCACACCGGCAGCCCGAGCTTCGAGGCGCTGGTGGAAGTACCCCTGATCGTGGCGCCCTCGCTCTTCGAGAACACCGATGCGACGGTGCACAGTGATGATCTGCACCGCTTGATCCGGATGCTGGCGGGGCTCGCGCCGGGTCCGGAGCCCGAACTCAGGCCGCGCGAGCTCTTTCTGAGCGAGCGCGAGTTCCAGACCTATCGGATGAAAGATTGGAAGAGCTTCCGCCACCGCGAGTCGGGTCGGCATTTTCTGGTGAACCTGCGCGACGACCCGGGAGAGACCCGCGACGTGGCGAACAGTCATCCCAATGTCCGTGCCGCGCACGCCGCGCGCATGAACGAGCTGTCCCGGGAGCTGGGCGCCCCCGACGCCGGGCGTCGAAAACTCTCCGACCGGGATCGCGAACGGATGCGCAGGCTGGGTTATATCGTGACGGAGTAGATCGGCTCCGGCCGCTCAGTCGAGCCGCTTCGCCTTCGCGAAGGCAAACTCACGCTCATCCAGGATGCCGTCCTGCTTCAGCCCTTCGAGCTTCTGCAGCTGGCCTTCACGAAGACCACCACACCCAGCAGGCAGATGGCAAGCCCGGGAAAGAGGAAGAAAGATCCGCATTCTTTTGCCCGCTTCCTGCCCGTCTCTCGCCTCTGTGATTGAAGCCGACACCCGCACGGTGTCGCGATACCGGAAGGAGAGATCAAATGTCCAGCCCGAACCCCTCGGTCGAGCGCGAGCCCGTCGACGAACCCCAGGACCAGAACGCCAACGTCCGTGCACTGAATGCCCGGCGTGCCGATCGCGAGTTGGTGAGCGCCGTGGTGGCCGGCGAGTGCGCGGCCTTCGAACGGCTCCACGACCTCTACCGCGGCCGCGTCTATGCGTTTGCGGTCAAGCGGCTGCGCGTGGCGGCCGAGGCCGATGATGTCTGCCAGGATGTCTTCTTGCAGGTCTACCGCTGCATCGGCTCCTTCGAGGGTCGATCCAGCCTGCTCACCTGGATCTTTGGCATCGCGCACCACCAGGTCTGTCGCCGGCTGCGCCGGCGCCGGCTCGAGGGCTACTCGCTGGACGCACCCGAAGCGGCCGAGGTCGAGGCCCCGCATGTGCCGGCCGATCGGCAGATCGATGCGGCCCGCGTGCTGAGCGGATGCACCGAGGTTCTCGAGGAGAGCGTGACGGGTACGCAGCGTGAGGTCTTCCGCCTCTATTATGGCGAGAATCACTCGACGCGCGAGATCGCGGAGCAGCTCGGCAAGTCGCGCCAGGCGGTGAAGATCAGCCTTTTCCGCACACGCCGCACCCTGGCCGCAGGGCTGGAGGAGCGAGGGCTCTCGCAGAGCGCAGCGTGAAGTGGGGCCGCGCGTGAGCGGTCGTCAGAGAAGCTCCGTCAGCCGTTCACGCGCCTGCTGCCAGTCGCTCTTGACGGTCCGCTCGGACACGCCGACCTCGCGCGCGATGTCGGGGATGCTGAGGCCGCCAAAGACACGCAGGGTCACCACCAGGGCGGCGCGCTCGTTCTCCTTGGCGAGGCGGTCGAGGGCCTCGGAGGCGGCGACGAGCCCTTCTTCGTCATTGCTCACATCGGGAAACATCGCTTCTTCGAGCGGTTGCTTGCGCGCGCCGCCGCCCCGCTTGCCGGCCGCGCGCGCCCTGGCGTGGTCGATCAGCACGTGCCGCATGATACTCGCGGCGACTGCATAGAAGTGGCTCCGATCGTTCCATTCGTGGGGCTCGCGCGACGAGAGCCGCACATAGGCCTCATTCACGACAGCCGTTGCCGAGAGCGTGTGGTCGCTGCGCTCTCCCTGGCAGATGGCGCGCGCTCGCCGGCGCAGCTCCGGGTACACGAGCTCCCAGAGCCGATCGCCCGTCATCGCCTCGCCACCCGGAAGGTTCAGCAGCTCGGTGATCTCGCCCGGCACGTCGCCCATGGAGTGGGATTCTACCCCTGCTGCCCCAGACCTGGCTGCTAGACTCCGGCCACCCTCGGGAGTCCTCGGAATTGATTCGGTCGGCTGCAGGCGAGTTCGACGCCGACTGGCGGGTCCTGTCTCACTTGCGAGCCCGGGAGGGGATTCGGCCCGCGGCTCCGAGGCGAGGGTCGACGCCGGCACGTGTCGGAGAATCACCACCACGACTCGAGTTGTCCCCGCTGCGTCGGGCCGCGAACCGACACCCCATCAGGAGTAGGCATACGTGAAGGATCTCTTTTCGATCGAGGGCAAGACGGCCCTCGTTACTGGCGGCAGCAGTGGGATCGGGCGCATGATCGCCCAGGGCTACGCCGAGGCCGGCGCCAAGGTCTACATTTCATCGCGCAAGAAGGACGTCTGCGACGAAGTCGCCGCCGAGCTCTCGAAGAAGGGGACCTGCGTGGCGATCCCCGCCGACCTCTCGACCCAAGCCGAGTGCAACCGTCTGGCCGACGAGATCGCCGACCGTGAAGGCGGATTGCAGATTCTGGTCAACAACGCGGGTGCGAATTGGGGTGCGCCGATGGACGAGTTTCCGGAGGCCGCCTGGGACAAAGTGTTGACACTCAATGTGAAGTCGATCTTCCACCTGACGCGTCGGCTGGTTCCCACTTTGGAGAAGGGCGCCTCCGCGGGCGATCCCGCCCGCGTGATCAACATCGGCTCCATCGACGGCATCCGCCCGCCCGCGCTGGACACCTTCTCTTACTCGGCCAGCAAGGCCGCCGTTCATCATCTGAGCCGTGTGCTGGCCAAGAAGCTGGCGCCCAAGAACATCACGGTGAACGCCGTGGCGCCCGGGCCCTTCCAGAGCAAGATGATGAAGGCGACCCTGGACGCCTTCGAGGAGCAGATCGTCAAGAGCTGCCCACTTCGCCGCATCGGCGAGCCGGAGGATATGGCGGGCATCGCGATATACCTCGCATCACGCGCCGGGGCCTACGTGACCGGTGTCGTGATCCCCGTCGACGGCGGCATCTCGAGCACGAACTGATGGAGAGAGCATGTCTGATGAACCGCTGATTGCCGTATTCGTCGACTTCGAGAATCTCGCGCTGGGTGTGCGGGATATGAAGGGCGGCGGATTCAAAGTCGACATCATTCTGAAGCGACTCCTGGAGAAGGGGAGGATCGTCTTCAAACGCGCCTACTGCGATTGGAGCCACTACCAGACCGACGTGCGCGACTTTCACAAGAACGGGATCGAGCTGGTGGACATCCCGCGCACGCGCATGAGCGGCAAGAACAGCGCCGATATCCACATGGTCGTGGACGCCCTCGATCTCTGTTACTCGAAGGATCACATCGACATTTTCGCGCTGCTGACGGGCGATAGCGATTTCTCGCCGCTGGTCTCCAAGCTGAAAGAGAACAACAAGCGGGTAATCGGCTGTGGGGTCAAGCAATCCACCTCGAACCTGCTGATCTCGAACTGCGATGAGTTCATCTACTACGACGATCTCGTCCGTGCCCTCGAGAAGGGAAGCCAGAAGCGTGAGCGCGGTCAGAAGCGCCGGGCCGATCGCGCAGGGGATCGGAAGTCCGACAAGCCCGACAAGCCCGACAAGCCCGACAAATCTGGCAAGAAGGAAGCGCCGAAGCGGGCCGCGCGGCAGGAGCCCGATGGCTCCGCCGAGCGCAAGCCCGAGGCCATGGACATGTTGCTCGAGATCGTCGAGTCGCTGACCCAGGACTACGATCAGATCTGGGGTTCGATGATCAAGCAGACGATTCGCCGCGTCTACCCGGGCTTCAATGAGAGCTATCTCGGGTACCGCAATTTCGCGGAGCTGATCGAGCACGCCCAGGACGAGGGCTACATCGAGCTCGACTTCGACGAGAGCCGCGGCAACTACAGAGTGCGCCTGCTCGACTGAGCCGCGCAGCGGCAGAGCCGGACGAAGCCCGCACCGCTGATCGTCGCGGCGAGCACGGTGCCCGACCACGCGGCGCCGGCGGGTACGAGCGCCGCCTCCGTGTGGTAGAGGGGCGAGATGCACTGCGGGTCGTCCGGATGGTCGACGAGCCCGTCGCCGTCGTTGTCGACGCCGTCATCGCAGATCAGCTCCGGCGCTCTCTCCCACATATCGTTCGCATCGCTGCAACCGGGATCGTCGGGGTAGTCGATCAATCCATCGCCGTCGTCATCGAGCCCGTCGTTGCAGCCCGGCACCTCGGTGATGGCGAGGATCTGGGTGCGGTAGTAGGCAAGATCCGCTGCAATGGCCAGATTCCCCTCGACGGCCGTCTTCTGTGGATCCGGCTGGTTGAGATGAGTCGACGAGCCGTAGAGCGTGCCGGCAAGCCGCCAGGTCTGTCCCTGCCGGTGGAATAGGGCGCCACCGGAATCCCCGAGCACCGTTTGACCTTCGTGCGGTGTCGTGCCGGGCGGGTCGAATGCGGTGCCGATACTCATGGTCTCGGTGGGTCCCGCCGGAATTGCGCCGGCCATCAGCTGGGATGTCAGGCCGATTTCGTTGGTGCCCCAGCGCATCGTGAAGGGAGTCTTCGTCGTCCAGCCGGCGTGGCCCAGGTAGGTCATCGGCTGATTGCGACTGCGCCCATTGCCGACCAGGATCACGTCCGCGCCCTTCTGCGGCGACATCGAGGCGATGGGAAGTGTGGGCAAGCCCGGATCCCCATCGATCTTCATCAACATCAAGTCCGGCGGATCGGCACCGGGTCCGGTGGGGCGCGTGAGAGAGCCGGGCACTGGCTGGTATGTGGCGCCGCCGATCACGAATGTCGCCTCGCCCACATGCCACGCACTGAGCACCCAGCCATTGCCCAGGTAGACGCCAGTGAGCCCGTTCAGGACGCCCAGATTGGCGAAGCCAGGGTCGTCGGGGGGCGCGCTGGTGTTGCCGCTGCCGTCGCCCGATGCAATGACCACCGCCTGGCTGGTTGCAGCTGCGACCAGGAGCACCGCGGCGAGCAGGATCCCGCCCATCTTGGACCGAAGGAAGGCGCACCTCCTGCCTCGCAACACCCGCGTCTCTCCTGCATCTCGGGCTCTGACTGCGCTCCAGCTCCAGCCGGGCGGGACTGGTTCGTCCTGTCTACCATGACGAGCACCGGAATTCGACAGGGATGACGCCATACGTCATGCATCGGTCATTCACTGGCCGAGTATGATGCGGCAGATGGCGTGCAAGCGTTCCAGGCTCTCCAGCGCGTCCCCCGGGAGGGATTCTTCCCCCTTGCTGGGCGGCGGATCGCCCAGCCGGTCGAGGAGTTCGAGGATGCGTTCGGCGCTCGAGGGTAGGTCTTCGCTCGAAGTCGGGTGGGCCGACGTGAGGGCGTCGATGAGGGCTGGGTCCGTGTCCGGTGCGAGCAGGTCGATGCTGCGGTCGAGGTAGCGTTGCAGCTCACCGATTATCGACATCAGTCGTCTCCCGCATCACTCTCGTCCGAGCGGATATGGCTGGCGTGACACATCCGACTCAGGTGCTTGATTATTCACAGTCGGGGTGTTACGTCAACGAGGGTGACTGCAAAGAGTAATACGATTCGACAGAACGCCAAGACGACTACCCGGCTCGCGCTGGTCGAGGCCGCCCTGCAGGAGTTCATGAAGAAGGGCTTCGACGCGCCGAGTCTCGACGCCATCTGCGCTCGCGCCGGCTATACGCGGGGTGCCTTCTACGTCCACTTCAAGAACCGCGACGAGCTCGTCGCGGCCGCGGTCGAGCACGTTCTGGAGCGCTTCCTCGACGAGATCATTGCCCAGGACGACCCTGGCGAGGACATCGACAAGACGGTGATTCGCTTCGTCGATCTCGCGCTCTTGCAGCCTGCAGGGGGTGGCTCGGGTGTGGGGATGCGCTTCCATCAGACCCTCGAGGCCTGTGCGCGCTCCGAAAACGTGCGCAAGGCATTCGTCCAGAATCTCGCGGAGGCGATACGCCGAGTCAGTGCAGCCGCGCGCACCGGACAGGGCGCCGGGCGCATCCGGAACGATATCGATCCCGACGAGATTGCCCGCATCCTGGTTGCGCTTGCGATTGGTGCCCTCGTGGCGACCGAAGTTCAGCTTCCGCTCGACGTCGAGGTCACGAGCAACGCTGCGTTGCGACTGCTGCTAGCCGATCGCTGAGCTCCGAGGGAGCCAGGTCTCCGGTCTCGAGTCGTAGCCGATGTGCAGCCGATGGCCGCGCAGGCTCCTAGGGTGCGACCTCGATCCAGATCGCACTGCCGGACTCAACGCGCTTGACGGCGATCTGCGTGGCGTTGCCCGTAGCCATTCCGACCTCGAAGCTTTCCCCCACACCCACGCTGATGACATCGGGTGTGCTGCCTGGTGTGAGGCGATCGGGATCGGCGATCACCCGGACTACGCTGCCCTCAACGGCTGTCAGCTCGAAGCTGGCGAGGCCGTCGCCACGCTGCCAGCGCTTGCCGAGCATCACCCGCTCGCCCGGGCTCGAATCGGCTGCACCCGGGGCCGGGGATGCGGGCGGTGCGGCCGCCGCCGCGGGCGTGGGTACACGACTCGCCGCCAGGGCGTCGCGCATGGACTCGGCCTTCGCCGTCTTCGCCTTCCAGTTGTTGCGTGACGTCTCGAGCTCCTTCATGCGCCGTTCGGCCTTGACGAGCTTGCGCTCGAGCTCCTTCACCGTCTTGTCTACGGTCACGAGCTCGTTCTGCAGCAGCTTGAAGGTCTCGGTGTCCGGCTTGTCCTCGTTGTCCGCCGTCACGCTGGCCAGCTCCTGCCCGGCGGTCTGCAGCTCGACCTGCTTGGCCTCCAGCCGCTCCTCGAGATACTCGATCTTCCAATTCTTCGCCTTGTGGAGTGGCGAGTAGGAGTAGACGAACGTGATCAGTCCGCCTGCGAGGAAGATGCCAAGGTAGATGCCGGCCCTTCTGGCCAATCGCATCAGCTCCTCGTTGCCGTCGGTCTGCTGGCTCACTCGTGGCTTCCTCCCTCGCGCGTCGAACCCATCATGGATGCGCAACACACCAGCAATCGGTCACATTGGGCGCGAGCTGCAGTGCGAAATTGGCAGGGCATTCCCATTCCAGCGGAATCCTCCGCCCAGATTCGATTGGGCTAGCCTGGACGGCCCTCGGACCCTCGCGGAGCCCCGATGAAGTTCGGCCTCTCGGTCGCGTTCAGTGATCCCTCCCACATCGGCTCGATGGCGGCGGCCGCCGACCGGGCCGGCTTCGATTGTGTCGCGCTGAGCGATCACGTCGTGCACCCGAAGCGGATCCGCACCCCATATCCGTATACGGACGACGGCAGCACGCGCTGGCCGCCCTTCACCGATTGGCTCGACCCCTGGGTGGCCATCTCTGCGATGGCGGCCGTGACCGAGCGCATCCGCTTCTTCACCAGCGTTTATGTATTGCCGATGCGAAGCCCCTTCCTTGTCGCCAAGACGGTGAGCAGTGCGGCGGTGCTCTCCGGCGGCCGTGTCGCACTCGGCGTGGGGGCGGGTTGGATGCGCGATGAGTTCGACCTGATGGAGCAAGCCTTCGACGCCCGCGGTCGGCGCATGGACGAGATGATCGATGTGCTGCGCCGGATCTGGTCCGGCGGCTGGGTCGAGCATCATGGAGACCACTACGACTTCGATCCTCTGGAAATGAGTCCCGCACCGGTCGATCCGATTCCGATCTACGTCGGTGGCTTCTCGCCGCCAGCGATCAGGCGCGCAGCAACCAGAGGCGACGGCTGGATCTCCGACCTGCACACGACGGCCGAGCTCGAGGAGCTGATCAGGGAGGTGCAAGCGCTCCGAAGCGAGAGCGATCGAAGCGACGATCCCTTCGATGTGTTGGTTACCTGCAGCGATGCATTCGATCTGGACGGCTACCGCCGGCTCGAAGACCTCGGCGCAACCCACCTCACCACGATGCCCTGGCTCTTCTACGGAGCGAACCCGGACGTCCTGCAGGAGAAGGTCGACGGGATCGCCCGGTTCGGGGATGAGGTCATCGCGCGGATGGGGTGACCGGTTTTGGGGTGGGTGTTGGTTGGGTGCCCGGGCCGGGGGGATGGCGTCTTGCGGTGAATGGCTCGTGTGGGGGGCCACGCTGATCTGGCTTGTGTGGTATTTGGGTATTCGAGATTCAGGTGGAACGGTTCTACTGCGCTTTATTTCACCGCAAGACGCCATCCCCCCGGCCCGATCGGACATCGAGGTTGGGCGGGTCACCCCATCCGCGCGATGACCTCATCCCCGAACGGTGCGGTGGGCGGTGGGGGCTCCTGGCCGGCTCGTCGCCGGGTAGAACGGGGGGGCTTGGCTCGTGGGTGCGGGGTTGGTCGGTACTCTTCGGCCGAGCCACGAACGCGTACCCTCCTCCCATCGACGGGTCGCCGATTGGGAAGGCCCGTCTCCCGTAGGTGCCGTTCCGCCACGCCCCGGGGCACCCAACCCCTAGGCCGCATGCACCCCAAAATCAAGCGGCAACGACACCCCATTCACCGACCGCGCCGCCGCCGACGCCAGGTACGCGATCGCGTCGGCCACCTCTTCGGGGCGGGTCATCTTCGTGACTAGTGAGAGGCGGCTCATCAGCTCCAAGTCAGCGCCCTTCGGCGGGTCGAAGTTGGCGATCAGGGGGGTGGCCACGCCGCCCGGGCAGACGCAGTTCACGCGCAGCCCGCGCTTCACGTACTCGACGGCCATCACCTTGGTGAGGCTGACAACGCCCGCTTTCGAGACGCAGTAGGCCGCCGTGTAGGCCTGGCCGATCAGGCCGGCGAGCGAGGCGACGTTCACGATCGCGCTCCTGCGGTTCAGCAGCAGGTGAGGCAGGGCTGCACGGCTGGTGTAGAACGTCCCGTTGAGGTTGACGCCGAGGACCTGGTCCCAGTCGGCGTCGCTTGTTTCTTCCGTGTGCTGGAAGCGCAGTACGCCAGCGACATTGCACAGCACCTGGAGGCCGCCAAGCTCTTCCGCGCAGCGCAGGACCGCGGCGGTCGCCGAGGCGGAGTCCGAGACGTCACAAGGAATCGAGAGCGCGTGGCCGCCTTCCTTCTCGATCGAGGTGACAGTCTCGGCCAGACCCTTCTCGTTGATGTCCGAGCACCCGACCCGGGCACCCTCGCGCGCCAGCAGCAAGGCCGTCATTCGTCCGATGCCCGAGCCGGCGCCCGTCACGAAGGCCACCTGATCCTCGAATCGTTTCTCCACTGCCCTTACTCCCAGATCGGCCGCATGGCGGCTACTTCATCAGCTCCGGATTGCGCGCCTCCACCATGCGCCGGATTCCGTCCTTCCAATCCACCCGTGTCGGTCCGACGAGCTCGTGCATGCGCGTCGGATCGAGCATGACGCTGCGGAGCGTGTTGTCGGTCGGGGCGAAGTGCGGCTCGAGACCCGTGAGCTGGCCCATATATGTGCACCACTCCTCGATGCTGGTCGGCTGACTGCCGCCCCAGTTGATGGTGGTGGCAGGCACACTCGCGTTGGCGAGCATGCCTGGAATCATGGAGATGTAGTCGTCCTCGTGGATCGGGTTGTAGCGGCTGGGCCCGTCCGTATAGACCGGGATGGGTGTGCCGGCGTTCATCATCATCAGGTGGAACCACGGCCAGCCGCCATTGTCGCCGTAGGGCACGCTGAAGCGTGCGATCGTAGTGGGCAGATTCCACAGACGTGCGGAGGTACGCGCTACCGCCTCCGCAGCAATCTTGCAGAGGCTATATGTCGGCATCATGACCCGGTGATTGTCACCGAGGGGATCGCTCTCACTGAGCGCCTTCTGCCCCGAGTCTTCGTAGACACCGGCGGTCGAGCAGTGCAAGAAGGCCTTCGCATTCTTGCAATGGGCCATCAGGAGACCCACGCCCTCGGCGTTTGCGCGCATGTCGTAGTCGAAGTCACCGCTCTTCACGACTGCGAAATGCAGCACGTAGTCGAGATCGGTGGGAACGTCGCCGAAGTCGCCCTCGGCCAGGTCTACGGCCAGAGTCGTCACGCCCAGTGCATCGATGGACTCGCGATCGGCGGATTTGCGAAATCGCGCCAGGCCAAAGACCTCGTTGCTCCGGGCCAGGTGCGCCGCCACCGGCCGGGCCACCTGGCTCGTCGGACCGGTGACGAGAATTCTTCTTCCCTCGAGTTTTACGGGTAGGGCGGTCATTGGGCCCTCCTGGTCGGCACGCGCTCTTCCTTCACCGATGGGAAGGGCCCGCGTGGTGCTTCATCTTGACCTTCTCGCGCGTTGCGAACCGACCACCCGCCTCGACCCAGCCCTTGATGGTGCGGTTGGCGTCCTTGGCCGGGTTGTAGATGTCCTCTTCGGATTTCCACATGCCCTCGCCGGCGTAGACGAGACGGGTCCAGCTCGGAAACGAGAAGGCATCGCCGTCCGGATCCGTGGGATGGGGCATGTGGTTCTGGCATTGGAAGACGATGGCACCCTTCTCCTCGTCGAAGGCCACCCAATCCTGCGGAAAGGTCATGCTCGGGAAGGGCGACATGACTTCGCAGATCCACTTCTCGATGGCGTCGCGCCCATGAAACTCACCATAGGCATGCTCGATGTAGTGCGCATCCTCCGTGAAGCACTGCGCCCAGATGCTCCAGTCGTTGGTTTCCTGCGACTTGATGCGCGCCTCGTTGTACTTCGTGAACGCCTCTTCGAGCTCCTGCCTCGAGTATTCGCCCATCTGTCTGCCTCCTTGCTCGCCATCAGCCGGCGGCTCAACGCCGTCGGCAGAGCTGTAGTAGCCTAAGAGAAGGTTTCCAACGCCACAAGACCGCCCTTCTTCAGAGCGCCCTTCTCCAGAGGAAGTCATCATGCTCGCCGACCACTATCCATTTTATCTCGCCAATTGCCCCGAGTCGCCCAATGCTGATCTCGAGGTCAGGGACAAATACTCGGGAAGCGTCGCCACCCGCGTCGCCATGGCGACACCCGGCGACATCGACCGGGCGATCGAGGCCGCGAAGAACGCGGCCGCGCCGATGGCAGCCATGGCTGCATATGAGCGGCAGGCCGTGTTGCAGCACTGCGTGCAGCGCTTTACAGAGCGGCACGAGGAGCTGGCTCTAGGTCTCTGCATCGAGGCGGGCAAACCCATCAAGGATTCGCGCGGCGAAGTGGGGCGACTGATCGACACCTTTCGTATCGCTGCGGAAGAGAGCGTACGCATCGGCGGTGAGGTGATGCCGATGGATATCACTGCGCGGGCGGCGGGCTATCGCGGGATGTGGAAGCGGGTGCCGATTGGGCCGTGCTCGTTCATCGCGCCCTTCAATTTCCCGCTCAATCTCGCGGCCCACAAGGTCGCGCCGGCGCTCGCAGCCGGTTGTCCCTTCGTCCTGAAGCCGGCGAGCCTGACGCCCGTTGGCGCTCTGATCATCGGCGAAGTGTTGGCAGAGACGGATCTGCCGCGGGGCGCCTTCTCGATCCTGCCTTGCCGGCGCGACGGTGCGGATCTCTTCACGACTGACGATCGCCTGAAGCTGCTCTCCTTCACCGGATCTCAAGATGTCGGCTGGGATCTGAAGGCGCGCGCCGGCAAGAAGCCAGTGGTGCTCGAGCTGGGCGGCAACGCCGCCGTCATCGTCGATGAGGACGCCGACCTCGACGACGCCGTCGCGCGTGTTGTCTTCGGCGCCTTCTACCAGAGCGGTCAGAGCTGCATCGGCGTCCAGCGCATCATCGTGCACGAGGCCGTGCACGCGGAGTTCAAGCGCAAGCTCGTGACGTCCACGACTGCGCTGCGTATGGGTGACCCGCGCGATGAGGAGACCTTCATTGGTCCGATGATCTCCGAGAACGAGGCGGCGCGGCTCGAGGGCTGGATCGCCTCCGCGGTCGATGCCGGAGCGACGGTGCTGTGTGGCGGAAAGCGTGACGGTGTGATGCTCGAGGCCACGTTGCTCGAGGGTGTTGCGCGCGACCAGGATCTCTTCACCAAGGAGGCATTCGGGCCCGTCGCCATACTCTCCACATTCACTGACTTTGGTGCCGCGCTGGCCGAGGTGAACGACTCGGACTTCGGGCTACAGGCCGGCGTCTTCACGCGCGATCTGTACAAGATGAACCGCGCATGGGACACACTCGAGGTGGGCGGCGTCGTGATTGGCGACGTTCCCTCGTGGCGCGTGGACCACATGCCCTACGGTGGCGTGAAGGAGAGCGGGCTGGGCCGCGAGGGCATCCGCTT
>JAFDDH010000264.1 GCA_019310975.1 Deltaproteobacteria bacterium | reverse complement strand
GTCGAGCGTCTTGGCTACTTCACCGATGTTCTTGACGCTGACGGGCAAGAGCCGCATATCGTCCCCGATGAACTGCCCGAACTCCTTGGGGCTGATCTCGCCGAGGCCCTTGAAGCGAGTCACCTCAGCGCCACGGATCTCGCCCATTGCCAGATCTCGCTCTGCCTCGTTGTAGCAGTAGCGGGTCTCCTGCTTGTTGCGGACGCGGAAGAGCGGTGTCTCCAGAACGTATACATGCCCCTTGATGGCGAGCTCCTCGAAGTAACGCAGGAAGAAGGTCAGCAGCAGGTTGCGGATATGCATTCCGTCCACGTCCGCATCCGTGGCGAGCACGACACGGTTGTAGCGGAGCCCGTCGATGCCGTCCTCGATACCGAGGGCGCGCATCAGATTGTAGAGCTCCTCGTTCTTGTAGATGGCATCGCGCTTGAGACCATGACAGTTCAGAGGTTTGCCGCGCAGAGAGAAGATGGCCTGGGTGTAGACGTCGCGAGTCGGTACGATCACGCCCGCTGCAGAATCGCCTTCCGAGAGGAAGATGGTGCTCTCGTCTCGGCGTGCCCCTTTTGCATCGTCGTAGTGCACCTTGCAGTCGGTCAGCTTCGGGATGCGAATCGCGACCTTCTTGGCACGCTCGCGCGCATCCTTCTTGATGGCAGCAAGCTCCTTCCTCACGCGCTCGTTATTCGCCACCTTTTCGAGCAGACGCTTGGCGGCGTCACCGTTCTGGTGAAGGAAGCGCACCACCTGATCCTTTACTGCCGGCACGATCCAGCCGCGCACATCGGTGGAACCGAGCTTGTTCTTCGTCTGGCTCTCGAAGACCGGGTCCTGCAGCTTGACCGCGACGGCGCCGATGATCCCGTCGCGTACATCTTCACCAGCGAAGTTCTTCTTGGCGAACTCATTCACACCCTTGAGAATGCCCTCGCGAAAGGCGCTCTGATGCGTGCCGCCGTCATTCGTATACTGGCCGTTTACGAAGGAGTAGTAGGTCTCGCCGTAGTTGTTCGAGTGGGTGAATGCAAACTCGAATGTCTGATCCCGGCAATGAACCACGTCGTATAGGGGCTGCTCGTCCCCGATCTCATCTTCCAGGAGGTCTGCCAGGCCGTTCTTGCTGTGAAAGCTCTTGCCGTTATAGACGAGCCGCAGGCCCTGGTTGAGGTAGCCGTAGTAGCGCAGCCGGTGAGCGACGAAGTCTTCCTTCCACGCATACTCCCCGAAGATCTCGGGATCCGGCGTGAAGCGGACCAGGGTTCCGTCGGGCTCACTCGCGTTCTTGCCCTTCTTCTCCTGCAGTACTTTGCCGCGCTCGAAGCTCGCGCGGACGAACTTGCCCTCACGCCAGCTCGTCACCTCGAACTCGCAGGAGAGCGCGTTCACCGCCTTTGTGCCGATCCCGTTCAATCCCACCGAGAACTGGAAGACGTCGTCGTTGTACTTGCCGCCGGTGTTGATCTGGCTGACGCAGTCCACAACCTTGCCGAGCGGAATGCCTCGCCCGAAGTCGCGCACGCTCATCGCCTGGTCGTCGCGATCGATCTCGATGCGTCGCCCCGCCCCCATGATGAACTCGTCGACGGAGTTGTCGACGACCTCCTTGAGCATCACGTAGATGCCGTCGAGCGGATGATTGCCGTCCCCGAGCCGGCCGATGTACATGCCGGTCCGGAGACGAATGTGTTCCAGGGCGTCGAGCGTCTGGATCGCCTTCTCGTCGTAGGCGACCTTCTGCTTGGCCATCTTGCCTCCAAGCGATTCGAAATCGTACCTGTTGGGGGGTGGCTGCAGGATGGTCGATTCGCCGGAAGCGTCAAGAGCGACGGGGCTTTGGCGATGCCGATGCCCCGCGGGCTTTGGAGTCGCGCCCCTCAGTCGAGGGGCGCGCAGCCACCCAGGTGACGGCAGCTGTCGGCGGCGATCGGGGCGGCGGCGCGCAGCGCCGCGCGAACGTCGAGACCCGCGACCAGACCGGCCGCGAACGCCCCGTGAAAGACATCGCCGGCACCGCTCGTATCCAATGCGCGCACACGCGGCGTCGGAACTCGCTCGACCTTGCCGTGGAGCAGCGCGAGCGCGCCCCTTGCGCCCTGCGTGATGACGGGGATGCAGCCATGGCGATCGCGCAGGTGGCGCAGCGTCTTCCGCGCGTCGCCCACCCCGAGGGTCCGCACGAACTCCATCGGCACGATGGCGAAGTCGACATGCGAGAGCAGGGCACGATGGGACGCGCGCGCATCCGCGAAGTCGGCGACCACCGGCACGCCCCGTGCGTGCGCCCGCTTCGCGGCGCGCCGCGCCTGGACGGGGAAGTGGCCGTCGATGAGCAGCAATGCACCGCGGCGGATGGGTGCGAGATCGAAGTCGGGCGCCGAACGCTCGAGCGCGCGCCGATCGGGCACCACGAAGCGCCGCCGCCCACTGCCCTTCTCGACCAGCACCAGCGCCGTCGTCGTGGGATGCTGCTCGCTCCGGACCAGACGCCGCGTGGAAACACCGCGCTCGCGCAGCCCGCGCGCCACGAAATCCCCGTCGGCGTCACGCCCGACCAGCGAGAGGATTTCGGCGTGGCAGCCCTGCGCGGCTGCCGCCGCCAGCGCGTTCGCCACCATCCCACCCGGCCCCCGCTGGTGGGCGCGCCAACGCGTGCGCCCCTCGCCGAGTCCGAAATCGTCGACCAGAAAGACGTCGTCGCACACGCAGAGCCCGAGCCCCACCACGCGGCCATAGGACGGGCTCGGAGTCAGTGGATCGGCCTGTCTTCCACCGTCCAGGCGCCGGTCGGTGCCCGGAAGACGAGCAGACGTTTCGAGGTATTCACGGTCGCCATATTGGCGCTGACCCGTACGCTGTCGAGGGTCTCGTGGATTTGCATCGGTGTGGCCAGGAATCCACCCGCATCCGGCGAGAGCCCGTATGCGGTGCGATCGGTCACCACGACACCGGTGCCCGCACCGACGCGCACCACCCGCACCGTCTCATGTGGACCGACATCGCGCACCAACCAGAGTCCCGCCCGGCTGTCATAGCCGATGATGCGCTTGTCGGTCACTGTGAGCGCCACCCGGGTGCCCACCAGGATACGTTCGGGGGGCGTCTCGTGGACGCCATAGCGCAGCTCGTTCCACGACCCACCGTCCGCACTCACGCCCATCAGCCGGGCCGTCGTGGCCACGATGCCGACGCGGCCGGCCACCTCGTACCAGACGATCTCCTCGCCGATCTCCAGCCGGAAGCTGCGACTGCCGGCGCCCATCGCGTCGAATGCCAGCACGTCGCGGCCCATGATCTCGATCTCGACAACGTCCTCGAGCTCGACATCCGAGGGGAAGAGGCGCTGTGCCTCCGCGACCCGGATCCCGGCGGTGATCAGCAGCAGGCAGGACACGGCCAGGCCCGCCCTCTCTCGTGTTCTGCCTATCGCTGTCGCCATGCTGGATGCTCCTGTCGACCCCGCGACCCGGAGAATCTACCCGATCCCCCGAGGCCGTCAGCCAGTCGGCCCAGCGCCACGCGCCCAGGCCGCCGGCAGAGCGATCTGGTATCCAATGCGGGCCATGGACGAGCGCTACGTCAGCCCGCGCAATCGCGACGTGCCGCCGGCCCGCCCGGGCGAGTTCCCGGCGGTCCGGATCGGCCCGATCGAGCTCGCCCTGCCGATCGTGCTGGCGCCGATGGCCGGGATCACCAACTACCCGTTCCGCAGCCTCTGCCGCCGCTTCGGAGCGGGCCTCTATGTGAGTGAGATGATCACCGCTCGCGCGCTGGTCGAGGGCAACACCAAGACGCGGATGCTCGCCGACTTCAATCCCGACGAGAGCCCACGCAGTTTGCAGCTCTACGGCGTGGATCCCGAGTACGTCGCAAAGGCCGTGGCCCAGCTCGTGGGTGACGACCGCGTCGATCACATCGACATGAACTTTGGCTGCCCGGTCCGAAAGGTCACACGCAAGGGCGGCGGCGCCGCGATTCCCGCCAAGCCGCGGCTGCTGGCAAATATCGTGCGTGCCGCCGTGCAGGAGGCCGGTCCGGTGCCCGTCACGATCAAATTCCGCATTGGGATCGATGACTCGGTCTCGACCTACCTGGACGCCGGCCGCATCGCCGAGGACCAGGGCTGTGCGGCTGTTGCGCTGCACGCGCGCACTGCAGCCGAGCTCTATTCGGGCGAGGCGCACTGGGACGCCATCGCGAACCTCAAGCGCGCCGTAACCAGCATCCCGGTCTTCGGCAACGGCGACATCTGGGAGTCGTGGGACGCGCTGCGAATGATGCGCGAGACCGGCTGTGACGGGGTCGTGATTGGCCGCGGCTGCCTTGGCCGGCCGTGGCTCTTCCGCGACCTCGCCGACGTTTTTGCCGGGCGAAGGCCCATCGACCCGCCGCGCTTCGGCGAGATCCGCGACGTCATGCTGGCCCACGCCCGCCTGCTTGCAGACTGGTTGGGCGAGCGACGCGGACTGCTCTCGTTTCGCAAGCACGCCACCTGGTACACCAAGGGCTTCCCGGGCAGCACGCGCTGGCGGCACTCGCTGATCCGCACGACCAGCCTGGCCGAGCTCGACGCCGTCCTCTCCGAGGCGAATGGCGAGCTCGACTTCCCGCCTCGCGCGATGCGGATGAAACGCGGCAAGAGGGGCGGCACACAGAAGGTCGCGCTGCCCGAGGGCTACCTCGATGATCCGATGGATGCGACGCCGCCGGGCCCCGACGCCGAGACCCCCGACTCGGGTAGCTGAGAGGCGCCCGCCAGGTCCGCCCAGTGCAGCGGCACGGCTGCACTGAAGCACCTCCCCTGCGGCCATCGGCCGGTTTCGACCTCCGCGGCCGGCTTTGGGCATCGACGAAGTGGCACGATGCTTGCGACACTCTCTACCGAGGGCCGCGGGCGCTCTACCGAGGGCCGCGGGCGCTCTACCGAGGGCCGCGGGCGCTCTACCGAGGGCCGCGGGCGCTTTACAAGGCCGCGGGCGCCGGAGCGAGGCCGGCCGCGCCGGCCGCAGAACATGAGGAGACCGACATGGAGATGGATGAGATCACGGGACACGACTGGGCGGAGGGCGATGCCGCCGACGAAGTCGCGCGGCCGGACGTCGTCATTCGAATCGTCTACAGCCTGCTCTTTGCAGTGGTGGCGAGCATTCTGGAGTCATTGCTCTTCGTCATCATCGCCTTCCAGCTGCTCTTCTCGCTGATCACCCAGAAGCTGCCGAGCCGGCGGCTGCAGAGCTTCGCGAACCGGTTGGTGGCGTACTTTCGACAGATCCTGCGCTACTTGACACATAATGATTCGGTGATCCCCTTCCCCTTCTCGGACTTGCCCGATCCACTCGAGCCCACGAATCCGGCCTACGATCCGGCACCTGTGGTGGAAGAT
>JAFDDH010000263.1 GCA_019310975.1 Deltaproteobacteria bacterium | reverse complement strand
GAAGGCGATGGCCGTGTGGCCAGCCCCGCAACCGACGTCGAGCACGCGTTCGCTGCCGCAGAGCGCCGCTGCGGGCAGCATGGCGTCGAGGTCCTTTCCCTGGCGGTGGACCGAAGCGGTCGCATAGTGGCTGGCCGCGGGGCCGAAGCGGTCCTGTACGCACTGTTTCTGGGAGGGGGCGGGGGTCGGCATCGGATACCTCGTTTGCGGGCGTGTGCTGAGATGATTGCGAATTACAAATAGTTAACTAAAATTAAATAATGGCGTCAACCGGAAAGAGTAAGTCGAGCCCGAGATCACTGCCCGGTGCCATCGAAGGCCTGTCGCGGCTGGCCGACGTCTTCGAGCGCCGCCGTCAGCAGATCGCTCGCGAGGTGGGCCTGACGAACGCCCAGTGGCGGTTGCTCGAAGAGATCGGGCGCGAGGACTTCATGCCTTCACTCTTTGCCCGGCGCAGAAGCTGTTCGCCGGCGGCCGTCTCGCGTACGCTGCGCCAGCTGCAGGACGCCGACCTGGTTCGCGCCGCCATCGCCCGGGCCGACGGGCGGTGTCGCGCCTACAGCCTGACGGCACGCGGGCGCCGTCTGCTGCAGCGCACCACCGAGAGCCGCCGGCGCGCCCTCGATGCCGTCTGGCGTGACCTGCCCGATTCCGAGGTCGCCCGTTTCGGCCGCTTCAGCGCCGATCTGGCCGATCGCTTGGAGCGCTACGCGGACGAAGAGACCCGCCGCCGCCGCTAACAACCCGACCGTGCCCCCACGGGCCGGCTGGATTCGACGCGCTGTGCGCGGGATGGAATCCAGTGGAACGTGTTTCCGGCGCAAGTGAAACGTGTTTCAATAGCCTCCCGATGTCGGATCAGATGGAGGAGCGCGCGCGGCGCATCGTCGAGACCGCGGTGGAGCTGGCCGAAGAGGGCGGCTTCGAGGCGGTCCGCCTGCGCGACGTGGCGGCTCATGCCGGCGTGGCGCTCGGCACCCTCTACCGCCGATTCAGCAGCAAAGAGGATCTGCTGGTGGCTGCGCTGGCCGCTGAGACGCGGGGCCTGGAGCGCCGCTTCGCCAAGAGCCCGCCCAGGGGCGATGAGGAGCTCGAGCGCGTGATGGGATTCTTCGCGCTGGTCGGGCGCGGCCTCTTGCGACGCCAGAATCTCGCCAGGGCGCTCCTCAAGGCGGCCGCCTCCGGCGAGCCCGGGCTGGCACAGAAGATGGCGTCGTACCACGCGCATATCGAGGCGATGATCGTCATGTCGCTGCGTGGCGAGGTCGTGCGCGCGAATGGCGAGCTCGCCGATCCGCACGCCGATGAGCGGGAGCGCCGCGTGGCGGAGACGCTCAGCCAGCTCTGGTTCGCGCTCCTATTGGGCTGGTCGAGCGGCGTGCACGACCAGGAAGCGATCAACACGAAGATGAGGTCGTGCGCTGAGTTGGTGCTCTGTGGCGCGAAGGGCTTGCGGTGATGCTCTGGCGCGCGACGGCGCCACGAACGAAGTATCGAGAATCCACGCCACGGAGACCGAGGTCAGCATGAGTCTGTCAGGAAAGGAACGCGAGGAGTTCGAGAAGCAGCTCGAAGCCTACGTGGGAATCGATATCGGCATCGAGGACGCGAGCCGCGATGCCGTCAATCAGGCGATGATTCGTCAATGGTGCGAAGCAATGGGCGACGCATGCGGCGCCTACACGGCCCCCGAGGCCGCGGCCAAGAGTGTACACGGCGAGGTGGTGGCCCCACCGGCGATGCTGCAGGCGTGGATTCTCGGTGGCGTCGCGATGGCGACCGGCGAGGACGATCCACGTGATAAGCAGCGCGAGCTGCACCGCCTCTTCGACGCCCGCGGCTACACCGGGGTGGTCGCGACGAATACCGAGCAAGAGTATCTGCGCTACCTGAAGCTCGGCGACCGGATCCGCGCGCGCACGCAGATCGAGTCGATCTCCGAGCAGAAGGCCACGGGTCTCGGTATCGGTTACTTCATCAATACGCGCACCCGCTTCGTCGACCAGAACGACAAAGAGGTGGGCTGGATGACGTTCCGCGTGCTCAAATTCGAGGCCGGCGACCAGCCGGCGGCCGCCGCCGAGAGCAATTCGGCCGTGCCCGCCAAGCCCCAACGCCTGAGGCCTGCGCTCGGCCATGACAATAGATGGTGGTGGGACTGCGTGGAGAAGGACGAGCTCGCGATCCAGCGCTGCAGCGCCTGCGCGGTGTTGCGCCACCCCCCGCGTCCGATGTGCGGCGAGTGTCAGTCCACCGAGTGGGATTATGTCTTCTCGAGCGGCGAGGGCACGATCCACAGCTATGTGGTGATTCGCCATCCCGAGGTGCCTGGCTACACGTACCCGCTGGTCGTGGCCGTGGTCGACCTGGCCGAGGGGACTCGCTTCGTCGGCAACGTCGTCGACATCGAGCCCGAGGAGGTCGAGATCGGCATGGCGGTGCAGGCGTCCATCGAGCGGGTGGACGACGAGATGAAGCTGCCGGTCTTCCGGCGCGCCTCTTAGTCGAGGAGAGAGAGGTCGAGGAGAGAGAGTATGAGTGCCACGACGATCCGCTACGAGGATGTTTCCGTCGGCGATACGCTGCCCGAGCTGCCCATCCCTCTCACCGTCAGCCTGATCGTGTCCGGCGCCCTCGCGTCCCAGGACTACACGCCGGTCCATCACGACAAGAAAGCGGCGCAGGAAGCCGGCATGCAGGATGTCTTCATGAACATCCTGACCACAAACGGTCTGGTGAGCCGCTTCGTTACCCATTGGGCGGGCATCGATGCACAGGTGCGCAACGTGAATATCAAGCTGGGGACGCCGAATCTGCCCGGGGATACCATGACCCTCACGGGCGAGATCAAGGACAAGGACGATGCCACGGCGACCGTGGTGGTCGAGATCGCCGGCAAGAATAGCTGGGGGGCGCACGTCACCGGGACGGTGAAGCTGGCCCTGCCGCAGGGAGCCTGAACGATGCCCGCCACTCTGAAGAATCAGGCCGCCATCGTCGGCATCGGCGAGACCGAGTACTCGAAGAACTCGGGGCGCTCCGAACTCGCATTGGCCAGTGAGGCGACGGCCGCTGCCATCAAGGACGCCGGGCTCTCGCCCTCGGATATCGACGGCATGACGACCTTCACGCTGGACACCACGGACGAGATCGAGCTCGCCCGCGCGGTCGGAATCGGCGATCTCACCTTCTTCAGCCGCATTCCCCATGGCGGCGGTGCGGCGATTGGTGTGGTTCACCAGGCCGTGATGGCGGTGGCGACGGGCTCCGCGAAGGCGGTGGTGGTCTATCGGGCACTGAATGGACGCTCGGGCGCGCGCTATAGCGAGGGCGTCTCCGGAGGGCCGACTACGTCGGATCTGATCCATTGGAGCTGGTACATGCCCTCGGGCTTGATGACGCCCGCGAGCTGGGTCGCGATGTACAGCATGCGCTACATGCACGAGACCGGCTGTACGAGCGAGGACCTGGCCGAGGTCTGCATCGCCCAGCGCAACCACGCGGTGAAGAATCCACGCGCCTTCTTCTATCAAAAGCCGCTCACGCTGGACGATCACCAGAGCGCCCGGCCGATCGTCGACCCGCTGCGCCTCTACGATTGTTGCCAGGAGACGGACGGCGGCGCGGCCTGCGTAATCGTCAGCCCAGAGCTGGCGAAGGACCTGCCGAATCCGCCCGCCCTGATCCGTGGCGTCTCACAGGGCGCCGGCCGGGACCAGGAGTCGATGACGAGCTTCTACCGCCCGAGTATCTCGTCGCTGCCGGAGATGGACCTGGTGGCGAAGCAATGCTGGCAGATCTCTGGACTCACACCCGACGACATCGACGCGGCCGTCATCTATGACGCGTTCTCGTCGATCGTATTGTGGCAGCTCGAGAGCTTCGGCTTCTGCAAACACGGCGAGGCCAAGGACTTCATCAAGGACGGCGGGCTCGGACTCGGTGGTCGGCTGCCCTGCAACACCCACGGTGGTCAGCTCTCCGAGGCCTACGTCCACGGCGTGAATGGCATCAACGAGGGCGTGCGCCTGATTCGCGGCACGTCGACCAGCCAGCCCGCGAAGAACGATCACGTGCTGGTTACGGCGGGCGTGGGCGTGCCGACCAGCGCGATGATCCTGGGCAAGGCGTAGCGATCGCCGCATCGGTCAAGCGCTGTGGATGGAACGGTGCTGCGGTAGGCAGAGCGCTGCGGCGGGAAAGCAAGCCAGAGGAGAGAACGATGTCGGTACTGGACGGAAAGGTGGCCGCGGTCACGGGTGCTGCCCGCGGGCTCGGCCGTGTCGAGGCGCTCGAGCTCGCGAAGCTTGGAGCGCGCGTGGTGGTGGCCGATCTCGGAGTGGCCTTCGACGGCTCCGGGAACGACAAGGATGCGGCCCAGGCCGTGGTGGAGGAGATCGAGGCGCTCGGCGGCGAGGCCGTGGCCCACTACGGGGATGCGGCGGATTGGAATGACGCCAAAGCGATGCTCGAGAAGGCGGTGGATACGTGGGGCGACTTCAACATCCTGGTCAACAACGCCGGCTTTCTGCGCGACAAGATGATCTTCTCGATGTCGGAGGACGACTTCGATGCCGTGGTACGAGTCCATCTGAAGGGCCACTTCGTCGGGATGCGGCATGCCTCGGAGTATTGGCGTACGCGGGCGAAGAGCGGCGGCGAGGTCTACGGCCGCATCATCAGCACCGCGTCGGAGGCCGCGATCTTCGCCTCGCCCGGTCAGCCCAACTACGCGGCCGCCAAGGCGGGCTTGATCGCAATGACGGGCTCCGCCGCACATGCACTACTCAAGTACGGAATCACCGCCAACACCATCATGCCGCGCGCACGCACGCGCATGACTTCCAGGGGACCGACGGCGCAGATGTTCAAGCAGCCGGAGGAGGGCTTCGACACCTTCGCCCCCGAGCACGTGGCACCGCTGGTGGGCTATCTGGCGTCACCCGCCTCGGCGAATAGCTCCGGCAATGTCTTTCTCGTCTGGGGCAAGTCGATCAGCGTGCTGCAGAGCCCGCAGCACGCAGCGGACTTCCAGAGCGAGGAGCCCTGGACCTACGAGAGTGTGGACGAGTCGCTCTCCAAGTGGCTAGCCGACAAGCAGCCCATCAAGGACAGCTTCATCGTTACGAGCATGTAGGCGCAGGCCGGCAGGGCATTGCGACCCGTCGGCCCATGGAGTCGGACGGTTCGGTCTCGGTGCAGCGCCGCGTGGCGTGCGATAAGCTCCAGATCCGCGGCAATCGAGGAGGAATCCATGAAGGTGGTGGTCGACTACGACCTGTGCGAAGCGAATGCGGTGTGCATGAAGCACTGCCCCGAGGTCTTTCGCGTGGAGGATGACGACACGCTGACGGTGATCTTGGAAGAGGTGCCGGGCAAGCTGCAGGACCAGGCCCGCGAGGCCGAGCGGCTG
>JAFDDH010000262.1 GCA_019310975.1 Deltaproteobacteria bacterium | reverse complement strand
GCCTGTTGCTCTACGTTCTGTTCCGCCGCGTCTCGGGGGTAGTATTGCCCCTGGGAGTAGTGATTCTGGCGCTGCTCAGCGCCACTGGCTCAATGGCCGCGATGGGCGTGCCCGTCACGCTGCCGATCCAGATCCTGCCCGCCTTTCTCCTGGCCGTGGGCGTGTGCGGGGCGGTCCACATCCTGACCCTGGTGTATCGCGAGCTCGATTCGGGCCGGTCACGGGAGGAGGCGATCGTCGCGGCGCTCGCCCACTCGGGGCTCCCGGTGGCGATGGCAGGCCTAACCACTGCGGGCGGGCTCACCTCCTTCGCGAGCTCCTCGCTCCTCCCGGTCGCTCACTTCGGCGTCTTTGGGCCCATAGGCGTGCTCTTCAGCCTGGTCTTCGCGCTGATGCTGCTACCCGCCCTGCTCACCGTCGTTCCCCTGCGCAAGCGAATGCAGGGTGCAGAGGACACCCGCGCACTCCTCTCGGACCGGGTGCTCCGAGCCTTCGGCTCTGCGGCTGTGGCGCGTCCCTGGTGGATCGTCGCTGCCACCGTCGCCCTGGTGACCGTGGCTGCAGTGGGAGCGGCGCGCCTCCGCTTCTCCCACCACCCCATGCGCTGGCTGCCCGAGGAAAGCGCCGTTCGCGTGGCGACGGATCGCATCAACCGAGGCCTCGGAGGGGCCTCCAGCCTCGAGGTGCTCCTGGAGACGCCGGGCGTGGAGAACGGCCTCCAGGATCCGGAGATCCTGGCGCGCCTCGACGAGCTGCGGCGCTTCTCTCTCTCGCTCGAAGTGAATGGCCTCGCGGTCGCCAACACCATTTCGATCGCCGACATCCTCAAGGAGGTGCACCAGGCGCTGAACGAGAACCGGCCCGAGTTCTACGCGGTCCCCGCAGATCCCCAGCTCGTGGCCCAGGAGCTCTTGCTCTTCGAGAACTCGGGCTCCGACGACCTCGAGGACGTGATCGACTCCCAGTTCAGCCTGGCAAGTTTTAGCCTTCGCATTCCCTGGGTCGATGCCGTCGACTCGATGCCCCTCTTCGATGCCGTCGAGAAGAAATTCAACGAGAAGCTGGGCGATCGCGTAGAGGTTACGCTGACGGGCGGAGAGGCGGTCTTCTCCCGCACCCTGGTCGCAGTCACCCAGAGTATGGCGCGCTCCTACGTGCTCGCTCTGCTCATCGTGACTCCCCTCATGATCCTTCTGATCGGCACTGTGCGCGGTGGTCTCATCAGCATGATCCCGAACCTCACCCCCATTCTACTGACCCTGGGACTGGCGGGGTGGCTCGATCTGCGGATTGACTTCTCCTCGATGATGATCGGCGCCATCGTCCTGGGGATCGCCGTGGACGACACGATCCACTTCATGCACGTCTTCCAGCGCTACTGCCGGGAGAACGGAGACGCGCGTGAGGCGGTCCGGCGAACCCTGGCGACGACCGGGCGAGCGATCCTCTTCACCTCCATCGTGCTGTGTGCCGGCTTCGCCAGCTTCGCCTCGTCCTCGATGGCAAACCTGGTGACCACGGCCATCCTGACCTGCTTCGCCATCGCGGCCGCCTTCGTGGCGGACGTCCTGCTCGCGCCGGCTCTCATGGTCCTCGTCTCCCCGCGCGTGACGGGGGTCGTTGAACGGACCTTCATGAATAATCCGGGCTAAGAGACAAGAGCTGCGTTCTCAGCACTGCCGATGTGGCCCGTCCGCAGCATTCGGACTTCTAGGCGCCCTGTACCCAATCAGAATCCACCCGCTGCCACTATGAGTTCGAGGGTGCCGTCGACGGGCGAACCCATACCGGGATCGCGATGACGCGTGCCATCCCGGAGATCGCGTCATAGTCGCGAGTGGTCGAGACCAGCCGACTGGTGTTGGCCCCCTGCTTGCGCACATCGTGCTCGGGAGATTGGATTGTCCGCTGGACTCGCATCTGGCGTGACTCCCGGGATTGGACCGGCTCGCCTGAATCCGGCTTGTCGTCCCTTGGTCTGGTTGGGTCGGATCTGATGGCAGAGACTGGGGTATATCGCCTCAAATAATCGGAAATGTGTCTGATTGCCCCATCCATGGCGCCGACGCTTCTGTCCCCGTCATGCCTGGAGGCGCTGCACGGCCGCTGCCTAACTGGCGCGGTGCTTGCGTTCCAGCTCGGTCCAGGTGCATTTGGGCTGCGCTCGTCGTGCCTCGACCGAGCCCGGATTGCGAGACTACGATCTCTGCGATCCGCGGTGCATCGCGTTCGGCGGGCGAGAGCGCCTCGAGCGCTTCGGTCGGCAATCAGATCATACGAGAGGATATGGGACATGAGCGGACTGGACGGAGGGGCCCTGGTTGGGAAGGCGCTCGCAAACGAAGGCGTGGAGAGAGCATTCGTTCTCTGCGGTGGCCACATCATGCCAGCGCTCTATGGAATGCGGAGTGCCGGAATCGAAATCATCGACATGCGGCACGAGTGTTCGGCCCTCTATGCAGCCATCGCCTACACGCGAGCGTCAGGCAAGATCGCGGCGGTGATGACTACGGCCGGGCCAGGTGTGGGCAATACGGCTGCGGGGATGATGGAAGCCGCATCGATGAGCATACCGGTCGTACACATTGGCGGCGCAGTGGCGCTGGCCATGCGCGACGCCGGTGATCTGCAGGATATGTCGACGCTCGGTCTGATGGAGTCCGTTTCGAAGTGGGCCAAGAAGGTCACGATCGCGAGCCGCATACCCGAGTACGTGTCGATGGCCTTCCGCCATGCCACGGATTCGAGCCCGGGTCCGGTCTATCTGGAGATTCCCACGGACCTGCTCTTCGCGAAGGTGGACGAGGCGAGCGTCCGTGTTCCGCCGAGCGGCACGAGTCGTGCTCTCTCTGCCGGAGATCCTCTGCTCATACAAGAGGCCGCGGAGCTTCTGGCCAAAGCGAAGCGACCGGCAATGCTGCTCGATGACGGGGCTCGGGCGACCATCGGGGACGACTCCAGCTCGGTGGCGGAGCTATCGGATTACTTGAAGATGCCCGTGGGCATCGCGGGCTACGGATGCAGGGGCCTCTTCGGCGACGAATCGGAGAACCGCCTGCTCAAGACGAATGCGATCGGCGGCGCGGATGTCGTGCTGGCGGTGGGCTGTCGCTTCGACTTCAGGCTTGGATCCGGCAGGTATATCCCCAAGGAAGCCAAGATCATCCAGGTCCATACGGACAAGCCGCAGATCGGCTTCAACGTCAGGGCGGACGTCGGTATTGCCGGTGGTGCGGGACCGGTCACCCGTCAGCTCCTCGACTCGGTCAAGACGCGATGTGATTCCAAGGTCGGTGATTCGTGGGCGGGGCCGGCGAGCAAGACCACCACGGCCAAGCTGCCCGATGCCTATCGGGACAAGAAGACGCCGGTTCATCCCGCGCGATGTGCGGGTGAGGTGGCCCAATTCCTCGAGGAAGAGGGCCGGGACTGGTCGCTGGTCATCGATGGCGGAGAGGCCTCGGTCTGGATGGGCGGTGCCTCGACGGCTTATCGCGGCGGCCAGCTTCATGCGACCGGGCCGAACGGCACGATCGGAACCGGACCTGGCCTGGTCGTTGGGGCCTGGGCGGCCGACGGCAAGCCCGTCCTGTGGTACACGGGCGACGGCAGCTTCGGGTTCTATTCGATGGAGATGGAGACCATGGCCAGGCTGGGCATACCCGTGGTCTGTGTGATCTCGAACGACTCCAGCTGGGGCATGATCAGCCTGGTGGAGAAGTACATCCGACCCGAGGAGATCGAGAAGCGGGGCTCCTGCAACACGGACCTCCACCCCATGCGAGCCTATGAGAAGATGGCGGCCATGTGGGACGGACACGGTGAGCAGGTGACTGATCCGGAAGAGATCCTGCCGGCCATCAGACGTGCGGCGGCCAACGGCAAGCCATCGATCGTCAACGTAGAAATCGACAACGAGAGTCTGTCACCCTTCATTGCGCCCTACGCGGAGATGGTCAAAGGTGGTTAGCCAACAGTAATTGGCTGGAGAAGGCGTTGCGATCACATCGTGGCGGTGCGCACCTGGAATGGCGGACGGATGACTGGAGGAGGGCGTCTCGGTGACGGGTAGACAGGGAGAAGAGGACCAGAAGATCGCGTTCATCACGGGCGCCGCGAGCGGAATCGGGCGCGCGACCGCCGAGCTCTTCGCGGCCCAGGGCTGGTGGATCGGCGCTGCGGACCGGAACGCGGGGGGTCTGGAGGAGCTCCGCGACGCCCTCGGCAAGGAGCGCTGCCGCCCATGGCACCTCGACGTCACCGACAAGGCGGCCTACGACGGGGTCATCGCCGAGCTCGCCGAGGAGACGGGTGGACGGCTGGATCTTCTCTACAACAACGCGGGGGTCGGCGCAGCCGGCTTCTTCGAGGACATACCGATCGAGGAGAGCCTGAAAGTCATCGACATCAACTTGATCGGAGTGATCAACGGCATCTACGCCGCGCTGCCGCTCCTCAAGGCGACGCCGAATAGCCTGTGCTTCACCACGTCATCGTCCGCGGCGACCTATGGCGCGCCGAATCTCGCCGTCTATGCGGCGACCAAATTCGCGGTGAAGGGGCTGACCGAGGCGCTGGCCGTCGAATTGTCGCGCTGCGACGTTCGAGTCGCCGACGTGCTGCCGGGAGTCATCGATACCGCAATCTTCGTCGACTCCCCGGTCTTTGTGGAGGGTCGAAGGCAGCCCACGGAGGGCCTCCTCGCAACCGCCGCGGGCGCAGCGGCCACGGAGGGGCCGTGGCGGCTGGTTCCGCCGAGCATGGTCGCCGAGGCCGTGTGGCGCTGTTACGAGGGTGACACGCGCATGCATTGGTACGTGCCGGACGAAATTGAAGACATCGACAAAGCCAAGTCCGCCTCGCCCGAAGCCATGCGCGACACACGCATCGCGATGCTGAGGGCGGCCTCGGGCGGGCTGCCGAAGGAGCCCTAGCCGGGGGCGTCTGCGCAGCCAGGAACCAGAAGCCAGGTGCCGCCTCCGATGCCCGACACGAAGCCCACGCCCAGGCCTACTCCCAGGCCGCCTTCCGGGCTTCGAGCTCCTCCCACCTCGCCGTGAGCGAGGCCACCTCGTCGCTCGCCGCCTCGAAGGCCTGGCTGAGCTCGGCCGCGGCGCCTCCACCGCCCGCGTATGTGGCCGGGTCGGCCAGTCTGTTCTCGAGCCCGGCCACGACGGCCTCCTTGGCTTCGATCCGCTCGATCAGCCCAGCGAGCTCACGTTCCTCCTTGAAGCTGAGCTTCCTTGATCTTCCCCCCGACTCATCGACCTGGGAGCTGTTGCTCGGCCCACTCCCGGACACTGCGGACTCTGTTCTCGCCGCGGCTTTCGTCCCAGACCGCACTGCGTTCTCCGCTCTCTGCTCCGCCAGCTTGCGCTCTCGGTAATCGCTGTAGTGGCCGCGGTGCAGATCGAC
>JAFDDH010000261.1 GCA_019310975.1 Deltaproteobacteria bacterium | reverse complement strand
CAGGTTGTTGAGTGCCTTGCGGGTCTCTTCATCCGTGACGTGTGAAAAGCTCACCTCGACCAGATGGAATCGGAAGGGACGCCCGGGGCGGTTCATCTCCCGAGCCCAGGTGTTGAAGCTGCTGCGAATCAGATCGAGCGTCTCGTAGTTGAAGCGCCGAATCTGGATGCCGGATGCGGTTCCCGCCATCAGGCCGAGGGATTGAAAGAAGCCCAGGTCATCGAGATGGAGTTCGGGCTGGTTCTGGGCATTGACCACGATCATCACCATCGTATGCGCATCCCCGAGTCCGGACTGCTCCAGGATCCGGCGCAGGCTGCCCGCGGCGACGACGTCCTCGAAGGGCGCCCTGACACCGAGGTTGTCCGTCACGCCTCCATCCACCAGGTAGATATGCGGCTGCGCGTCCGGGCTCAGATAGGACTCCGAGACCCGCGCCTCGATATAGCGGCGGCTGCCATAGCGGCTGTGCTGCAGCGCCTCGGCAACCCAGCCGGGTGTCTCGTAGCCACAGCTGCCGTGGTGATTCCGGACCAGGATCGGCGAGAGCAGACCCGGCACTGCGGACGAAGCGGCCACCGCCCGCGACACCTTGTACTCCACTACGTCGTTACAGAGCGGATCGAACTTCTCACGAATGAATGCAAAGCGCACCCCACGCGTGAGATCCGTCGAATTGATGATGATCGCGGGCCCGGGCACGTCCCCGAACTGCCGGATGGTCCTGTGGTCGAAGATCTGGTCGTCGTAGTATTCAGCGGCGAGATCGCTGCGACCGAAGCGCGCCGACGCCAGTCGAAAGTAGTTGCGGGGATCGAAGGTTCGCCGGATCAGTGCACCCTGGACGTTCCTACGCAGGAAGCGCTCCTCGTAATCCTCGAAGATCCGATCGCCGAAGAGACCAAAGTAGGCCGCGGTGAAGCTCCCGCCCGATACAGCTGAAATGATATCGATCTCATCCAGCAGGCGGCGCGGGCGGTCATCCACCTCGATCCAGGTCTCGCTGAGCTCCTCCAGCACGCCGTAGGCGAGCGCAGCCGCGCGCGTTCCGCCGCCGGAGAAGGCGAGCATCACGACGATTTCGCGAGAACGCTCCTCGCTCCCCATGGCGAGCACGGAGCGATGCGGCTCCCACAGCTCGAGCGGCACGTTCTGCTCGTAGTGGGCACAGGAAAAACTTGCCAGCAGCAGGATCAGGCCGGGTCCGAGAATGCAACGCCAGCGGGACGACACGTGGCTCGCAGCCTCCGGATCCGCCACGATGGGCTGAGCGTGTAGGGGCATGTCGTCTCCACTTGGAGCATACACGATGGCAATTACGCCCACCGGCCGGCTATCGTCCGGTCATGGAAACCGTCCGACGGATTGTGATTGGCGTCGATCTCCCTGGCGGGAAAGTCAGCGAGGGCTCACGGCTGGCGATCGACCAGGCTCGCTGGATGGCGCTGCGGACCGGCGCGCACGTCACGCTGCTCCACTCCTGTCATCTCGACGAGCACTGGGATCCGGCCTCTCGCACGTTCGAGCCGTCGCTCGAGACGGTCGCAGCCGAAGTGAACGAGGCCCTCCAGGACGCGACCGAAGCGCTCCAAAACGACGGGATCGAGGCAAGCTACTTGATCACCGACTCCAGTGCCGGCCTCGAGATCCTTCGATGTGTACAGCAGGAGCATGCAGACATCGTCATCCTCGGCAAGCGCTCGCAGAGCGAGACCGACGGCCGTCCGCTTGGCAGCACCTCTCAGAATGTCGTGCGCAATTGCCCCTGTCCCGTCCTCGTCGTGAAGCCCGGCTCCTCACCAACGCCCGCCGTGATCGTCGCGGCCACGGACCGCAGCGAGGTCGGGCGGCAGGTCGTCGACGTCGCGGCCTCGATCGCCGAGCGCTGTGACTCCGTGCTGCACGTCGTCCATGCGATCCAGATCGACTTCGAGGCGCAGATGTCGGGCGATGCGGCCCGCGATGCCCTCATACGCGAGCAGCGGGCCGCCTTCGAGACAGAAGTGGCCGAGCAGGCCGCCGCCGCCGGCTTCAAGGGCCAGGTCGAGTGCCATGCCGGCGTCACCTGCCCCAGCCGAGGTGTCCTCGAAGCGGAGAAGCAGCTCCAGCCGGACCTGATCGTGATGGGCACGGTCGCACGCACGGGGCTGCCCGGGGTGGTCCTGGGCAATACCGCCGAGCGCCTGCTCGGCACGCTCGACACATCCCTACTCGTGGTCAAGCCTGCCGGATTTCGTTCTCCGCTCGATCTCGGCTGACGCGCGGATCCGCTGCGGCTCAGCTCGCTGGGCGGAGCAGCACATCTCCCAGTCGGAGCCAGCGTCGAGACGGCGCCTCGCCGCGCGCATCCGTGGCATCGAGTGCCTCGATCAGCTCCTGCGTGCCGATCGGTAGCCGCCCCGGACCGTGTGCCATCTCTTGCAAGAGCCAGGCCCGAGCCCCCTCTTGCCCTCGAGCTCGTGCCGCGTAGTAGATATTCCCACGGCCCTGCGTCCGCGTCATCGCCAGCACGAACTCCTCAATCACGTCGTCGTCCAAGTCCACCGCGGCGAGCACGCAGTCGCCTGCGCGCTGACACTCCGCCAGCTGCCACTCGCCCAGGTCATCGCGCATGCGCTCCACGAGCGAGACGGGCACCTGCGTTCCCTCCGGCCACACGATCAACGACGAGGCGGCGAACTTCTCGCTTTCCTGGACCTCTTCCATGTGCAGATCCACCACGACGCCCTTGCCTTCGTGTACGCGAATGACGGCCCAAGACGGAACCATGCGCCGGCGCAGCATTCGATCCATTTCCGGCGCGCGCTCCTCGTCCATATAGAAGCGGTCGTAGGGGAGCTGCACCTGCACGTGCTTGCGGCCCACGCTCTTCGCGACGAGCTCGAGATAGTCCGGCGAGGAAGGGATCGAAGCGCTCACCGCACGGATCTGGGCAAATCCCTCATCGTTCTTCTCCAAGAGCGCATAGACAAGGTCCCCGCTCTCGATCTCTCCCTCGACGATGGGTACCGAGAAGGAAGAGAAGTTCAACCTCGCGTAGCGCCCACGAAAGAGATCGACCGGATCGACCGGAGCGGTTCGGAACTTCCAGCTGCTTCCGGATTGGATCGTTCGCTCCGCGCCCGCGATCATGCTTACGAGGAGCCCGAGTTGAAGCAGGCAAGTCGCGGCCAGCAGCCGATTGCGCCAGGTATGAAGGTTCATCAGGCATCCTCCTTCGGCGACACGCGAGCGCGACGGCGAATCTCGAGGTTGAGCAGCAGGAAGGCGACCCCCGCGGCAATGAAAGCGAGCCCCCTCGCTGTAAAGCTCAATTCCCAGCTCATGAAACGCAGCCCGATCACGAAGAGAAGCAGCGACATGCCCAGATTGGCGTGAAAGCGTTCGCCACTGCGAATCCCGCGCAGCACCTCACTGGAACCAAGTACCAGCCCGTACCCGCTCACCAGGAGCGATGCGGCCAGCTGACCCGGATCCTCATCGAATGCAATCGCCAACCCTGCACCAGCGGCCATCACGATCGGCAGGGCCGTCACGATCCACTCGCTGATGCGATCTGGTCCATCATGGGTCGCTGCTCGCGTCACAGCGAGAGCGGCCGCGCCGATCGTGATGGCGAGGCTCGGCAGGAGTGCGCTCACGGCTTTGTGGCGGCCGCCATCGAAGTCGACGATCCCCCACAGCTCACCGATCCCAAACCAGGAGACGAGCGTCGCGGCACCGAGTAGGCCGAGGGTCCGGGCAGGCGACCCAATGACGATCGAGATCCACTCGTCCGTGCTGTCGAGTGCATGCAAGCCGACAGCGAGCAGCGCGGCCGCCAGCACGAACCCGACGCCGCCGACCGTCAGAGCGCCCATCAGAGCACTGCCCGCGACCGCCAGCAGCATCAGAGTCGCAACCAGCCTCTCTCGTAGACCGATCGCCCCTCCGGCTCGAAGCAACACAAAGAAGGGGGCCAGGGCCAGCAGACGAACCCAATGCCAGGGATCCGGCCCATCGCTCATGAACGAGAGCAGATAGAGGCCCATGATCTGGAAGATCACCAGCAGCGCGATGCCCCGCGACTCGAGGGCATAGACGAGCGGAATCGAAACCCACCACCAGGTGTTGAGAAAGCCGCGCAGGTCGCCCGGGATCTGGTAGGTCTGCCCGATCAGCGCGAGACCCGCTGCGAACGTGAGCGTGGCGAAAACCGCACTGCCCTCGATCCACGCCACCGAATCCCTGCGCTGCAGGGCCGTTCGAACCGCCAGACCCTGCCCGGCCACGACGAGCCCGAGGCAGAGCATCGCTCGGGTCGCGCGTGTCATGTCCTCCCAGTTGTGTCCGAGCAGCAGGATCACGCCGAGCCCGATCAGCGCCGCACCGAGCACCGCGAAGAGCGGCACCGCGCCGTCGCGTCGGTCGGACGCAGCGGCGTGGTCGTGAAGACGGAGGGCCTGATCGGGACTCACGAGCCCCGCCTCGACCCACCCCTGGAACTGGCCGTCGAGCCAGCGTGCGCGTCGTCTGGAGATCATGCGAAGAGGGAATCGCAAGCCGCGTGCCATCGCTCGCCGAGCCGATGAAAGCGGCGCCAAGCTGGGCACTTGGGCCGGCACCTGCGCAGAGTCAGAGGCTCCCGACCCGTGCGCGTCCCGTACGCTCGATGTACGGCCCCTGACACGGAACGCATGCACGCAGTGGGCCTCGATCAACGCCAATCGAGTCGATCGACCCTCGGACACCCGGGCCCGTCAGGTCGATTCGTCAGCGTCCTTCTCGCCTTCGCCCCCGCCCTCGCCCTCGCCCTCGCCCTGGCCCGGCTCCTCCGGCGTCGCCGGCTCGGGTGCGGGAGACCGGGGATTCTCGGACGCCGCCTGCGGGCCGGCTTCGTCGACCTGCCTGGGCTCCGGCGTCGTCCCTTCGTGGCCCACCCAGCCCAGCACATTCGCGATCACCGACCAGCGCTTCTGGCTCTGGTCGCTCACCCTTCCCAGGATCCAATGCCTGTAGAGATCGTCGATCGTGCGATCACGATGCTTGAGCTCGATCCAGGTGGAGAGGAGCTCCACCATTCGCTCGTCGCCGCGCCTCACCGCGTAGGCGAGCGGGACCTTCAGGATGTCCGGCTGCGGGACAGCCACCGTGAACGCGGGATAGATCAGGCTCCAGGCCGATCCGGACTCGGCCGTGTAGAGCAGCGCGTCGAACGTGCCCTCGTCGGCACCGAAGAAGTCGCGCGGCGAATTCACCACGACCAAGTTGGCATCCGGCAGGTAGCGCCGAAGCTTGGCCGCGTAGTAGGGGGAGTCGGGAACGGCGATCGTCGGCGATCTGAGATTCTGGACGGACTCGCGGCTGCCGAACTTCTCGCGCTCATGATCGCGCACGATGAAAGCGATCGTCTCGTCCACGTAGGACTTCGAAAAGGACAGGCGCTCGAGG
>JAFDDH010000260.1 GCA_019310975.1 Deltaproteobacteria bacterium | reverse complement strand
GTCTTTGCGAGGTCCCGGGTGGAGGTCTGGGTGGCAATCTGGACTGCTCTAGCTCGAGCCTCCATCTGGAAGTGAAAGGCACCGTGTTGCTAGCCGGATTCAACCGGACCCTGTCCCTCCCGCTCGCGATCGAGGTGCACACCGGACCGCGCAACCCGGGTGACCCGGAGCAGGAGTTCCCTAGTGAGATGGTCTCTCTCCAGGGCGACCTCTTCGGTGACCCCGACTTCGGCCTCCTGCAGATTCGTGCGGGCTCGGCATTTGGACTCCCCAGCCCCGGATCTACGACATTGACTTCGCTGATCACTGGCAGCTGGAACGTCGATAGCTTCTTCGACATCACCTACCAGATCGACTTCCAGGGCGCGCCGGGCGGTGCCCTCGACGGGATGGCTGGTTCCACGACGGCTACTCTGAAGATGGCTACCAACGTCATTCCCTGCGACGTACCCGACAACGGAACGGGCACCATCGACCTGCCGCCCGCTGGCTGCGAATACGTCAGTATCCTGAACGCCCACCGGATCATCAGCGGTCTCCCGCCCGGCACCACCATCGAGCTCAACGCCGTCTACAAGAACTTCAGCTGCGGTACCCCGACTGGCACCTGCACGATATCGCTCCCGGGTGGCGTCTGTGAGGGCCCGGGCGGCAGCCTCGGCGGCAATATCAACTGCTTCCAGTCGGAGGCCGATCTGGCGATCACGGGCACGGGCATGCTGGCCGGCTTTAGTCGCACGATTTCGGTCCCACTGGACACCGAGGTCCACACCGGACCGCGCAACCCCGGCGATCCGATGCAATCCTTTCCGAGCAGGATGTACCGCCTGAGCGGCGAGATCTTTGGTGATCCCGACTTCTGCACCTTTCGCATCCGGGCCGGTGATCAGCTCGGCCTGCCGAGCCCGGGTGACACCCTGCTGGTCGACAAGGGCAACGGGAGCTTCGCGGTCGACAGCTTCTTCGACATCACTTACGAGATCGATTACCAGGGGTGTCCGGGAAGCATGCTTGAAGGTTTCGGGGGCACTGCTAGCGGCACAGTCATGATGGAGACGGGCAATCCCGTCCCGATGGTCGCTCCCGGCATCACCGGTTCGTGGCTCTGGCTCCTCGGCGTTCTGCTAGTCGTGTCCAGTGTCTGGATGGTCCACCGCTTCGAGATGGCGAGGTAGGCCAGCCGCGCTTCTACATCCAGTGCGCCCCGCTCTGACTCCGGCGATGGAGGACGGGCGGGGTCTGGCTCCTCCTCCTCGCCTCGGCTGGCGGCGTTCGCCTCCTCTCTATCACACGCCAGCTAAAGGCCGGACCGGACCGGGGCCAGCGATTTCGGCTCAGGAACCGGATGCGATATGTCGATGCGATCGGGGAAGAGGAGCGTCGCCATGGGCAAGGTCATTGTCATCCTGCTGATCGCTGCGGCTGCGTGGGTGGGATCAGTCTTCCATACCGAGGGCACCGACAAGGCGTTCGGGGGAATCTTCGCGCCGATCGAGTCCGTGCGCGAATCCGAGTCGAGTGCCGTACTGGCCCTGAGCCCGGCCGCCCAGGCCGCCGACGTGCCAGCCCAGCCGCGTATGAATGCGGGCGGCGTCACGCAGGGCGTGCGCAACAGGCTGAACGAGAGCTCCGAGCGGCGCCGTTAGCCCTTGCCCTGGGCCGCGTGGCACCGAGGCCCGTCGTATAGTCGCCATCAAGGTGGCGTCGGGCGCAGCGGTGTGGCCGATACAGATTCCGCCGACTCTACTTCTTCTTATTCTTGCCGCTTTTGTCGGCCTGGCCACGGCGATTCTTGCGTGCCTCGCTCTTCGCCGAGTGCTTCTTCTCGGCCTTGCGCGCCGCCTTGGCGGCATCCTTCTCGGCCTTTGCCCGCCGGGCACGTTTCGCAGCGCTCTTGGCTTCGGATCGCGCGTCGCGGGCCGCATCCTCGGCTGCAGCGCGAGCCATTCCGGCCCTGTCGGCGGAGGCGTTGGCGCGCTTCGCAGCCTTGCGAGCCGCCTTCTTGGCCGCCTGCTGCGCTTCCGCCATGGCCTTCTCGGCCGCCTGCTCGGCACGACGCATCGCCTTCTCGGCCTTTTTGACTCCCTTGCGAAGAACCTTGTCGAGCTCCTTGGCGACCGCAGCCACCAAGGCATCCGCCTCGCGCTCGATGATCGACATGGCGGCAGCTGCCGAATCGAGCGCAACGTTCTCTCGGTTGCCGCTCTTCTTACCGCTCTCAGCCTTCTTCGGATTCTCAGCTGTCATCACAATCGTCCTCACTTCTGCTTGGTGCGCTCTCTGTCGAACCCAACCTGCCGCTCGCGGCAACGCGCTTGCGAACGATATACTCGTCACGCTCATAGACCCGGCTCGCCGAGCCGACAATGAGCGGATCCGGCCCAGCCACCAGCTGCTCGTCCTTGTCTGGATAGTCGAGGCTGGACAGCAAGTGACGCATGCAGTTGATCCGCGCACGCTTCTTCTGGTCGGATTTGATCACCGTCCAGGGCGCGTCGGCCGTGTCCGTATAGAAGAACATGGCCTCCTTGGCCTCCGTGTACTCGGCCCATTTGTCCAGTGACTGCAGGTCGATCGGGCTCAGCTTCCACTGCCTGAGCAGGTCTCCCTCTCGAGCTCGAAAGCGTCGCAGCTGCTCTTTGCGGCTCACTGAGAACCAATACTTGAAGAGGTGCACCCCGTCGTTGACCAACATGCGCTCGAGTTGAGGGGTCTGACGCATGAACTCGAGATACTGCGATGAGTCGCAGAAGCCCATCACCCGGTCCACTCCGGCGCGGTTGTACCAGGAGCGATCGAAGAGGGCGATCTCACCCGCGGTTGGAAGGCACTGGATGTAGCGCTGAAAGTACCATTGCCCCTGCTCGCGCTCGGTCGGCTTCTCCAGCGCCCATACCTTCGCACCACGCGGATTCAGGTGCTCCATGAAACGCTTGATGGTGCCGCCCTTGCCCGCGGCGTCGCGCCCCTCGAAGAGAATGAGCACCCGTTGCCCACTTGCCTTCACCCAGTTCTGCATCTTGAGCAGCTCGACCTGCAGCAGGTGCTTGACCGTCTCGTACTCGCGGAGCTTCATCTTCTCTGTGTAGGGATACGACCCGTTGCCAAACTCCAGGTGGGACTCGGTTACGGACGCGCTGCCAGGGAGCTCATCCTCAGAGACGAGGCGAAGACCCTCCTCGCCACGACGCGACTTCTCGCGGCGCCTCTGCTGGCGCTTCTTGCTTCGCTTCCGTTTCTTGTGCTTATCGCTCTTGCTCTTGTCGCCTACCTGCGACTTCCCCTTTGACATCGAGCTTCGGTCTCCTTTTCCGCCTTTTCCGCCCGCGCGTGCTGCGTCTCGCTGATCTCGTGCCGGTCGAAATCGCTCCGATCCTCCGGCACGTCATCGTACGCCGCCATCTCGGGCAGCTCTTCCTGCGTCGCGGGAACTCGTCCTCCCGTCCACGCCTCCGTTCCCCCAATTAGTGCACGCAATCCGTGATGACAAACCAGTGTCGCGTGATTGGGCGGTCTTCTCGCTCGGGTGCATCGATCTGCTGCGGCGACCCGCACGAGTCTTCGAGTGAGTAACCTCCCATCAGTCGGAGCACGAGGAGCTGCCGAAGGCTCGGGGCCCCCGGCGGCGCACCGCCGTGGCGGCAGGCAGGTGCTCGTCGTCCCCTGAGTGGCGCCCTGCAGCGACCCAACCCTTGGAAGTGTGACAGATGGCCCCCCCTCGGGCGGTCGACCCGTTGCGGATGCGAACGCGCTCGCCGGTGACCCGCCCTCCACGGTCCGAGTTGCAGTCCTGCGATCCGCGAGAATGGTGTATGAAGGTGGGGGGGGTACGCTGCAATGGGTCACTACAAATACGACCGCCTCTCCGCGCAGGACAACGATTTCCTGCAGTGGGAGAGCGAAATACTGCCGATGCACGGCGCCGCTGTGCAGATCTTCGATGTGGGCCCGCTCTCGAACGACGATGGTGGCATCGACTTCCGAGCCATCAAGGACGGAATCGAGGGCATCCTGCACAAGATTCCACGCTATCGCCAAAAGATCGCCTGGCTTCCAGACTCCAATCACGCCATCTGGGTCGATGACCCGCACTTCAACATCGACTACCACGTCCGACATACAGCACTGCCCCGCCCGGGGGACGATGCCCAGCTGAAGGCGCTCACTTCACGCATCACCGAGCGGGCGCTGGATCGTTCGAGACCGCTGTGGGAGCTCTGGGTCGTCGAGGGGCTCACGGGGAACCGTTTCGCGATCATCGGCAAGACCCACCACTGCGTGATGGACGGGGAAGGGGGGACCAACCTGCTCCAGAGCCTCTATTCGGCCGAGCCAATCCGCACGACCCACGAGCCGCACCGCTATATTCCGCGTCCTCAGCCCTCCAACGTCGAGCTGCGGCGCGACGAGTGGCTCCGGCTCGCCAGCCTGCCCCTGCGTGCCGTCGCGGAGCTGCAGCGCTTCATTCGCAGTGCCGACGATCTGCCCGGCGAGGTCCTCGAGCGGCTCCGGGCACTCGGCGGCCTGGCGATGTGGAAGGTCGTCCCCGCCTCCGATACACCGCTGAACGGCCCCGTGGGCCCGCATCGCATCATCGACTGGCTGGCGATCTCGCTGGACGACGTGAAGGCGATCCGGAAGGTGTTCGATTGCTCGGTGAATGACGTCGTGCTCGGCATCGTTACCGGGGCGATTCGTGATTTTCTGATTGCACGTCAGACCGACCCCCGTGAGCTCGACTTCCGCATCGCAACGCCCGTCAACGTACGCCCCGAGCAGCGCCAGGGCACCGCCGCCGGCAACTTCGTCTCGACCTGGATCCTTCCGCTTCCGATCGGCGAGCCGGATCCCCGCAAGCAGATCGAGGCGATCCACGCCACCACCAAGGACCGCAAGAAGTCGCGCCAGGAGAGCGCCATCGAGCTGATCGAGGCGATTCACGAGTGGATCCCGATCGATCTGCAGGGGCTTTCGAGCGGCACGCAGAATGTCTACGTCTCGAACATTCGGGGTCCCCAGCTTCCGCTCTACCTGCTGGGCGCCCAGTTGAAGGAGCTCTACCTACAGGCGCCGCTGATCCAGAATCTCGGTCTCGCCATCGCCGTCATGAGCTACGACGGCAAGGTCTGCTGGGGCTTCAACGCCGACTACGACCGGCTGCCGGATGTTGCAGATCTGACCGCGTTGGTGCAGAAGTCCTTCGAGCGCCTGGCCGAGGCGGCGGGGGTACACCTCGAGGGCACGCCGGCGCTCGAGCTACCCAGCGCGCACTCGAGCGTCGTTGAGGAACGCGGCGTGGGCGCCGCCAGCTAACGGGCCGCCTCCCGGCGTTCAGCGGCGTCCTGGACGCATGGGCCAGATCCGCTCCGCGATCACCGCAAGGGCCGGCAGCAGTGTCACGGCGCCGAGCATGTTCATGTGGAACATGAACGTGA
>JAFDDH010000084.1 GCA_019310975.1 Deltaproteobacteria bacterium | reverse complement strand
GCAGTCAATGGGCTGAAGCTCCGGGTGCGCCGCGCCTCTCAACCGCGCTAACTGTCAGGGACGGTAAACGACCTTGAAGAGGGGGTAGGAAATGGGCGGAATGGGGATTGCGATTCTACTGGCCATCATCGCGGCCTTCGGTCTGGCCGGGGTGCGGGTGCTCCCCGAGTACGAACGAGGTGTCGTCTTCCGCTTCGGTCGCTACGTGGGTGTCCGCACCGCGGGTCTGAAATGGATCATCCCCGGCGTCGATCGCATGGTCCGGATCGGGCTGCGTGAGATCGTGATGGACGTGCCCTCACAGGAGGTGATCACGCGGGATAATGTCTCGCTCAAGGTGAACGCGGTGCTCTACTTCCGTGTTCTGCACCCCGATAAGGCGGTGATTCAGGTCGAGAACTATCTCTACGGCACCTCACAGCTCGCCCAGACGACGCTGCGCAGCATCTGCGGCCAGGCCGAGCTCGACGAATTGCTCTCCGAGCGCGATCGCGTCAACCAGCAGCTGCAGGAGGTCATCGACCTGCAGACCGAACCGTGGGGCGTGAAGGTGCGCGCCGTCGAGGTGAAGCAGATCGACCTCCCGCAGGAGATGCAACGGGTGATGGCGAAGCAGGCCGAGGCCGAGCGCGAGAAGCGCGCCAAGGTCGTGCTGGCCGAGGGCGAGCTCCTGGCCGCGCAGCGGCTCGCCGATGCCGCGCGTACACTCTCCAGCGAGAAAGCAGGTCTTCAGCTCCGCTACCTGCAGACGCTCGGCGAGATCGCCGGCACGAATAGCTCCACGACCATCTTCCCCTTCCCGATCGACCTGCTCTCCGCCTTTACCGGTTCGGACGCTGGAGGAGACGCGGGCGGTGAAGCGACCCCAGCTCCGACCATCCGGAAGGAGGAGGGGAGCTAGTTGGCGGAGCCGGACGAGGACAGCCTCGACACCGATTCCAGGATTCGTCGCGGCGTCCTTCGCACGCTCACGAATGGGATCCTCCTCAGCGTGGCTCTGGCCGTGATCGGGGGCTGGATCTACACCGGCTTCTATCGGCTGGAGCTCGGCGAGGAGGCCGTGATCTTCACGCTGGGCCAGCACACGCGGACCGTGAAGCACGAGGGGTTGAACTGGCACTGGCCGGAGCCGATCGAGTACGGCTGGCCGATCAATACGCGCGGGCAGCGAACGGTCGAGTTTGGGACTTACACGGCTTCGAACGTCGCTCGCGAAACCGAGCCCGAGCACGCGGGCCCGCAGAGCCAGGGCCTCTTCATCCAGACCGCGGACAAGAACATCGTGGCCGCTACCTTCGAGGTTCAGTACACGCTCGACGATCCCTTCTCCTATCAATTCGGCATGGTCGATCCCGAGGCCATTCTTCAGGAAGCCACCCAGGCCGCTGTTCGCGAAGTGATGGGTGGCATGGTGATCGACGACGTGCTGCTTATGAGACGTCGAGAGGCTCAGATCCAGGCAAAGCAGATCCTCGAGTCGACGCTGGCCGTTTACCTGGCCAACCTATCGGACGCGAGCGCCTTCACGATCGATAAGGTCAATTTCCTGGAGGTGCACCCTCCCTTGGCAGTGCGGGCGGCCTTCAAGGAAGTCGAGGCCGCCAGGCAGGATGAAGAACGTGCCGTCTCGGCCGCCGAGGGTGACGAGCGTGAAATCCTCGAGCGGGCGCGAGCCCGATCTTCGGAGCTTCGCGAGAGCTCCGAGGCGTACAAGGAGGCGAAAGTTCTCGAGTCGGCGGGTGAGGCCGCCCGCTTCGAAGCGCTGCTGGTGGAGTACCAGCGTGCGCCGGAGGTGACCCGCCGCCGCCTTTACCTCGAAACCATGGAAGTAGTGATGCCCAACGTCGAAAAGATGGTGGTCGAGCCGGGTACCGTCAGCCTGATGCCCCTGCTGCCGATGCAGCGCATGCCGGCGCCGGTATCGGCACCGACCAAGGCGAAGAAGGAGGATGGGGAGCCGTGAGGAAGCTCTTCGTGCTTCTGTTGGTGGTGGCCGCAATCGTGGGCACGGTCTGGGCCGGGCAGTTTGGGTGGGGGCCCGTCGTCATCGTGTACGAGCACGAATACAAGATCCCGCTCCTGCTCGGCGCGCCCTGGCGCGATCCCATCTCGCAGCCGGGCCTGACGTGGCGGATCCCGCTTTTCGAAACCATGGAGACACTGGACAAGCGCCTGCAGCTTCTCGACGCGAAGCCCGCCGAGATGCTGATTGGCGAGGGTGCCTTGGTGGTCGACTATTACGCGATCTGGCGGATCAACGATCCGCTGGAGTTCCGGCGCAGCTATCCCGGTGGTGTGGAGGACGCGAATCTCGCGATCCAGCGTCGGCTCGAAGCCCAGGTGGCTGCTACGGTGGGCCGCATGCCCTTGGAGCAGCTCCTGGCGCGATCCGAGGTGATCGGAGACCTCGGCGAGGAGGTGAGTCTAAAGCTCGCCGAGAAGGGCGTGGAGGTGATCGACGTTCGGATCAATCGCACCGAGCTGCCGCGTGAAGCCGAGGAGGCCGCATATGCCCAGATGCGCGAGCAGCGGCGAAAGATCTCGCGTGAGCATCGCGCTAGCGGCGATCGCCAAGCGCGCGAGGTGCGAGCCAAGGCGGATCGTGAGGCGCTCACGATGCTCGCCGAGGCCAGCTCCCGGGCGGAGGTCACGCGTGGTGAGGGCGACGCGCGGGCCGCTGCCATCTACGCGTCCGCCTTCGAGAGAGATCCGGAGTTCTACGCCTTCGTGCGCAGCCTCGAGGCCTACCGGGCTACGCTGGGCCGCGGCACCACGATGGTGATGCCGCCGGACCACGAGTTCTTCCGCTACCTCGATCCCTCGAAGCGGGCGGCCCCCGGCAAGAAAGTCTCACAGCCGGCGGCGGCGGGCCCTTAGGCCGGTCGCCCGAGCCGGGGCACGCCAGGGGGCTTGAGAGAGGGGGGGTTGGCCTTGGAGTTGGTTCGCGGGACGGCAGCGCTGACGCGTCGGCTCACCCGTCCGGTGGTCACGATCGGGAACTTCGACGGAGTCCACCTCGGCCACCGAGCGATTCTCGATCGGGTGATCACGCGCGCGCGGGCTCAAGACGGGGAGGCTGTCCTCTATACCTTCGATCCGCATCCGCGGAAGGTGTTGCAGCCCGACCGGGCGCCGGATCTGCTGGCCACCATGGAGCAGAAGATCGAGCTACTCGAGCAGACCGGCCTCGATGTGCTGATCGTCGAGCGCTTCGATCTCGAATTCGCGCGCACCCCGCCGGAGCTCTTCGTGCGCGAATACATCTACCGGCGGATTCGTCCGATCGAAGTGTACGTGGGCTACGACTTCCACTTCGGCCGGGATCGGGAGGGCTCGATGCGTTTGTTGACCGAGACCGGGCCGTTGCTCGGCTTCTCCGTTACGATCATCCCCGAAGTGAAGGTGGAAAATCGCGACGTGAACTCGACCCGGATCCGTGATCTCCTCAAGGCCGGAGATGTCGAGGCGGCGGCGGAGCTGCTCGGCCGACCCTTCGCGATCCGGGGTCCGGTGGTGGAGGGCAAGCAGCGCGGCCGCGGGTTCGGCTTCCCCACCGCCAACCTCGCGCCCTCCAGCGAGATCGTGCCGGGCGCCGGCGTCTACGTCTGCGAGCTGTGTCTGGTGGACGACGGCGATCCGGCAGCCGGCAGCGTGCTGCCAGCTGTCACGAACGTGGGCTACCGGCCCACTTTCGAGGAGGAGTCGGAGCTGATCCCCGAGGCCCACGCGATCGACTTCTCGGGTGATCTCTACGGCCGCAACGTCGATCTGCGCTTCCTTGCCAAGTTGCGTTCGGAGCGGAAGTTCAACTCCGTGGACGCCTTGCGCGAGCAGATCGCGCGCGACGTGGAGGCCGCTCGGCAGTGGCATGTCGAGCGCGCGCGGGAGGGGGCTGCGAGCGCGTGAGCGAAGAGCCCAGCCACGCGAGCGAGCTCGAAGCACTTGGCAGAGAGGTCCCGCCGCACCGCCCTCGCTACCGCGACTGGCGGGTCTGGGTCGGGCTGGCGATTACCCTCTTCTGCGTCTGGATCGCCGTTCGCGGCATTCCGATGCAGGACGTCGCCCGGGCCATCGGCGCTGCCAACTTCTGGCCGCTGGTCCTCGGCTCAGCTCCCTTCTATGTGGCGAGCATCTGGTACCGCGCCCTGCGCTGGCGGCATCTGACCAATCCGATCGCGCCGATGTCGCGCGGCGTCCTCTTCCGCTCGACCGCACTCGGCTTCATGGCCAACAATCTACTGCCACTGCGCATTGGTGAGTTCGTCCGCTCATGGACGCTGGCGCGTGAGACGAGGACGCCGCTGAGTGCGGTGGTCGGGACCGTCGTGCTGGAGAGGGTGATCGACGTGGTCACCGTACTGCTTCTCGCCTTCGCGTCCCTGACCTACGTGGGGAAGTCGTCCGCCGTGGGCGGAGTTCTCGAACGAGGCTCGAACCTGCTCCTGCCGGCGGCATTGGCGCCCCTGGCGGCGTTGATCGTCATGCGTGCCGCCCCGGACTTCACGATCCGGGTCGTCCACCTCGTGCTGACTCCCTTTCCCGAGCGGATCCGCGAGTCTGCCGAACGGCTGCTGCGAAGCTTCATGGACGGGCTCGGGGCGCTGAAGGGCGGCTCGCATATCTTCTGGATCGGCTTCCATTCGGTGATGATCTGGCTCGTCACTTCGACTGGGCCCATGCTGGTGGCGATCTGGGCCTTCGATCTGGATCTCGGCAGCTGGGTCGACACCCTATTCGCGAGCTGGATCCTGCTGGGCGCCGTCGGTGTGGCCGTCGCGATCCCCTCGGCGCCCGGCTTCATCGGGCCCTATCAGCTTGCATTTACGACGGTTCTCGTCCGCTTCGGAGTCGACAAGCCGACCGCACTCGCGATGGGCGTGCTGGCCTGGATCGCCTTCTGGTCGACCCTCACCCTGCAGGGATTGCTCGTGCTGAGGGCCACCCGCACCAGTCTCTCCGAACTCGCCAGCCACTCCGAGTAAAGCTCCGCCCCGGCCACGCCGATAACCCGGCGAGATTGCGTTCCTTTTGCGAGACGCAAAGGGGGCTCAATTCGCCTGCTGGAAGGCGGCTCATCGCATCCGAGCGGTGGAGCGGGACCAGTCGTTGGAGGGGTTGGGCTCTTGAACGAGCGAATCGGCGAGCTTCTTGTCAAGGAGAATCTGCTCTCCGCAGAGCAGCTGACGAAGGCGCGGGAAGAGGCGCAGGCCAAGGGCCAGCGTCTCGGTGCGCAGATCACACTGCTTGGCTTCCTCGACGAGGACGAGCTGACCGAGTTCGTCGCCAAACAGTACGGCGTTCCCTCGATCAACCTCGACGACTTCGACATCGAATCCGAGGTGGTGCAGCTGATTCCACAGGAGGTCGCACAGAAGCACACCGTGGTGCCGGTCAACCGTGCCGGCTCGACGTTGATCCTGGCCACATCCGACCCGTCGAATATCTTTGCGCTCGACGACATCAAATTTCTCACCGGCTACAACATTCAGCCCGTCGTGGCCGCCGAAGAGGCGATTCGCCGAGCCATCGAGCAGTACTACGAGCAGGAGGACGTGCTCGAAGAGGTGATGGCGGGCTTCGATGACGCGGGCATCGACTTCGTCACGGATGAGGAAGGCTTCGATTCGGACGCCGCAACCACCGAGGCCGAGGACGCACCCGTCGTCAAGCTCGTGAACCTCATTCTCACCGACGCAATCAAGAAGGTTGCCTCAGACATCCACGTCGAGCCCTACGAGAAGTCCTTCCGCGTCCGCTACCGAATCGATGGAGTGCTCTACGAGGTGATGAAGCCGCCGCTCAAGCTGCGCAATGCGATCATCTCGCGCATCAAGATCATGTCGGAGCTCGACATCGCCGAGCGACGCTTGCCCCAGGATGGCCGCATCAAGCTGAAGCTCGGCAAGGGCCGCGAGATGGACTTCCGGGTCTCGGTTCTGCCGACCCTCTTCGGCGAGAAGATCGTCCTCCGACTCCTCGATAAGAGCAATCTGCAGCTCGACATGACCAAGCTCGGCTTCGAGCAGGAGCAGCTCGGGGACTTCAAGGAATGTATCCATCAGCCCTTCGGTATGGTGCTCGTCACCGGTCCGACGGGCTCGGGCAAGACGACGACGCTCTACTCCGCTCTCTCCGAGCTGAATGGGGTGGGGGAGAATCTCTCCACTGCCGAGGATCCCGTCGAGTTCAATCTCACTGGTATCAACCAGGTGCAGATGCACGAGGACATCGGTCTCAATTTTGCGGCCGCTCTCCGCTCCTTCCTGCGCCAGGATCCCGACATCATCATGGTCGGCGAGATTCGTGACTTCGAGACCGCGGAGATTGCGGTCAAGGCGGCGCTCACGGGTCATATGGTGCTCTCGACGCTGCATACGAACGACGCCCCCTCCACCGTCAACCGCCTGCTCAACATGGGCATCGAGCCCTTCCTGGTGGCCTCCGCGGTCAACTGCATCGTGGCTCAGCGTCTCGGGCGCCGGATCTGCGCCGAGTGCGTCGAGGACGATCCGGAGGTGACCAAGGAGGATCTGCTCTCCGCTGGGCTCAGTGAGGAGGAGCTGCGGGGCTTCCAGCCCAGGAAGGGCATCGGCTGCTCGACCTGCTCGGAGACCGGCTTCAAGGGGCGCGTCGCCATCTACGAAGTCATGGTGATGAGCGACGAACTCAAGGAATTCGTACTGAACGGCGCATCCACGGCGGAGATCAAACGTGAGGCCATCCGAGGTGGGATGGTCACGCTGCGACGCTCGGCGCTGAATATGCTCCTGGAGAGCATAACGACTCTGAGCGAGGTCTTTCGTGTGTCGACCTCGGACTCGATGTAGCGGATACGCGGACCCGGAAGGGAAGGATCTGGCTCAATGGCCAACATGCACCAGCTGCTCAAGGCGATGATCGAGAAGGGCGCCAGTGATCTGCACGTCACGACGGGCACGGCGCCCCAGCTGCGGATCGACGGAAAACTCTGCCCGCTGAAAATGCCGCCGATGTCGCCACAGGAGACGAAGCAGCTCTGCTACTCGGTGCTGACCGACGCCCAGAAGCATAAATTCGAGGAGACGAACGAGCTCGACCTCTCCTTCAGCGTGCAGAAGCTCTCACGCTTCCGCGGCAACGTCTTCGTTCAGCGCGGCAACGTGGCCGGTGCCTTCCGGGCAATCCCCTTCAAGATCATGACATTCGACGAGCTGGGACTCCCACCGATCATCACGGAGCTTTCCAAGAAGCCGCGCGGTCTGATTCTCGTGACGGGGCCAACGGGCTCGGGCAAATCCACGACGCTGGCGACGATCGTCGATCGGATCAACCAGGAGCGCAATGAGCATATCGTGACGATCGAGGACCCGATCGAGTACCTCCACCCGCACAAGGGCTGCGTGGTGAATCAGCGCGAGATCGGCGCGGATACCGAGAGCTTCAAGGCGGCCCTGAAATACATCCTGCGCCAGGATCCCGACGTGGTTCTGATCGGCGAGCTGCGCGATCTGGAGACGATCGAGGCCGCCCTCACCGTGGCGGAGACGGGTCACCTGGCCTTCGCGACCCTGCACACCAACTCGGCCGTGCAGACCATCAACCGAATCGTGGATGTGTTCCCGCCCTACCAGCAGTCGCAGATTCGGCAGCAGCTCTCGTTCGTGCTCGAGGGTGTGGTTTCGCAGACACTCTTGCCCCGGGCGAACGGCCCGGGTCGCGTGCTTTCCCTCGAGGTGATGATCCCCAACGCGGCGATCCGAAACCTGATTCGTGAGGACAAGATTCATCAGCTCTACTCGGCGATGCAAGTGGGGCAGAACAAGTTTGGAATGCAGACCATGAACCAATCCCTCGCCATACTCGTCCAACGCCGATTGATCAGCATGGACGACGCGCAGGGCCGAAGCCCCGATGTCGACGAGCTGAAGCAGCTCATCGTGAAGGGCTCGTCGGCGCCCGGAGGCCAGCGTTAGGCGGGGCGGCCGCAGATTGTTTTGCCCGGTTGCGAGGGGCTAGAGATATTACGCCGGTCGATCCGGTGGGGGGTAGGTGACGATGTCGGTCTATATCTGGGCTGGAAAGACCCGAGACGGCGGAAGCAAGAAGGGAGAGCTGGAGGCCAAATCGGCCGAGGCTGTGATGGCCCAGCTCCGCTCTCAGGGCATCGTACCGGGCAAGGTCAAGCAAAAGTCGAAAGACATCAGCGAGATCCGCACCTTTCTCCAACCCAAGGTGAAGGTGAGGGACCTCGTCATCTTTACCCGCCAGTTCTCGGTGATGGTCGACGCGGGTCTGCCGCTGGTGCAGTGCCTTCAGATCCTCGGTGATCAGGAGGAGAATCCGACTTTCAAGCGCGTCATCCGCCAGGTTCGCAGCGACGTCGAGTCGGGCGCGACCTTCGCCGAGTCGCTCGGCAAGCACCCCAACGTATTCGATTCGCTCTATGTGAATCTCGTCGCTGCGGGCGAGATCGGCGGCATCCTGGACACCATCCTGAACCGCCTGGCCGTGCAGCTGGAAAAGCAGGACAAGCTCGCCAAGCAGCTGAAGGGGGCGATGGTCTACCCGGCCACAGTGAGCGTCATTGCCGTGGCCTGTATCGTTCTGCTGCTGGTCAAGGTCATTCCGGTCTTCCAGAAGATGTTCGAGGACTTTGGTGGCGCGCTCCCGGCCCCTACCCAGATGGTCATCAATCTCTCGGAGTGGCTGCAGGCCTACATCCACTACTTGATGGGGGGGGTGACGGTCCTTTTCGTGAGCTTCGGCCAGGCGCGCAAGCGCAGCCTGGCCTTCCGCTTTCAGACCGACAATCTGGCCCTGCACCTGCCGATCTTCGGAAATATCATCAAGAAGGTCGCCGTGGCGCGGTTCACACGGACCCTCGGGACCATGATCGCATCGGGCGTGCCCATCCTCGACGGTCTCGACATCGTGGCCAAGACTGCGGGCAATATGATCATCGAAAAGGAGCTCCAGGCCACACGAGCCTCGATCTCCGAAGGCAAGACCATCGCCGAACCACTCCGGGGCTCGAAGGTCTTCCCGGGCATGATGGTGCAGATGGTGGCCGTCGGTGAGGAGACCGGCTCGATGGAGATCATGCTGAGCAAGATCGCCGACTACTACGATGACGAGGTCGACGTGGCGGTGGGCGCTCTCACCTCGATGCTCGAGCCGATCATGATGGTCTTCATGGGTAGCGCCATTGGTGGCATTCTGATCGCCATGTACCTCCCCATCTTCACGATTGCCGATTCGATCAACTGACGCGACGGGGCCTCTGGGTCAGCGGGGGGAGGCGTGAGCTTGCAGAGGGGGCTCGGCTCGGCGATAGCGGGGCCGCGCGACCGTTCCGAGCGTCGGCTCGTGCAGCTGCTCTTTGCGCGGCTCTCGCTCACGTTGCTGAGCTTCGGCATCGCGATCGGCCTCGACGGGCTCGGACGCGAGCTGCCGCTCGTGGCCCGCCAGGGCCTCTACTGGACTGTTGCGGCTGCTTTCGCGACCACGGTGGTGTCCGCCATCCTGCTCGGACGGGCACAGCGTATCCATCGATTCGTCGCTGCCCAGATTGCCACAGATGTGGCGATCGTGACCTCACTGGTCCACTACTCCGGCGGACGCGAGTCAGTCTTCACCTTCCTCTACGTGGTCGTCACGCTCTATGGCGCAGTCCTCTTCGAGCGGCGCGGCGCGATGCTCTCCGCCTCGCTCAGCGCAATGGCTTATGGGGCGCTGCTCTTCGGCGCGTGGGCGGGCTGGTTGCCCGTGGTCTCCGCCACCGCGGGTGTGCTGCCGCTGCCCCTGCCGGTGCTGATCGCGATATGGGGCGTGCACGTTGGCGCGCTCTACCTGGTCGGGGTGCTCGCCAGCCTGCTCTCGAGCGAGCTGCAGCGGACGGGTCGAGCACTCGATCAGAGCACCAGCGATCTGCGACGACTGCACGATCTCCACCAGCGCACCGTCGAGAGCATCATGAGCGGGCTGCTGACCATGGATGCCGAGGGTCGCGTGACCTCTTTCAATCCGGAGGCCGAGCGGATCACCGGAATCTCCTCCGAGGTGGCGATGGGTCGGCACTTCGCTGATCTGATTCCTGATGCGCGCGACATCGTCGACTGCAATACGGGCGCCGACGCGCGTCGAGAGGTGCTTCCGCGCACGCGGATCCCGTACCGAAACGCGGCGGGCGAAGAGCTATTCCTGGGCGTGGCGGCTTCAGTTCTCCGCGACAGTGACAGTCAACCGCTCGGGCACGTGGTCATATTCCAGGATGTGACCGGCGTGGTGGCGATGGAGCGCGAGCTGCGCGCCTCGGAGCGCATGGCCGCAGTCGGTGAGATGGCCGCGAAGATCGCCCACGAGATCCGAAATCCCCTGGCCTCGATCTCCGGTTCGATCCAGATCCTGGCTGCGGGCATCGAGCGCGACGAGCCGGAGTGCGAGTCCGGCCGCCTGATGGATATCGTGGTGCGCGAGACGGATAGGCTCAACTCGCTGATCACCGACTTTCTACAATATTCGCGCCCGACACCGCCCAACGCGAAGCAGGTGGCGGTCCAGGCCCTGCTGCATGAGCTCACGGAGCTCCTCGATGCGGCCCGGCCGGACGACGTCAGGCTGGATTGCAGCAGCCCCCTGGATCTCGCCGTGTACGCCGATCCGGATCAACTCAAGCAGGTGCTGTGGAACCTCTGCCTGAATGCCGTCGAGTCGATGCCGGACGGGGGCGTAGTCAGGATCTCGGCCCGGCATGTCGAGTCGGAACCCCCTCAAGCCATCGCTGCTTTCCGCCGCAATGGGGGAGTGGGTACGCTGCCCGAAAACTGCGGAGATCACCCGTGGGTGGAGATCGCCATCCAGGACGCGGGCATCGGGATCCCGCCCGATGTCCAGGAGCGAATCTTCGAGCCCTTCTTCACCACGAAGCGGGAGGGAACGGGACTCGGATTGGCCACCGTACATCGGATTGTCGAGAGCCACGGCGGCGGTCTCCTCTGGTCGAGTGAGGAGGGCGCCGGCACGACCTTTCGGGTTCTGTTGCCGGGCAAAGAGGAGCGGATATGAGCGAGAAGGCACGGATTCTCGTCGTCGATGACGAGCGCAGCATGCGCGAGTTCCTCGAGATCTTCTTCAGACGCGAGGGCTTCGGCATCACGACCGTGGCTGACGTCGACTCGGCCATCGTATGTCTCGAGAACGACGAGATCGATGTCGTCATCACTGATATGCAGATGCCCGAGCGCAGCGGACTCGATGTATTGCACGCGGCCCGAGATCTCTCGCCCGAGACCGTCGTCATCGTCATCACTGCCTTCGCGAGTACTGACAGCGCCATCGCCGCCATGAAGGAGGGTGCGTACGACTACATCACCAAGCCCTTCAAGGTGGATGAGATCCGGTTGGTGGTCGAGAAAGCGCTGGAGAAGAAGCTTCTCGCGGTCGAGAATAGGCGCCTGAAGACCGAGCTGCGCACCCAGACCAAGCATCGCAATATCATCGGCACCAGCGAGCCCATGCAGCGGATCTACGAGCTCGTCTCGCAGGTCGCGAGCACCAAGACCAATGTGCTGATCTGTGGGGAGAGTGGCACTGGAAAGGAGCTCGTGGCGCGAGCGATCCATGATCAGTGCTCCCGCATCGGGCGCCCCTTCGTGGCATTGAATTGCGCTGCGATTCCCGAGAACCTCCTCGAGAGCGAGCTCTTTGGTCATGTGAAGGGCTCGTTTACGGGCGCCGTCCAGAACAAGGAGGGCCTCTTCGAGACAGCCGAGGGAGGAACGCTCTTCCTCGACGAGGTGGGGGAGCTCTCGCTGACGTTGCAGGTCAAGCTGCTCCGAGCGATTCAGGAGAAGACGATTCGGCGCGTGGGCGGGACCAGCGACAAGGCCGTCGATGTTCGGCTGCTGGCCGCTACGAATCGGCGCCTCGAGGAGGAGGTGGCCGCGGGTCGCTTCCGTGAGGATCTCTACTACCGCCTCAATGTCATCGAGATCGTCATGCCTACACTGCGAGAGCGCGCCGAGGACATCCCGCTCTTGATCCGTCACTTCCTCGAAAAATTTTCTGCTGAAGTCGGAAGGCAGGTCGACAGCATCAGCGACGAGGTCGCGGAGAAGCTGGCCGACTACCACTACCCGGGCAACGTTCGTGAGCTCGAGAACATCATCGAGCGCGCCGTCGCCCTATCGCGCAGTGAATGCATCGGGGTGGACACTCTGCCGCGCACCGTGCTCGACGCACATCTGCGCGAGGACGGTCCTCGAATTCCGCCCGAGGGCGTGAAGCTCGAAGCACTGGTCGACGACTACGAGCGCTCGCTGCTCGGTGAGGCATTGCGAGCCTCCCGCGGCGTCAAGAAGCATGCGGCCAAGCTTCTGGGTATCTCCTTCCGCTCATTCCGTTACCGCCTCGAGAAGCTGGGTCTCGAGGACTCCCGCGGCGACGGGGCCGCGGAGTAGCGTCGCCCGCCATGCGGCACGCGGGCGGCATCGAGCGCGAGGTCGTCGTCAGCCTCGCGGTCCTGATGGCCTCGGCCACGGGCTTGTTGATGGGGCTCTTCCTCTGGGCCCAGGATATTCAGAGCGAGCGCCTGCAGCCGCTCCTTGGCCGCGCCCTGCTCGAGGAAGCGAACGGTCCCGTCTTCCGGATGGGCGCTGTCTCACCGGGCATCGATTGGTGGATCGTGTCCGAGTCGGGCCACTTCTCCGAGGTGAGCGCGATGGCGGGTCCGATCGATGCGGACTCACTCGAGCTCGCCCGCGAAGTGCGTGGCCGGACGCCCGTCGTTCGGCGCGGCGCGCCATGGCAGCCCGTACGCTTTGCTGTCCGCCGCCGCGACGGTTCGGCCGCCATTGCGCGGATTCCACCTGCGTTGCCCCTCAGTGCGCTCATGGTGCTGCTGGTCGCCGATGCCCTGGTCTTTGCGGGGTTCGGAATCTACCTGCTGCGAGGCCGGGTCGTGCGCCCAATGCTCGAGCTCTCGGAGGCCGTGCGCTCCCTTGGTCAAGCGGGACCTGGCGCGCGGGTTCAGGTCGACGGGGTAAGGGAGGTGCGCGAGTTGGCGGGCACTTTCAACGAGATGAGCGAGGCGCTCGAGCAGCGCACGGGCGCACTCGAGAAGGCCGTGGGTGATTTGCGCCAGACCAACGAGCAGCTCGTTCAGGCACGCGCGGGTCTGGACCGGGCGGAGCGTCTGGCTGCGGTGGGCAGCCTGGCCGCGGGCGTCGCGCACGAGGTCGGCAATCCGATGGGCGCATTGTTGGCCTTCCTGCAACTCGTGGAGCGGGAGACTGACCTCAGCGAAGAGGGCAGAGGGCATCTCTCGCGTGCCGTCGAGCAGGGCGCGCGCGTACGCGAGATCCTGCGTCAGCTGCTGGACTTCTCGCGGCCGCCGCAGGCGCGCACGGCCTGGGTCGAGCTTGGGCGGGTGGGTGAGCAAGCCGCCTCGCTGGCGCGTGCGCAGCGGCGCTACGATGACATCGTGTTCGAAGTGGAGCAGGAGCCCGGTGTCACACCGGTACTCTCGGATGAGAGCATGCTGGCCCAGCTCCTGCTCAACCTCGTCCTCAATGCAGCGGACGCTGTGTGCGAGCGGGCCGACGCACGAGTTCGGATTACACTACGCCCCGGCGGTCTTCATGTGCGCGAGGGTGAGTCGCGCGAGGTGGTGTCCGGGCGCAGACGGGCCGACGCAATGGAGTGCGTGGTGGCCGACAACGGCCCAGGTGTAGTAGAAGAGCAGAGGGAGCGGATCTTCGATCCATTCTTCACCACCAAGCCGCCGGGCGAAGGGACGGGGCTCGGCCTCGCGAACGCTCAGCGTCTGGCGGAGGAGCTCGGCGGAAACCTCGAGTACGAGCAGTCGCAGGATCTGGGTGGTGCGGCCTTCGTGCTGCGAATACCGACGGCCGAGAGCGAGGCGAATACGGAGCCCCGCCACGAGCGCCCGAGAACTGCTAGTCCCGGATCTCATACTCCTTGATCTTGTAGAGCAGAGCGCGGTGGCTGATCTCGAGCAGCTTCGCGGCGTGAGTTCGGTTGCCCTCGGTGGCGCGAAGAGCACGCTGAATCAGCTTGGCCTCGAAGGCACGCCGCGCGCGGCGCAGCGAGAAGTCGCCGTCGGGCGTGGCGGCCATCTCGTGATGGGCGTCGACGATGTTGCTTGGCAGCTGCTTGAGCGTTATACGCTCGGAGTCGGTCAGGATCACGGCGCGCTCGATCACGTTCTCGAGCTCGCGCACGTTGCCCGGCCAGCGGTAGTTGGCCAGCCGCTCGAGCGCATCGTCCGCGATTGCCCGCACCGGTTTACCGAGGCTCTCGCGAAAGCGCGACAGGAAGTGATCGACGAGGAGCGGGATGTCCTGCTTGCGCTCTCGCAGGGAAGGGACGTGCAGCCGAACGACGTTGAGGCGGTAGTAGAGATCCTCGCGAAAGTGGCCCGTCTTGATCTCCTGCTCGAGATCGCGCGCCGTGGCGGCGATCACGCGCACGTCGATGCGCCGCGACTTGGAGTCACCGACGGGTCGGATCTCTTCCTCTTGAAGGACACGCAGCAGCTTGACCTGCAGGGGCGGCGGTAGCTCACCAATCTCGTCAAGGAAAATGGAGCCCCGCTCCGCCTCAGCGAAGAGGCCGCGCCGAGCTCGATTGGCGCCCGTGAAGGCACCCTTCGTATGGCCGAAGAGCTCGCTCTCCAGCAGCTGCTCCGGAATGGCGCCGCAGTTCACTGCGACGAAGGGCTCGTCGCGTCGCGGAGATTGTGAGTGGATCGCGCGGGCGAGCACCTCCTTGCCGGTGCCGCTCTCGCCGGTGAGCAGCGCGGTAGTCTTGAACGCCGCCGTTCGCTCCAGCAACTCGAGTAGCTCGATCATGGACTCGGAGGCCGCCACGATGGGCCGATCACCGAGCGCACGATCGACGTCGCGCTGCAGCAGGTGGTTGGCGCGCCGCAGCTTCTCGCGTTCCTGCGTCTTGCGCAGGGTCAACAATACCTCGGAGGGCTGAAAGGGCTTGGCGAGGTAGTCATACGCACCGCGTCGCATTGCCTCGATGGCGAGGTCCGAGGTGCCGTGGGCACTCATCAGAATTACCGGAGAGCCGGGCAATTTGCGCCCGAGCTGGGGGATCAGATCGAAGCCGTCCAGGCCAGGCATGCGCAGATCACAGAGGATCACATCAACCGGGGCTTCGTCGATGCATTCCAGCGCCTCCTCGCCGTTGGCGGCGGAGACCAACTCGTAACCCTCCGACGAGAGCACCAACGCCAGGCTCTCACGCAGGGCGTCATCGTCGTCGACGATCAGGATTCGTTCGAACACGGACACTCCAGGCCCCGGAACAGGCCATCGGAAGCGAGAGTCGCGGCGGCCGGGCCCGGATTGCTTCCGGGCGCACCCTGCGCGCCTGCCTGCCTCAAAGAGCCCGGGGGCTCCCCTGCGTATCGGCCCGGGCGGGCACCCCCGTGAGGGGATTCTGCACCAAAGTCGCGTGTTTGCGCTGTGCTTCTCCGGCGGGCACCCCCGTGAGGGGATTCTGCACCAAAGTCGCGTGTTTGCGCTGTGCTTCTCCGCGTCGCGTTGCGGGCGGATGAAATGTGATTCGCCGCACCAAGGGGTTGAGCCCGGAGCTCTCAAGTCCCCGAAACAGCGGGCCGAAGAGTCGGACTGTCCGAGATCAACCACGTTGGTCTCCCGGCAATGGGTTCGCGGAGGAGTGTCTGGTGCCGATCAACAACGTACAGAGGTATCGCGAGGACCTCATGATGAGCAAGGCCGAGCTCGCGCGGAAGGCCGGTCTCTCAACGCTGACCATCGATCGCGTCGAGGCGGGCCGACCGTGCCGCCTCGATACCAAGCGCAAGATCCTGCTGGCCCT
>JAFDDH010000259.1 GCA_019310975.1 Deltaproteobacteria bacterium | reverse complement strand
AGGGAGAGCTCATGATATCCGTCGGTCCGATTGTAAAGTTGAGGCCGGATACGGTGGCTCCGTAGAGAGTGATCACAACGGCGGTGGTGAGGAGGTAGCCGTAGGTTCGGCGAATGATCGTGTCGATTTCGAAGAGATCGTGCTGAACGATCGCGTAGCCGATGGAGATCGGGAACCCGAAGAGAAAGGCGGGCAGGATCGCGATCGGCGCGAGCCGAACGCCCACGATCGACGTGTAGAGATTGTCCACCGTCGGAACGAATCCACTCAGGACGCCGCCGGTGAGGATCGTGATCGCCTGGATACGCGCCGCCGAGGATTGGGACCTCAGCCAGGTCTCGAGCGCCGATGCGAGGAAGACGATCAGCGAGCCCGCCAGCATGCACATTCGAAGCGCGGCCAGGGTGCTGGGAGTCCGGTAGTCGCCCGAGGAGAGCTCCATCACCGAGAGCACGACGGCGATCCCGTAGGGGAGCGCAACCAGGGGCCATCGGTCGGCGACGAATCGTCGGCGTCGGGGGAAGAACGCTGCGAGCTGTAGGACGGCCGCTGTGCTGAGGTAGGTCGCGGGTACGAAGACCCCTTCGAGCCAGCCCGGTTCGAAGCTGGGGCCGAGCCACATATAGGGGAATGCGACACCCACGATCAGCGTGAAGAGCAGGAAGGACCAGGTCGCGCCGTCGCGGGGCTTCATCAGGAACACCAGAATCCCCGCAGCGATGAAGACCAGGCCGCCGACCAGGCTGCCGCCGACGGCATGCAGGGTGTTCAGGATCCCCATCTCTACCGTTGGTACCTCGAGCACCAGCTCCCCGCGCTCGATCGCATAGATGTTCGTCTCGCCCAGCTCGAGCTTCAGCAGCTCGTGCATCTCACGGAAGGTCTCGAAGCGGCCGCCATTGATCGTTCGGATGCGGTCGTCGACCTCGAGTCCCGCCCTCTCGGCGACTTCGTAGGTCTCAATGACGATGTGTGGGTCACCCGCCACGCTGTAGATCCAGCCGCGGAATGGAGTCGAGAACCACTGCGTCATGTTCGCGATGTAGGCGCCGTCGAACGCCATCGCCGTCAGACTCAGGAGTCCGAAGGTTCCCCAGGCGAGAAGCTGGCGCGGCGATCGCGTTTGGCGGGCCATCTAGCCTCTCCGAGTCAGCGGTTTCGGTCCGGAAAGTGCGTCATGACGAGGTCCCGGGCGTAACGGGCGGCGTGCTCCACGGTCTCGATGCTCACCCCACTGCCGACGTAGTAGGTCCCAAGCTGGCCCTGGAGGGCCTCGACTCGATCATAGAATCCCGCAGCTAGATCGTCGCTGCCGACATGCGGGAAATACGGCCACTCCGCCTGTACGAGAACCTCGGCGACGACGCCGCCCGCCGCCGACACGTCGGAGCGAAGAGCCTCGGCCACCTCAGCGTCGGTGGCCTGCCACTCCGCGACCTGGTAGGCGGTGAAGACAGGCGCTGCAAAGTTCGGGGAGACCACCCTCCGCTGCGACGTAGCCGTCCACACGGCGACGTGATTGATCCGATCGGGAGAAGAGTTCGCGTCGAAGAACCAGGCGTCCCTGTTCGTCAGGCCGAGTACGGCGAAGACGGTCACGAAGAAACGATTGGATCGGACCCGTTCGAAGAGATCGCGCTCCTCGTCGGTCACGTCCAGGAAGTCCGCCACGGACGGGAGCGGTGCCGAGATGATCACGCGGTCGAAGCGGAGCTCCTGCTGGCCGTTGATCGTCACGGTGATGGGTCGGCCTCCGGGTAGCGCAGCGCGCGAAATCTTCGTCACCTCGGCGTTGAGACGCACGTCGAGAGGATCCGCAACGGCCTCCCAGAGGGCCTGGAAGCCCTTTGGCAGAGGGAAAATGACGGTCGGCGGCGCCTCCAGCTCGCTTTCGCCGACCTGGACGAGCGAGCCGATGATCTTCATGTAGTAGGCGGCTGGCACCTGCTCGTAATAGGCGAACCCGAAGCCGACCATCCGAGACCTGATGAGCCTTGCGACCGGCTCGAAGTCGTACTTGTCTACGAAGGCATCGAAGGTCAGCGTCAGGTCGGGATGGAGATCGGTGTAGCTCGCGCCTACCGACGCGAATGTTTCCAGGGCCTTCGCGTAGTTGTCCATGGCCACGGCGATCTCTTCGGCGTCGTAGCGCTGGCGGAGAAAGTCCTGGAACTCCCAAAGCGCTCCATTCTCGTCAAGGATGTACTTGCGCTGTGAATCAGGCAGATAGGGTACGCCGAGCTCGTCCGCGAGGCCGAGCACGACCTCATAGTCGGGAAAAATCAGCAGGGCCCCGAGCTCGGCTTGAACGACCCCGTCGAAGGTGTGCACCTTTCCGCCAACACGATCGTTGCGCTCGAAAACCGTGACGTTCCTGTAGCCCAGTCGGGCGAGGGTGTGGGCCGACATGAGACCCGAGGGTCCGGCGCCCACGATCGCAATCCTTGGATCCGGAGGGTCGGAAGGAGAACTGCAGCCCAGGGGCAGCATGCCCAATATCGCGAGAGCGAGCGCGACTCGGCTCGTCTTCACGCCGTCCACTCGGCGCTGCCGGAATCTCCGTGTCGCCAGGAGATCGATCTGGACGATCGATTCGGCTGTGGGTCGGCGAAGAGAACGGCCACCGAGAGGCCCGCGAGAACCAGCAGAGTCCAGTCTCCCAGCCGGGCATAGAGCGTGGGAGCGGTGGCTGGCGGGAGATCGGCCACGATGATGCCGGGGCTCGTGCTGCTGCGCTCGAGCACGCTTCCATCGGCGGCGACGATCGCCGAGATCGTCGTGGTCGCCGCCCGCACCAGCGGTACTCCGTTCTCCGCTGCACGAAAGACGTTCATGGCGAAGAGCAGCTCGTGGGAGCCGGGGGTGCCCGCAAAGGCCTCGTTGGTCAAGGTCACCAGGAAATCAACGCCCTGGCTCGCAGTGCGACGGCCCTCGGATGCGAATAGGCTCTCGAAGCAGATCTGTACTCCGTAGCGAACGCCCGCCGTCTCGAGGACGCCCGGCTCGGTGCCCGGCGTCGCATCGCGGCGGAGCGTGGTGATCCACGCAGGCCACGAGATCCAGCTCCGGAGCGGAAGGTACTCGTCGAATGGGAGCAGGCGGATCTTGTCGTAGCGTCCCTCGATCTCCTGCCCGGGTCCGATCAGGAAGGCCGAGTTGGCGACCTCTGGCTCCCTCCCGCTGCGAGACAGCTTGTCGCGGCCGCTGGCCGCGACGAGCACACTTGCGTCGATCTCTTGCGCAAGGTCGAGGAGCAGACCCATCGCACCCGTGTCGTAGGGGAACGCCACGGGCACCGAGGACTCGGGCCAGATCACGAGGTCGAGATCGGCTCCCCTGGCCGCCTCTCGGGTCAGCTGCATGTAGCGGTCGAGTATGGCGTTTCGTTCGCGTACATCGTGGATCGCGGGCTCGTATACGCCGGCTTGGATGACAGCCACGCGGAGATTGGGGGCCGACCCGGTCGGCGGCGCGTACCCGTTCGCAAGGGTGAGAATCCCGACGCTCAGACCCACCGACAAGGCGATCGCCGGGACGCGTGAGGATGTCCGATCCCGATCGCCCAACGGCTGCGTCGTCCATCGGTGATAGATCTCGGCCACCAGGACGTTGCTCACGAGAAGCGCGAAGGAGACCCCGTAGACCCCGGCCACGGACGCCGTACGCACCAGCGGCGCGACCTCGTACTGCGAGTAGCCGAGCAGCCCCCATGGGATGGAGAGCCAGCCCAGGTTCGCGCGCAGCCACTCGAGCACGACCCAGAGGGTGGGAACCGCCAGCGCCGCTGCAGCGGGTCGGTGGTGGTACACGAGCGAGACACCAACGCCGAAGACGGCGTACTTGCTCGCCGCGATCAGGATCAGGATGCAGAAAGCTCCTGGAGCGACGCCCGAGTCGATCAGCCAATGGACGCCCAGGGCGTCCGTCAGGATCCCGGAGACGAGGCCCAGCAGCGCCGCCTGCGCAGGCGTGGCTCGGCGGGCCGCGATCAACAGCGGAACGACCGCGACCCACGCCAGCCAGGGAACCCGCCAGATCGAGAAGGCGAGCGGCAGCGCGAGCCCCGTCAGGACCGCCAGGCCGAGAAGACGGGCGCGCGTCGAGCCCGACGCCGTCACAGAGAACCTCCGGTCGCGGGCGTCCGAGCTATTGGACGTCGAACCCGGCGTCGAGAACCGCCGCGAAGGAGAGAACGCCATCCACGTCCCCGATCGGACCGGCCTGCACGTACTTCTTCAGCTTCGTCAGCTCGAGTACGGTGCCGGGGTCGAGACCGAAGCCGGCCACGATCCGAGGGATGAGCAGGGACACGGCCACCGCCTGGATCTCCGCTGACTTCCGGATGTCGATGACCAGACCGAGCTCACAGCGTTCCTTGTTGCCCTTTCCGATCGTGCAGATCATCTCTTCGCTGCAGGGGTCCGCGACCGCCGGGTCTCCACACACGAAGTCAGCGTCGAGGAGGCGGAAGGAATCGCCATCCCCGATGCGACTCGTCACGCGCATGAAGCGCGCGCCCAACGGGCTCGGAGTTCCGGTCCCGACGTTCGGGATGTCGCGCAGCTCGATGAAGACCGGGCCGGCGAAGGCACCCGGCGCGTTCTCGTCTCCCGGGTTGAGGGACGCCGGGGGATTCCCATCGTCACCGGCGCCACCCTGTCCGCCCGCACCGGCCGGAACGGCCGCGAAGAGCACGGCGAAGGGCAGGATCAATGTGATGAATCGTCTCATGGTTGTCTCCTCTAGTTCTCGCCTCGTCACCGAGGCGGGCGCGGCGTCCGCGCGCCTATTGGCCAGCGGGCAGGCATTCAAATGTTCCATCACCGTCGAAGGTCGTCACGTCGCCACACAGAGTCGGGCCCTGTGTCGTCGCGCCGGCCAGGATCGTGGCTTGAGAGTTGCTGCAGAAGCTCGTGGGGATCGTGAGCCGGTTTCTTCGACCGGGCTCGATCGACGCCTCCATGATGCAGTCGCCGACGGTCTGCTGGTGAAATGTGTCCGGGTCCGGGGCTTGGCGCATCCCGTGGCCGAGCTCGTGGCTCGACGTATTCAGCACGTGCTGGAGCTTCTGCTCCGTGGTTCCCCCGATGCAGTCGATCTGGTCGAAGATCCGCTGGGTGAGGACCTCGAAGCTGCCGAACTCGTTCGGATTCCCCAGGAAGCCAAAGCCCGTGCTCTGCGGGCTGGAGCAGGACCCGACCAGGCCGCGATCCTCGTTCAGGATCACCCCCGCCTGGGTGCCGTTTGCGTGGGTCAGAACCAGACGATTCGCTCCCAAGGTACCTACGGGGAGGACGTGGACATTGAGGGCAAGCGAACCCTCGGCGAAGGAGAAGACCTCGTCGTCGGAGATTCCCAGCTCGTCGAACGCGCTCACCCCCGTGCTGGTGGTGTCGCGGTGCACCTCGGCGAAGAGGTCGGCCAGCGTGTGGTCCGTGCAGTGCGGGGCCGTTTCTGGCGACGTCGCG
>JAFDDH010000083.1 GCA_019310975.1 Deltaproteobacteria bacterium | reverse complement strand
CTTTTGCACACATCGGCGCTGATGCGCAGCGCGCTGGTGGCGGTCGTACCGAGCTGGGCGGGCGGGCTGCTGCTGCTCTCGGGCGGGCTCTTCGCCATCGCGTTCGGGATCTTTTTGACCATTTACGCGCCCATGCTCGTCGCTCCCCGAGTCGATGGCAAACCCGGCTAAGTGGAGCGAAGAATGGGTCCGACCCGAATTCACGTGGGCTTGCGCGCGTGTGGGCCGTTTCGGTTGCCCGGCATGCGCCGGTTGCGGGAGGGACCCATTCTTCGCTCCACAACCCGACTGCCGCACCCGGGGCCCGTGCGGGAGCCCAGATAGGGCGCCTCATCAGCCCCCTGTCACACGATCAAATACGTCCGATAAGATAGATTATGTCAAGTTACGGATTCAGCCGAGGATGCCACAGCGCGGCCTCTGCTGGAGCTGAACGCTGCGACACCCGCCCCGTCGGCTGCCGGCAATGGCCCTGAGTGCTGGATACAATTGGGTTTTTTCCTGATTCTCGCACGACGCTTCCCCCGCCACGAAAGCATGTGCTATACGCGCGTCGTTTCCGGGGACCAACAAGGAGCATCGTGGCGAACCCGCCTCCGAAAACGATCGACGTGCTGCGCGAGGAATTTCGCGCCCACGGCCAGTCCCACGTCTTCGACTTCTGGGATCAGCTGGACGACGCGGGTCGAGCGGCGTTGCACGCCCAGACTTCGCGGCTGGCGCCGCTGCTGACGGATCTCGTCGCGGCCCAAGGCCGCGCCATCGCCTCGCTGGCGGAGCCCGCTGCGTGCGACATCGAGCCCGCGGACGCCATCGTGCTGCCCGAGTACGGCGGCGATCCCGGGCGCTTCGAGGCCGCCCGGCGAATCGGCCTGGAGGTGCTGGCCGCAGGACGCGTCGGCGTATTGGTCGTCGCCGGCGGCCAGGCGACGCGCCTCGGCCGCGATGACCCCAAGGGGGGATTTCCCATCGGGCCGGTGACCGATCGCTCGCTCTTCGCACTGCAGGCGCAGAAGATCCGCGGCCTGGCCAGGCGCCTGGGCGGGCCCGTGCCCTGGTATGTGATGACGAGCCCGGCCACGGATTGGGCGACCCGCGCCCTCTTCGAGCGCAATCGCTACTTCGACCTCGATCCGGAGGACGTCTTCATCTTCAGCCAGAGCATGGTTCCGGCCTGCGACTTCGATGGACGCTTCATGCTCGAAACAGCCAGCCGAGTGTTCGAGAACCCCAACGGGCACGGAGGCGCGCTGACCGCGCTGCTGGCGTCGGGTGCGTTGGACGATATGGCGCGGCGCGGCATCGATCGGCTCTTCTGCTACCAGGTCGACAATCCCCTGGTCCGTATCGCCGATCCGGTCTACGTGGGCTTCCACGAGGAGACCGGCGCCCAGATGTCATGCAAGGTGGCACGCAAGACGGATCCGATGCAGAAGGTCGGCGTCGTCGCACGATCGCGTGGACGCCCGACCATCGTGGAGTACACCGAGCTCTCCGACGCTCACAGAAGGATGCGCGACGATTCGGGCGATCTCGTCTTCTGGGCGGGCAATGTTGCGATCCACCTCTTCGATACCGATTTCGTTCGGCGCATTGCCACCCACGCGAACCAGCTGCTCCCCTACCACGCCTCCGTGAAAGAGATCCCCAGCGTCGACGCATCTGGACGACCCATCGACGTGGCGAAGCCGAACGGCTACAAGCTCGAGCGTTTCGTCTTCGACGCCCTGCCCGCCGCCGAGCACATCTGCGTGCTCGAAGTGCGCGCCGACGAGGAGTTTGCGCCGATCAAGAACGCGGTGGGGACCGATTCGCCGGAGACGGCGCGACGCGCGCTGGTGGCCCAGTACCGAGGGTGGCTCCTCAAGGCCGGCATCGAGGTGCCCCGCGACGCGGAATGGATCGAGATCAATCACGCCCACATCGATGGCGCCGACGAAGCGGCGACCTGTGGATTCGAAGCACTGGCGGACGCCGGTGATGTCATTCAAGTGGCAATGGGGATGGATTCATGAGCCCGAAGAAGAAGAGCACAGCGGCGAAGAAGAAGGCCGCAGCAGCCAAGAAGAAGGCCGCGGCTATCAAGAAGAAGGCTGCAGCGGCGAAGAAGAAGGCCGCGGCTGTCAAGAAGAAGGCCGCCGCCATGGTCGCCAAGAAGAAGGCCGCGGTGGCCGGGGTGAAGGCGGCCGCCATCGCGGCGAGGAAGAAGGCCGCGGCGCTGCGCAAGAAGCAGATCGACGCCAAGAAGAAGGCGGCCGCAACGCTCAAGAAGAAGGCGGCCGCCGCCAAGAAGAAGGCCGCCCTGCTGCGCAAGAAGGAGATTGCCGCGAAGCAGAAGGCCGCGGACATCGCCAGGAAGAAGGCGGCCGCCGAGAAGAAGGCCGCCGCCGCCGCCGCCGCCGAGGCCAAGCGCAAAGCCGCCGCCGAGAAGAAGGCCGCGGCCGACGAGGAACGCAAGCAGAAGGCCGCCGAGGCCGCGGCCGAGAAGAAGAAGGCGCGTGCGCGCGCCAGGGCCGCGGCGCCCATCGGACCTCGCCACCCGAAGCTCGGCTACAAGTGGACATGCTTCAACTGTGAGGCCAAGTTCTACGATCTCGGCAAGCCCGAGCCCGTGTGTCCGAAATGTGAGGAGGACCAGCGCGATCGGCCGCCCGCCGGGACGCCGGCGCCGAAGGCTCCCACCAAGCGTGCATCCGTGCGCCCGATGGCCCCCCTACTGGACGACGATGACGATGTCGGCACCGCCAGCCGTGAAACCGGGCCCGGGTTCGAGCATGCATCCGACGCAGCGGCCACGCCGCCAATCGGTGACGCGATCTTCGATCAGGCGGACGCAGAGAGCGAGACGGATTCCGACGAGGGGAGCGAGGTCGACGAGCCGGGCAAGACCGCCAAATCCTAGACGTCTCGAGAATCGCTAGAGCGTGATGAGTCGCTTGATGTGGAGCTTCACGCCCGCGAGCTGCGCACTGCGAAAGCTGAGCTCCCTGTTGATCTCGCGTACTCGGGCTTCGTGCTCGGCCACGTCGGCCTTGAGGTCGCGCAGCTTCACGGACGAGCGCTTGACGCGCTCGTACTCATCGACGCTCTCGGCCATCAGCGGCTGACTGGCCGGGCGCACTCGCCGCCTGTTCTGGGCACTGAAGCGTCCCTCGGCCTGGGAGACCTCGGTCGTGTAGGCGTCGCGGAGCGACTCCAGGTCCGCGGTCTCGTAGGTCTTGAAGGGGCGCGGCCGCTCGTCCAGTTGTTCGCGCTGGAAGTTGCGCCAGTAGTTGTAGCCACCGGCTCCGATCAATAGGGCGAGCAGCAGGAGCGAGACGGCGACACTGCCCGCCTCTCGCCTCTGGCCGATCTTGGGACCGATCTTGGGACCGATTCTGCGACCTCTGCGGTGATCCCCCCGATCATTGCTTCGACCCTGAAATCTCATCCCTGCGCTCCTCCCGGCCCGGGCTCGCCGCCGCTCCAGAAGAGCCCCTGGCGCCGCTCGATGCCTCGTCCCGGTCCACCAACGCCAGCATCTCCTCGCGCCGCGGTAGCCCTGCCTGGGCTCCGAGCCGGGTGCAGGCCAGGCCGGCGACTGCATTGGCGACGCGCAGCACCCGCTCGGCCCCGTAGCCCTGGAGCAACCCCCAGATGAAGCCCGCGTGAAAAGCATCGCCCGCGCCCGTGGTGTCCTGCACGTCGACGTCGAAGCACGGCGACCTCAGCATCTGCTCGCCGGAGCGCGCAAGCGCGCCCTCCGATCCGCATGTGACCACGGCGAGGCGTGCCCCCCAGCCGGCCAGCTTCGCCAGCCCGTCGACAGGTGAACCCGTCCCCCCCAATTCTTCGGCCATCTCGCGCGATACCACAGGGAAATCGATCACGGCCAGCAGCCGTTCCGTCTCCGGCGTCAGCGTGTCGGCATCCAGTACGACTGGAATTCCCGCCTCGCGTGCCGTGCGGGCCGCCCACAGGGAGGCGTCCGGATCGCTCCCGTCCACCTGCAGCACACGCGCTCGCCGAATCTCACTGACCTCGAGCTGTGCCGTGACCAGGTGCAGGCGCGGGTCGCGGTGTGCCAGGACGGTTCGCTCGCCGTCGCGCGCACGCACCAGAACCACGGCCGTGCGTGTGTTGGCGCCCACGACGCGGCGCACGCCAGAGAGCTCGACACCGGCGCGACCGAGGGGGGCGAGCACGCTGGCCGCAGCCGGGTCCAGCCCGACGACACCGATGTATCCAGCGCGCAGGCCGAGACGCGCACAGCCGAGCATCGCGCTGGCGACCTGGCCGCCGGGCTGCGCGGTGTAGTGAAGTAGCGAGCGCTTCTCGCCGCCGACCGGCAGCTCCGCGACGACGCAGACCTGATCGAGCGAGCACTCGCCGAGCCCGACCACGTCGAGGTCGGCCGCGGACCGCCAATCCGTCCACAGCGCCCGTATCGCGCTCATCGATGCCGCCCTCCCCGGTCGCCGCACACCGGATGGATCAGTAGAGTAGGCGATAGGCGTGCAGGCTTCGCAGCACGCGCCGCACGTAGCTCCGCGTCTGATCGTAGGGGATCGACTCGACCCACTCGTCGTCGTCCTCGATGGCTGGCAGCGCCCACTCGGAGACAGCCTCGGGGCCGGCGTTGTAGCTGGCGATGGAGGGTGCCAGGCGGCCTCGGAAGCGATTCGTCAGCTCGGTCAGATAGAACGAACCCAAGCCGATATTGGTACGCGGTACGAAGAGATCGTCGGCCTCGAAGGTCGGCAGCCCGGTATCGCGGGCCAGCCGCTCTCCGGTGGGCGTCATGATCTGAAGCAGGCCGCGGGCACCCACCGGCGAGACGACCTCCGGCCGGTATCCGCTCTCCTCGCGCATGATCGAATACACGAGCTCACTGCCGACGCTCTCCGGACCCGCTGTCGCCGCGTCGACCAGCCGCTGATAGGCGCTGGGCCAGGCGTACCACCAGAGCTCCTCGTAGCGGGGGATCGGGCCGCGGGCGAGCACCTCCGTGTAGGGATCCACGACCAGGCGCTGCGCCCGGTTGTAGTCACCGGCGTCGGTGGCGAGACGAGCCAGCTCGAGCCTCTCGTCGAGCCCGCGCGCCGATCGTCCGAGGCGGCGAACCTCGTCGCGGGCGGGCCCGTCGTAGCCGGCCTCGAGCAGAATGCGGGGTCGCTCCATCTGGGTCGGCGAGAGTCGATTCTTCCCGAGCGGGATCTTCGGCGTGGCGATGCGGCGGCCATCGTCGTGGGCACGCTCGCGCGCACGCCATCCGTAGTAGGTCAGCGGAAACTCGCGCGCGATGGCGGTGAACTCGCGAACCGCCCAGGGATCGCCTCGTTGCTCCAGGGCACGCGCTCTCCAGTAGCGAGGCCGCAGCTGGCCGACCGCGTCGCCCTGCTTGTGGCGGATGAGTCGGTCGAAGTACGCGATCGCCTCCTCGTAGCGACCCCGGCGGTAGGCCACCCAGCCGAGTCGCCAGGCCGCGGCATCGCCCATGCCCGCGCCCGAGTTGCTCCGCGCGACGGCGCGGAAGTGCTCGATGGCGCGCTCGTCGTAGCCGCGGCCATCGAGTAGGAGTGCCGCCAGGAAGCGAGCCCGCACCGACTGGCTGCTGCGCCGATCCCGGCCGAGCTGCTCGAAGGCCTCGATCGCCTCGGGCACATCCCCGGCCCGCGCCATCGAGCGGGCGCGCCAGATCGGCACGTCGCCGCGCTGCCGCAGGGCCGCGAAAGCCTCGACGGCCTCCGGATATCGGCGCTGGCGGAAGAGTGCGTGGGCGCGCTGTTTGCGCGTGTGATCGATCTCCGAGCGTTTCAGCCCGAGCTCGAGGGCGCGCTCGTAGGCGTCCTGCGCCTCCACGTTCATGCGACTGCGAAAGAGGCGATCGCCGCGCCGTCGCCAGTGCGTGGCCTCCCGAATCTCGCGGCCAAGATACGCCTCGAGCACCTCGAGGCGGTGGCTCGCCACACCGGCCTCGTCGCTCTTCGGATACGTGTACCAGATCAGCCGGTAGGTGACGGCGGCGTCCTCGTCGCGCCCCTGCCGCTCCTCTGACATGCCGATCGAGAGCAGCACGCCCGCGCGCAGATCATCTTCGTGGCTCTCGTCGAGGGCCGCTCGCCAGGCCGCGTAGGCGCCCTCCTGATCGCCGAGGTCAGCGAGCGCGTTGCCGAGCGCCACGTTGAGCTCTGCACGCAGCGGCGACTCGGGGTGGCCGAGCAGGGCCCGGCGCGCGCCGCGCACCGCCCACTCGCTGCGCCCGTCCTCCTCGAGCACACGCACCTGCAGGAGTGCCGCGTGGTCGGCCACGATGGGATGGCGCGCGACCACCTGACCCAGCAGCCAGACCGCGTGCGAGCGGTCGCCCTGCTCGATGGCGATGCGCGCTGCGCGCAGCGTCGCCGCGGGGTCGCCCAGCAGCTTGCGACTGCGCTCGCGCAGCACTCGATCGGCGGCGGGACCGGTCAGCCGGGTGAGCGACTCGCCGTCGGTCGGCATGGCGCTGCGCGGGGTCGCCGCGGTGGTGCTCGGGTCGAAGCTCAGGGTGAGAGTCGTGAGGATTGCGAGAGTCGTCAGAGTCGAACGGAAAGCGCTTGGAAGCGGACGGACGGCCAGCTTGGCTCGCCCCAGCATCGTGCCCTTCGACCTGCCCGCTTCCAGCATCCGGCTATCCTTGTCCTACGCCCTGTCCTACGCCCTGTCCTACGCCCTGTCCTACGCCCTGACGTGCGTCCTGGCGTGCGCCCGAATCTGAGATTGTGCGCGAGATTCCTGCCACGTGGAAGTCTCCAGTGTCCCGCGCGGGGCCTGGGCCCCTCTCGTTGTCGTGCCCCCACCCCTTGGTTAGGGTTCCGGCGCATTGCCTACCCGCTTCGTCATCGCCCGCGTCGGCCGGCACTTGAGCGTCTTCGTCACGGTCCTCCTGCTCTCGGGCTGCCAGCCCGCCTCGAAGGGCGACGCTCCGCCCGCCGAGCCTGCGAATGACGCCACCGACGCGGGGGACTTCGACCCCGATGCAGCCCCGGAGACGCAGCCTCAGGGTCCAACTCCCGAGCTGCTGATCGAGGGCGGGCGCGGCCTCTGGGTGTTGGCCGAGGGCTCGCAGCGGGTGCTCGAGGACCGGGCGAAGATCGAGCGGCTCGTCACGGAGGCATCGACGCTCGCGGCCACGGATCTCTTCGTGCAGGTCTATCGCGGTGGGCGCGCGTGGTACGACGCCCAGCTCGCCGATCGCGGTCCCTACGACGCGCTGCTCGAGCGCAACGGTCTCGACACGTTGGACCTGCTGCTCGAACGGGCCCACGCCTCTGGGCTGCGCGTGCACGCCTGGGTGAACGTACTCTCACTCTCGCACAATACCGACGCGCCGATCCTACAGATCGTTGGCCGCGACGGCGTGCTGGTCGACCGGCACGGTCGCTCGATGCTCGACTACCCGAATCTCGAGGTGCCGCCGCCCGACGGCAACTACTATCGCATGGGAACGCGCGGTGTGTACCTCGACCCCGGCGCACCCGGTGTGCGCGAGCGACTCGTGGCCACCTTCGCCGAGCTGCTCGCGCGCTATCCCGGCCTCGACGGGCTCCACCTCGACTACATCCGGCACCCGGGCGCCCTGCCCTTCGTGCCCGGCTCGCGGTTCGGAGTCGGCCTCGATTTCGGCTACGGCGCGGCCACGCGCGAGCGCTTTCGACACGAGACCGGTCTTGCGGGTCCCTTCCTAGGCGCCGACCAGCCCGACGCCGGGCACATCGCCTATGCGAACGAGTGGGACGACTGGCGCCGCGCCCAGGTCACGGCGCTGGTGGCCGAGATCCGCAGCGCGTGCCTCGCGCTGCGCCCGGGCTTGATCCTCTCGGCCGCCGTCAACAGCTACGTGGACCGCGCCTACCTGAGCCTGGCGCAGGACTGGAAGCGCTGGCTCGAGGAAGGACTGATCGATCTGGCCATCCCGATGGTCTACACGCTGGATGACCGGCTCTTCGGCTACCAGGTCCAGCACTTCGCCAGTGCGCCCGGACGCGAGCGCATCTGGCCGGGAATCGGCGTGTGGCTCTTCGCACGGCATCCGCAGGCGGCGCTGGATCAGATCGGCATCAGTCGCAGTGCCGGCGCGCCGGGCGACGTGCTCTTCTCCTACGACTCGATCGTGGATTCGCCGGCCCTGTGGGCAGCGCTCGTCGCGGCGGCATCACCCGATGCCGACCCTGTGACCGTCGAGACCCCGTGAAGCCGGCGGACGCCCGCCCGATCGATCTCGACGACTACGCGTTCGAGCTGCCGCCCGAGCGGATCGCGCAGCATCCGCTCCCCGGCCGCGACGAGGCCCGGCTGATGTGGCTGGACGGCACGACGGGCAAGCGGCTGGAGGGCGAGCGCGATCTGCGTGTTCGCGACCTGCCGCAATCGCTGCGGGCGGGCGATCTGCTGGTGCTGAACGCAACCCGGGTCCTCGCGGCACGGCTGCGCGGGCGCAAGCAGAGCGGTGGCGTGGCCGAGGCGCTCCTGCTCGGCCCGGTGGACCCGGCGGACGAGCAGGTGCAGCGCGCGCTGGTCCGGAGCACGGGCCGTCTGCGCGCGGGCCTGCGCTTCGTCTTCGAGGCGGGCGACCGCTCGCTGGGTGCCGAGGTCGAGGCGGTCGGAACCGACGGCGAGGCGGTGCTGCGCTTCGAGGCGGGCGCGTCGCCCTACTCGATCGGCGAGGCGCCGCTTCCGCCCTACATCCGGCGGCCCGAGGAGGCCGTCACGAGAGCGCAGCGCGACCGGGATCTCGAGCGCTATCAGACGGTCTTCGCCCGCGTGCCGGGCGCCGTGGCCGCACCGACGGCGGGACTCCATCTCACGCCCGCGCTGCTCGAAGAGCTGGACCGCGCGGGCGTGGAACGCTGCGAGGTCGTGCTGCACGTAGGCCTCGGTACATTCCGACCGCTGCGCGCGCAGGATCTCGCCAGCGGCAAGCTCCACGCCGAGGCCTACGAGCTGCCACCGGAGAGCGCGCAAGCCGTCGCGCGGACCCGCGAGCGTGGCGGTCGCGTGATCGCAGTCGGGACGACCTCGACCCGTGTGCTCGAGACGTGTGCCCTGGCCGGTGGCCGGGTGGCCCCCGGCCACGGCCACACGGAGCTCTTCCTGAAGCCGGGCGACAGCCTGCGCGTCGTCGACGGGCTGCTCACGAACTTCCATCTGCCACGCTCGTCCCTGCTGCTATTGGTCGCCGCACTCGTGGGGCGCGAGCCGCTGCTGCGCGCCTACGCGGACGCCATCGCCGAGGGATTCCGCTTCTACTCCTACGGCGACGCGATGCTGATTCTCTAGAGCGAATGGCGGCGCCGCGCAGTGCTACTGGTCTGGACGTCGTGCACCCGGATCGCCGGAAGGGGCGAAACGGGCCCGGTGGGCCTAGTGGGCCTGGATAGGCCTGAGTGGGCCGAGTGGAGACGAGAGTGATCGCCGAGGGATTCCGGCTCGAGGTCGTGGCGCGTGACGGAGACGCGCGCACAGGCCGTCTCACGACGCCCCATGGCGTGGTCGAGACGCCCGCCTTCATGCCGGTGGCCACCTACGGCGCCGTCCGCGGCATCTCGGCCGAGGATCTGCGCACGATCGGCGCGCAAATCTGTCTGGCCAATACCTACCACCTCCACGAGCGTCCCGGTGAGGGCGTGATCGCGGGACTCGGCGGTCTGCATGGCTTCACGGACTGGCGCGGCCCGTGGCTGACGGATAGCGGCGGCTACCAGGTCACATCGCTGGCCGATCGCATGCAGCTCGAGGAAGCCGGCGTGACGTTTGCGTCGCCTCTCGATGGCAAGCGTCGCATGCTCACGCCCGAGGGCGTGATTGCGATCCAGGAGGCACTCGGCAGCGACATCGCGATGGTGCTCGACGAGTGTCTGGCGCCGCACCCACCAGCGGGCGAGCCGTCGGCGGATTCACCCGCCGTGCGCGCCGCCATGGAGCGCACACTGCGCTGGGCAGAGCGCTCGCGCGCAGCCCGCAAGCGCCCGGACCAGGCCGTCTTCGGCATCGTGCAGGGGGGCGTATCGCATGATCTACGCCGGCACTCCGCAGGCGAGACGGCGGCCATCGGCTTCGACGGCTACGCGCACGGCGGGCTCGGTCTGGGTGAGAGCCGCGCACAACGCTCCGAGGCCGTCGTGGTCGCCCACGCCGAGCTGCCCGGCGAGGCGCCCCGCTACCTGATGGGCCTCGGGCGCCCCGTGGATCTCGTCGACGGGGTGGCGTGCGGCGTCGATCTCTTCGATTGCGTGGTGCCCACCCGCAACGGCCGCCACGGTCTGCTCTTCACCAGCCAGGGCATCATCTCGATCAAGAACGCCCGCCACCGCGACGACGGCGAGCCAGTCGACCCCGAGTGTGACTGCCCGGCCTGCACCCACCACTCGCGCGCCTACCTGCGCCACCTGATCAAATGCGGCGAGTCGCTGGGATCGCGTCTGGCGGCTCTCCACAACCTTCGCTTCTACCTGAGGCTGCTCGAGCGCACGCGCGAGGCCATCCTGAACGGAACATTCGCCGCTCTGCGGAGCGAGGTCGAAGCCATCGGCGAGAAGCGCCTCGCCTAGTCCCACCCGGTCCAACTCCAGCCGAATCGCAATGCGGGGTGCTCCCCGCGTGGCACGCCCGCCTCAAGAGCCGCTGCTTGCCGGCCGATGAAGTCGGCGATGGAGCCGCAGAGTTCACGTGAAGCATCCAGCAGCAGACGGCTTTCCCTCGAGGCCGGCGCCGGCGCATTCGTCGGGGCCGGGGCCGCCGGCGGTCTGGCGCTTCTCGCCCACGCATGGATGGGCAGCCTGTGGCTGGCGATCGCGGCCGTGCTGGCGATTGCAAGCGGGCTCGGCTGGTGGAGCAGGATCCGGGCGAGCAGGACGCTCGGCCTGATCGAGGCCATCGAGAAGGCGACCGAGGGGCTGAGCGACGGCCAGAGCTTCAAGCGACTCGACGAGGAGTCCGAGGACGCCTCGTTTCGCGGCGTCGCCCATGCATTCAACAGCGTCTTCGACGCGATGGGTGCCGTGGCGCGCCGCGTGATGGCCGTGGTACACCGCGTCCAGGATCTGCCCGCTCAGGTCACGGCCGCCATGGTGCGCGTGCAGGAGAGCGCCGACGCCCAGGAGGAGGCGGTCGAGGAGACCGCCTCGCTGCTGGCCAACATCAACTCGTCGATGCTCGACATCAACGAGAGGGTCGAGAAGCTGCACAGCTCGGCCGAGGAGTCCGCGTCCTCGATCCTGCAGATGGGCAGCTCCGTGGACGAGGTGGCGCGCAACGCCGCCACGCTGCACGAGAGCGTCGAGGCCAGCACGTCATCGATCCACGAGATGGGCGCCAGCATCCGCCAGGTGGCCGAGAGCTCGGAGCAGGTCGATCAGGCCGCCGAGGAGACGGCGGCTTCGATGATCGAGATGGACCGCGTCGTGCATGAGATGAGCACTCACGCCAGCGAGGCCGCCGAGCTGACCGAGCGCGTGAGCCAGGGCGCCGAGCGCGGCAGCCAGGCCGTGAACGACACCATCTCGGACATCCAGCAGATCCACGACCGCACCAGCGCGGCGCGCGACACCCTGGGCACGCTGGTGCGTCGCATCTCCGAGATCGACGGCATCCTGAATGTGATCGGGGAGATCAACGACGAGACCAACCTGCTCTCGCTCAACGCCGCCATCATCGCCGCTCAGGCCGGCGAACAGGGCAGAGCCTTCCTCGTCGTGGCCAATCACGTGAAGACGCTGGCCAAGCGCACCACCGCGAGCACCAAGGACATCGAGATGCTGATCCAGGCCATCCAGGCCGAATCGGGTCAGGCCGTCGAAGCGATGAGTGGCGGCATCCAGGCGATCGACCAGGGCGTGGCTCGGTCGCGCGCCGCCGGCGAGGCCCTGGCGGACATCCTCGAGTCCTCGCGTGAAGCCAATCAACGCGTGGAGGGCATCGCGCGCGCCACCCAGGAACAATCCAAGAGCAGTCAGCTCGTCTCGCGTGCCGCACAGGACACCTCGACCCAGGTTCAGCAGATCGCATCCGCGATGAGCGAGCAGTCGAAGGTGAGCGAGTCGATGTTGGAGAACGCCGAGCGCGCCCTCGAGGTCTGCCGCCACGTGCACAGCTCGACCAATGAGCAGCGCGAGACCGGCCGCTACATCACCGAGTCAATCTCCACGATCACCGAGATGATCCGGCAGATCCGCGAGAGCACGGACAGCCATGCCACGGCGAGTGAGTCCGTCTCGAGCTCCGTGATGCGTCTGCTCGAGAACGCTCAGGAGGCGGGAAAGCAGGTGCCCGAGATCAAGTCGATGCTCGAGCAGCTCTCGGAGAGCGCGCAGACCATCGTCGAAGAGCTGTCGCGCTTCGAGGCCACCGAGGCCGGCTTCGATCAATAGGCCGGCCCGGCCGAGTTCTCATGCCGGAGCCAGCCCCTGCATCGCCACGCCGATCCCGGCCCGGTAGGGCAGCTCGTCTCCCAGCTCGGCCGCCACGATGCGCAGGGTCGGCGCCTGGTGGGACCAGACCTGCTGGGCGACGCGCTTGCGCACGGGTCCGAGGCAGAGCCGCTCTCCGGCCGCGCGCGCGATGGTGCCGAGCACCACGACCTGCGGTGCCAGGAGCATCGTGAGGTTCACGATGGCGCGCGCCAGATACTCGTTCCAGCGCTCCATTTCCCCAACCGCGAACGCGTCGCCCTCGCGCGCCGCGGCGACGAGATGCTCGGGCGTGATCCCGTCCTGGCCCCCGGCCAGCGCGCAGACCCGGCTGTCGGCGGGCGTGATCGCACGCAGCCGCAGCGTCCAGGCCGCGCCGCCCGTGTAGGCCTCCAGGCAGCCGTGGAGCCCACACAGACACGGCTCGCCGCCCCACTCCACCGGAACGTGCCCGACCTCGCCCGCCGTGCCGAAGTGGCCGGCGTGCAGCCGCCCGCCGAGGATCAGGCCGGCCCCGACACCCGTCGACATCGTGAGCAGCAGCATGTCGTCCACGCCGCGCCCGGCTCCGAAACGCCACTCCGCCAAGGCGGCCGCATTGGCGTCATTCTCGAGGCGCACGGGCGCCTCGAGCGCCTCCTCGACCCACGCCCGCAACGGGACCGCGTCCCAGCTCGGGAGATTCGGTGGGCGCAGTACGGTGCCCGTTCGGGCGTCGAGCGGGCCCGGCACCGAGATGCCGACAGCGTGCAGCGCACCCGCCCGCGTTCCCACCTCGGCGATCAGCGCGCGGGCCGCCTCGGTGATGCGGGCCACATCATCCGCGGGTCGCCGCGTCGATCCGGTCGGTCGCCGGCTGCGGGCCACGATCTGCCCGGCGTCATCCGCCACCGCGAGGGCCACCTTGGTCGCGCCGATGTCGATCCCGAGCAGCATCGAGAACTCCTTCAAGATCATTGACTTGGGGGCAATTAGGAAGGCATCGGTCGAAGCTCTGGCCGGCGCTCGCGGAGCATATCACGCCGGGCCTCAGGCCGCGGGCTACTCCGGCCGATAGAAAAACTGAGGGGCGGCCCGGATCTGCGCCGCCACCTGCCGGCCTGTCGCCGCACGATGGAGGGAAGAGCCATGCGTACGATCACGACCGTCACGACCGTCACGACCGCCCTGCTCCTGATCGCCAGCAGCCTGGGTCTGGGTTGCGCGTTCGGAGAGTTCCGACCCGAGGATCCCTTCAAGCGCAAGTTCAGCCTCGAGGACCAGCACAAGGACTACACGGACAACGTGCGTTGGTCGAAGTTCAACGAGGCGTCCGCGTTTATGGTCGAGGACGCTCGCCGAAGCTTCCTCGATAAAATGCCGAAGTTCGAGCAGGTTCGCTTCACCGACTGGGAGGCCGAGCCGTGGGAGCTCGAGGACGAGGACATGACGAAGGCCACCATCTTCGTGCGTTACAAGGGCTACTCGATGTCGAATCCGTTCGAGGTCGAGGTCAAGGAGACCCAGCATTGGTCGCGTGATGGCAACGGCAACAACTGGACGGTCGAGTCCGAGTTCATCGACCTCGATCGCCTCGTGGGCAGCTCATAGGCTGCTGGCCGCTGCGGATCCATCGATTCCGGACATCTCCTCTGCGAAGGACCCATTGCGAAGGACCCATGACGCAATCGAAGACGATCCTCGTGGTGGACGACGTCGAAATGTTCCGCGACCTCGCCGTCCTCTTCCTCGTGCGCACCGCGCGAGTCATCCAAGCCGCTTCGGGCGAGGAGGCGTTGGAGATCCTCGCGCGCGAGTCGATCGATCTGATGCTGGCGGACCTCCACATGCCGGGCATGGACGGCGCCATGCTCTGCAGGGCCGCCAAGCAGATGCCGGGCTACGAGCTCTTGCCCGTCATCATGATGCTCCGCGACAGCAGCCACGAAGACGGGGTGAAGGCCGTGCGAGCCGGCGCCAATGACATGCTCTGCAAGCCGCTCTCGCGCGGCGCGCTGATCGAGTGTGTGCGTCACTTTCTCGAGGACGGCCTGTCACGCGCCCTGCCGCGGATCGAGATCGTCGCCCCCGTGCAGCTGCGAAACTCGATCCTGCACACCTGGGGGACCGCCCTGAACATCTCGCGCGGCGGCCTCTCGGTGGAGGCGGATTGTGAGCTCGAACCGAAGAGCGAAGTGGCCGTGCAGCTGATGCTGCCGGAGACCCAGATCCAGATCGAGCCGATGGCCGAGGTCATCTGGAGCCGCGACACCCGTGACCAGCGCATGATCGAGATGGGCCTGCGCTTTCTCTCGATGGGCTCGGATGCCATGCGGACGCTCGAGGACTTCATTGCTCAGCGCACGCTCACGGCGCGAGGATTCGGCGCGGCCCAGCCGGGCTGAGAGGGCTGCTGAACGGAAGCCTGCGGCGAAACGCCGAGAACCCCCCGCACCGGGGTGCGGAGGGTCCTGCTTCAGAGTTCTGCCGTCGCATCGGCGGGAGCGTGCGCCGGGCCCAAGGAAGGACCCTCGACTCGCCCTCTCTCGGCGCGGTGGATCAGTCGTCCGTGGGCGGGACCATGCCGTTCCAGTCCCGATGGTGCTTCTCATCCCGGCGGATCATGATCACCTTGTCGCCCTGCTTGACGACCGTCTCGTGACTGGTCGCCATACTATTCTCGGGCTTGACGCGGCGATTCTCGATGATCATCGGCTCATCCGAGCCGTTGCTCTCGACCGGAACCACTACCCCACCCCCCCCGTAGCGTGAGCCACCCACGACAACCGAGACGCCACCTCTGGGCGGAACGGGCACCGCGATCGAACCCGGCTCTGCGGCGTGCTGAGCGGCCACCTGGACATCGTCGGCGTGCAGATTCTCGTTGGGCTCGACAGGCGTAAAGCGGTGGTAGCCTTCGAGGCTATCCATCACCCTGACACGAACCTGCGAGCGATAGCGGGCGGGCACATGCTTCACGTCATCCGTGAAAGCAGCCGTGCCATCCTCGGTCGTCCAGGTGTAAACAGTGTCTGCGACGACCGGTGCGGCAAGCCCGAGGGCGAGCGCCATCAACAGGGCGATGCGGGTCGCCAGACTTCGATTTTTGTACCACGACATGGGCAGAGCCTCCTCTTGCCCATTGTGTGGTCAGCGCGTTCAAAAAAGCTCAACTTTTCGAGGGGTTGGATGTGCAACTCATACGCAAAAGTCAAGCGTTGACAGCGATTCC
>JAFDDH010000258.1 GCA_019310975.1 Deltaproteobacteria bacterium | reverse complement strand
GAATCGCTGATAGCTGAGCTTTGCCAGGATCTCGTTCTCGGCTGTGAGCGCGACACCCTCCTTGAGTTCGATCAGCTGATGGAGCCCCTGCTGCCAGCTGCGGTCCGGTACCCGACGTCCGGTGAGAGGGTCGATGATCTCGACCTTTTCCTCGTGCACCACGTAGTCGCGATCCCGCTGATATAGATGGAGTGCCGAGAGCCCACGCTGCGCCCACTCGCGACGGCGACGCTCTCCCTTCCAGACGTCGCCCCAAGATTTGGCGATCTGTGCCAGCCTCTCCTCACCTCGAGGACAGATCTCCACGCTAGAGTTTGTGCGGTCGATCCGGAAATCGATCCCGTCTTCGAGGCCGCGGGCAAGCTCCAGAGCCTGCTCGTAGACACGCTGCTGCGCTGCACTCGCGCTGGGGCGCGAGAGAATCAGCGGTGTGGTGGCTTCGTCGATCATTATGCTGTCGGCCTCGTCCACCACCGCAAAGCAGAGACCGCGAAGGAGCCGATCTCTGCCCACACGATCGCTACTGCCGAGCCTCTCGATTCGATCGCCCAGAAGACTCTCGTCCGGGTTCGCGACCCGATCCTTGAGGTAGTCGAAGGCGAGCTGGTTGCTGGTGACGTAGGTGACGTCGCAGCCGTAGGCGAGGCGGCGGGCTTCCGGATCCCTCTCCTCCTGGGTCACGGTGCCGACGCTCAGGCCGAGAGCCTGGTAGAGCGGCCCCATCTCATCGGCATCCCGGGCCACCAGGTAATCGTTGCACGACACGACATGCACGGGAATGCCTGCCAATGCCGCCGCACAGGCCGGGAGCGTAGCCGTCAGGGTCTTGCCCTCGCCGGTTCGCATCTCCGCAAGCATTCCCTGGATCATCACCCAGCCGCCCATCAGCTGGACATCGTAATGCGCCTGGCCGAGCACTCGGGCGGACACCTCTCGAATCAGCGCGAAGGCACGAAGCGTGTTCCCCGGCGTGAGCCCCGTTCCGAGCAGCTCACGACGACAGCCGGAAAGCTCGGTCTCGAGATCGTCCGCAGAAATACCGCGGAGCCCTCTTCCAAATTTCTCGACTCCGCCCGGCACCGAGCGGATTCGGATCGCTTCACGATGACTCCGCCAGCGGCCCACTAGATCGTCCTGCCGACGCGCCAGCCAATGCCTTGCCTCTAGAGCACTCTCGGGGTGCGAGCCCCTGGCTACACCGGGCCGCAAGCTCGCCGCGGACACCTTCAGACTCCCAGTCGGCTCAGGAAGAGCCGACGCACCGCGCGATAGACACGCCCCGCTATCGGCTCCATGCCGTGTGTGAATCGGACATAGACCCGCTCGCCAATCTCGTCGAGCCCCTTTCCATGCGTGAGTCTGAGATCCAGCTGGAAGCAGGGAATCGATGTGCGCATCCCCGACTCGTCGCTGGGGTCCACGGGCCAGATCCCTCCGCCCGCATGCCCAAGCGCTGCGCTGGGGAGTAGATCGCTTGCGGCCGGAACGTGCCTCTCGATGGTTGCCTCTTCGACATCCGACACGCGGCTGGCCAGGCGAACCTGGACTCGCTCGGTCTGCTCCCATACCAGGTCGACGTCGGCCTGCGGGATGACGACACGGACCGTCGCGTTGCCGTGCCCAACCACGTAGCCGAGCAAATCTCCCTGACGAACGAAGTGATCGACGAGATCGTCGGCACCGGGCAGAATGAAGATCCCGTCCACGGGACTCCGAACCACCTCCTCGCGCACCTGCTCACTCGCACGAGTCAACGCGGCTTCGGCGACCTTGAGCTCCTCCAAGGTGAGCTGGGAGCGAACGAGATTGTCGTGCCGCTCCGCGTGGTAGCGACTCAGCAGCGCTGCGCGCTTCGCGCGGAGCGCCCGGACACGCGACTCCAGCGTCGGGTCCTCGGTCAGGATCAGCGGGTCTCCGCGCCCAACTGCACTGCCGGGACGCACCAGGACCTGCTTCACGAAGGCGTCTGTGCCGGCACGGACCTGGGACTTCTCGGGTGTCCAGACGACCCCCTCGGCCCGAGTATGGAGCGGGAGCGGAACCAACAACGAAAGGCCCGCCAAACCGAGGGCGATGCCCCCAGCGGTCACGAGAGCGCGAGCGCGCTTCGCGCCCAGCCGGGGACTCGCGACCAGATAGGCGACGCCCCGGGCGAGCGGGATGCCGATCTGCAGTACCAACGAGGAGAGAGCAAGCAGAACACCAAGGACGAAGAAGTGCTCCGCGACGTACCACGCAATCGTCAGCGTGATCGCGATGCGGTAGCAGCTCGCCGCGACGCCGTAGGCCGCCAGCCAGGGCGCCTCGTCGTCGACGATGGTGGGGTTGCGCACGGCATCGAGGCCGAGACAGTAGTGCTGGACCAGATACGATAGGAACTGTGTCGAACGACCGTAGAGGTTCGGGATCTCCAGCGCATCAGCAAGAACGTAGTAGGCGTCGAAGCGGATCAATGGATTGCCGTTGAAGAGGAGCGTCGAGGCGCTGCAGATCCACATGACGTGGAGTGCGCCTGCGCGTACGAGCCCCGGCTCGACGGCGAGCCATACCAGCAACGCGACGATCGCCAGCGAGAGCTCGACCATGATGCCGGCTGCGCTGACGATCATCCGTCGGCTCTTCTCCGGCAGCACCGCGATCGAGGAAGTGTCCACATAGGGAACGGGCAGGAAGACCACGAGCGCGATGCCCATCTCATGCACTTCCGCCCCCCACGCCTTCGCCGCCAGGCCGTGACCGAGCTCGTGCAGACCCTTCACCAGCGGATAGATCGCCAGCGCCAGCCATAGATTGCGCCCCTGAAGAAGCCCACTGCTGGAGTCGTGGACGAGCTCGCTCCAGTGTTGGCTGGCCAAGAGCAGCCCGAGGGCGATACCCGCGCACCAGAGCACAAAGCCCAGCTGGGTGAAGATTGGACGCACGAGAAACGACGCACGCTCAAGAAGGCTGTCGGGGTCGAGGAGGGGGAGGCGGAGGTAGAAGGGGCTCAGCACCTGCTTCCAACCTTCGGAGGCCTCCCTGCGCACACTGCGCTCCAGCATCTCTCCAAGGTCGGGCGTGACGTCGCAGCGAAGGACATCCGCCTGGTAGAGCAGTCCCAGAAGTCGAATCGTCTCGTCCTGGGTGGGGGCGTCGTCGCCCAGCACCTCCAGGCAGGTATCCCAGATCTCCTGTGCGGTGCGTCGTCCATCCATCAGCCCGATCAGATGATGGGCCGTCGGTGAGAGCCGGTGACAACGGCCGCTCGCCGGATCCTGCAGCACGTACCAGCGCTGCCCGCGATAGTGATGGCGGTAGAGACGCGCGTGCTCACGAAGCTGTGGCCGAAGCCCGGCGACGCGATACCACGAGGTGCTGTGGAGAGAGCCGGCCATTCAGGGCAGCCATGACCAGGTGCGCAGCCGCAGCCAGTCGAGCAGACCGCGCGTCCAGATCCAGATGTAGCGATTCCGGCCGGCATCGATCTTGGCCACGCCCTCCATCCCCGGGCGCAGTCCCTGCGGCCCGGCATCGAGCTGGGCCTCGACTCGAAAGTAGTTGTGACCGTCGGTCGCCACCGATACTGGCAGTATTCTGCTCACCGTCAGGGACAGGGGATCGCCAGGCAGAGCGGTCAGGGCCAGGCGGCCGGACTGTCCGCGAGCGAGATGAGAGATGTCCCGCTCGTCGACCTCGAGAATGATCCGATAGCCGTCCAAGGGGGCAATTTCGAAGAGCACCGCACCGCGCTCGACCGGTGAGCCGAGGGTTTGCGAGAGGTCGCCCTGGACCACAATGCCGTCGAAGGGGGCCACCAGCTGGGTGCGCGCGAGCTCGGTGGCCACGAGCTGCAGCTCGGCCCGCGTCTGCTGAAGCTGGGAGCTGAGGATGGTGACCTGGCTGCGATCGTGCTGCGCGATCGCCTCCCTGTACTCGCGAATCAGCTGGGCCTCTCGGCCTTCCCAGTTCCTCTTCTTGAGGATGACGTCCCGGTCGTCCAGGCGACCCATCAGCTGGCCCTTCCGGACCGTATCTCCCGCCCTTGAGGTCGCCTCGGCGATGTATCCGTCGATGCCGGCCACGATGGCGCGTTGAACCCGCCCTTCCAGCCGTGCGTCGGCGGAGATTCGTAGCTCGCCCTGCGCCACGGCCAGGAAGCCGAGCACCGCGAGAGCGACGATCGCCGCCAGCTTGGCGTGGGGATGGCCCGGGCGGATCAGCAGCGAAGCGCGATGCCGCAGACCCGCACGGAGGCGTTCGTGCCACGGTGTCTCGACCTCATGGCGGAGAATCAGGACCGGACCCACGAGGGCCGCAACGTCCTCGCAGAAGGCGATCGTCTCGGCGTCGACTCCCTTTTGCTCGGGGCGCTCGAAGGTGAGGGCGCCGACGATCTCACCCCGACTGGCCAGCGGAACCGTCCAGGCGGCACCTACGCTGCTGCGACGCACGAGCTGTTCATGGGCCAGGGCGATGCGCACGCGTGCGTCGCGAGGATCGGGATGGGAGATCGTGGAGTCCTGATCGGCCGCTTCATCCATCGCGGCGCCCAGGTCGGAGATCAGGTTCGTTCGAGCGTCGAAGCTCGTGCTATGGGAGAGCGCCTCAACTCGCATCTGACGCCGTCGAAGAACTCCGAGACTGACCCGCTCGCAGCCGAGCCGCGTGGCCAGCTCGGTGGTCACGGCCGTGGCGGCGGACCGGAAGCTCGCCTGCTCGACGGCCGTGGCAAGCACTTCGAGGGCCGAGGTCAGCCTGGACTTCGCGGCCGCGTCGCCCGCCAGGCTCGCGAGCCAGGAGACCCCCGACTCGAGTATGTCGACGCGGGCCTTGGCCGTATGCGTGCCGCCCTCGCCGGGGACGTGACCGACCCGGATGGCCACTGCGCCGATGCATCGATTGCCGTGACGGACGGGCACGGCGATCTCAGCCGAGCCGCGCTGGGCCTCTGCCCCACCGGCGTGCTCACGAATCACGACCCGCCGCAGTCGGACCGCGGTGCGGGCCGCGTCCATCACGGTTCGTGATCCGGCTTCGCCGGGCGGCCACTGAGCCACACAGACCGGCTCCTGCGCGGGCCCTTCCTGGTCCAGCAGCACCAGACCGTGGGTGGTGCCGGAAATCGCGCGACAGTGAAGAGCGAGCCATCCCGTGACCGGGGTCGCGGAGGACGTGGCTTTCGGCGCCGATTTCACCTTCGCGTTGGCTTCAGCCAAGCTCGACCCTTCCGTCGTGTGTGGACTCGAATTGCAAACGACCCAATGGACGTACGAGGACCGCCCGCTCCCTTGTTCGGATGTCCCCCGCATCGTTCTTAGCCTTGTTTCTCTCGACCTTGACCCCATGCGAAGCCGGGCAGCGGTCGATGAGATACGTAGGCATTGCACCACACCGTGTACCGCGATGGCCGGTACCTCTTTGTTTGCCGTCACGGCCAGCCGATGAACCAAGCACCGAATCCACTTCGCTCTTGGAGCCGCCGTGAAACGCCGAGCCAGAAGCACAGACAGC
>JAFDDH010000082.1 GCA_019310975.1 Deltaproteobacteria bacterium | reverse complement strand
ACGAAGGGCAGCATGAACATCAGCTTTGCATCACCGATTCCGTCACTCTCCATGGACGGCGCGATGCCCGTACCCACTGAACGCACGTGCTTCGTCTGGTACGGCAGCAGGAAGGCAAAGGTGAAGCGGCGATGTGGCGCGTACATCGCGCCGAAGAGGTGCGTCTGCACGGTCTCGGAGATCGGGACGCTGTCGTAAGCTTCGGGAATCAGCGCCAGCGCCGGTGTCGATTTGTCTCCACTCATCAGTCCCTGCCAGCTGTCGTGCTGGTACCGGTAGAGAAACGTCCAGTCGCCCTTCTCATGCGTGTGGTCGAGCATGACGCCCACCGGTGCGAAGTCACTGGCGTGGTCGAGCCCACGATGGAAGCGCGGCATGCCTTGCCCGAGCTTGCTGTCCTCGTCCTCGATCCCGGCCTCGGCCTCGGCCTCGACTGCCGAATCGGCGGCCCCGGCGCCCAGCCCGGGCAGCAAGCAGAGAAGGGCCAGGCATGCGCCGGCGAGCTTTCGCGGGGTGTGCACGGCGGGCAGGCTAGCCCGGCACGAGGCACGGGGCCAAAGCGCAGCGATCAGGGCGTGTGGGAGGGGTGCGTGGAGACGCGGTCGGCTCTGGGTGACCTGCCGCGATCGCTCGCAGCCCGGGCTACATCCAGCCGCCGGTGAAGTATTTGAGTGCCATCTTGCCGGCCATGATCATCATCTGCTTCACCTGCTCGGCCTGGATCTTGGCGCGGCCGTAGGCGGTCCGCTGCTTCGCCCACTCGGGGCAGGCGTCGGCGCGGCTGTCCTTGAGGCGCGCGATGTGCTGCGCTGTCGCGTCGAACCAGAGCGTGTTGCCGCGGTCCTTCGCCAGCTTCAGGACCGTGCCCTCGAAGTGGTGGATCTGCTTGGTCATGCGGCGGCATTGCTGGCGGTTGGTGTAGTTTCGTTGCTGGTCTCGCGCATGAGCGATCGCCGGCGCCATCAGCGCACTGATCAGGGCGACGAAAACGATTGATCGCAGCATGGGCCGATCCCCTCCCCGCGGATTGGGGCTCCAAGGACTTCATCGGCCGTCTCGGTAGAAAGTGAAGCGCGGCGACTCACCGGTCGGCGTACGGCCGACTCGGCGCCGAGGACCTTCTGCGGTGAGGACCTTCTGCGGTGAGGGGGCAGAACGGAGTCAGACCTCTTTGAAGGTCGTGTACGCCCAGGCGAGCAGGCTCCCCTCGGGGTCCAGAAAGCGAGTCTCGATCCAGAAGGTGGAGCCGCGGTGATTCACCACACGGCAGTCCATCTCGAAGTTGTCGCTGGTGATCGGCGCGTAATAGTCGACGCGCATATTCATCGTCGCGAGCCAGGTCCTGCCCGGCCGCGAGTCGCGCCCTGCGCGACAGGTGTGGAGGGCGATAAAATCCACGTAGGTTGGCGTGAAGCCGCCGAAGAGCTGACCGCGCGGATTCTTGACCTGCTGCGGCAAGTGGGCGCGAACCCGCACGTGGCCCAGCTCCTTCTCGAGTACGTCCCACTCGTAGGCCTCGAGGAAGTCGCCCACTGCGTGCCCGCGCCCGACCAGCTTGCCCGGCTCGGGGGGCCCCCAGAACCCGGGCGGAAGGTCCTCCGGCTCTGCTTCAGCCATGGCTCAGATCTGCTCCCGAATCGCCTGCGCCTGACGGTGGGCGAGTGCCATGACTGTGTACATGGGATTGACGGACGGGCAGCGAGGAAAGATTCCCGTGTCTGCGATGAAGAGATTGTCGAAGCCGTGGCAGCGCCCGATCTCGTCGACCACGCCCTTCGCGGCGTCGCCGTGCATGCGTGTCGTACAGAAGACGTGCGAGCTGGCCATCACGAGATCACGCGGCCGGATCGGATGGTCCCCGATCGCCTGCGCGCCCAGGGTCGACGTGATCTCCTCGGGCAGACCGTGCACACCGGGCATGACCTTCTCGGCGCCCGCGGCGAAGAAGATTTCCGTCAGGACGTGCACGGCGCGCAGCATCAGCTTCGCGTCGTCCTCGTTCAGCGACCAGCGAATCACTGGATCCAGCCCTTCGGAGCGCGCACGCACGCTGCCGACACTGCGGTGAGTGCTGCCAATGGCATCCCAGATCACGGTGCGCGGAAGCTCGCCGAGGTGGCGCAAGAGATCAGCGCCCATCCCGGGCGTCCGCACGGCGAGGGCAGCCGGCGAGGACCACATCGTCTCGAGCTTGAAGCCTTCACGCAGGAAGTCGAGGGAGTGATAGCTCTGGGTCGCGCCGAAGAGCGGGTCGACTTCGTCGGGGAATACACCGGCTACCGCGCAGCCGGGGTGAAATTGCAGGTTCTGCCCCACCTGCCGCGATTCGTTGGCGAGGTCCCCGCTGCGCTGCAGGAGCACCGGCGTCGCCATGCACCCCGCCGCCAGCACCACCAGGCGCGCATTGATCCTGAAGGCGTGCGAAGCCCTGCCGGTGAAGGGCTCGACGACCTGCCCCTCCACGCCCCAGACCCGCCGCCGCGTCCCGAGCACGCGCTGTACCTGCAGGGACGTAAGCACCCGTGCGCCGAGCTTCATGGCCTCGGGGATATAGCTGATATCCATGCTCTGCTTGGCGCGTGGGCGACAGCCGGTGAAGCACTCGCCGCTTCCGCGGCAGCCCTGCACATTGCGTGGGACGGGCTCGCTCGAGTAGCCGAGTGCGTCGCATCCCTCGCGAAAGAGCATGTTGCGTCTTCCCTGCACGGCGTCTGGCGTTGGCGCGATGCCCAGGAACTCGCCCACGGCGTCGTAGTGTGGATCGAGATCCCCGCGCGTCGTGCGCTCGAGATCGAAACGCGTCGACCAATCGTCGAAGACGAATTTCGGAGGCCGCACGCACATGGCCGAGTTGATGAGCGAAGCTCCACCGAGACAGATCGCCTGCATGACCGGCATGAATGTGCCCGTGGTGCTGCGCAGTCCGCCCTCTCGCATGGTCCGAGCCATCGAGACATTGCCGTCGATGCGAAAGTCCTTGGGCGTGAAGGGCGGTCCCTCCTCGACGAGCAGCACACGGTGGCCGGCCTTCGCGAGCTCGTAGGTGACCACCGAGCCCGAGGGGCCCGATCCCACCACCACGACATCCGCCTCCTCGACGAAGTCGCGCTCGTACTGCGCGAAGACACGGATCTCGCCCTCAGCCTCGCGCGTCGACAGGGCCTCCGCTCTCACGTGCGCTCCTCCACGCCGCGAAGCGGCGGGGCCGAGCGCGCGTCCACCCCGGGCGCGGCAAGATCCTCGAGCGTGAAGGCGATCTGCTCGGGCCGGGCGCCGATCGATGGGTAGATCAGATCGGTCTCGATCACGGGGCTCTCGATCTCCCAAGGCGCGAGCCCGAGCGCGCGCAGATTCGTATCGTCGCCGAGATAGCCGAGCACGAGCAGCGCCTTCAGGGCGATGAAGGCGACGCGACGCAGGTAGAGCCGGCTCTCGGCCCATGCGTGCATCACGTGCCGCTGCTGCGCGGGCGACATCGATGAGAAGCGCTTGAAGGCGCCGAGCCCGCGCGCCGGAAAGACGACACTGGATTGTTCGAAGAGCATCAGCAGAGCTCGGATTTGGAAGCGCTGGCGTTTCGGGAGCTGCCCGAGGTAGTCGTCCATATAACCGGGCAGATCGACCGCTTCGCCCGGCCTGAGAACTTTGGAAGCGGCCCGACCGTCCTCGTCCAGCGCAGGGAAGAACGTGGCGGCCGCGGCCGCCAGGAAGGCGGCCTCTGCGCGCGTGAGGATCACCAGGGGGCGGTCGGGCACCGGGTAGCCGACCCGCAAGCGGACGAACGCAAACGCAAGCAGCACGATCAGCGCGACGAGGATGAACACGCGCTCAGCATAACCCGCACGGCCACGCCTCGCTGGACGCGGCAGACGGCCTCAGGCCTGCGCGGGACGTGATAGCCTCTCGCGCCCGGGGCGAGGCTCGCCCGCCAGGGAGCCAGCGCTCGATGCGGATCGGCGTCGTCGGAGACACCCACAACAACCTGCGCAGCGTGCGGCGCATCGTCGAGATATTCAATGCCGAGGGCGTGTCCTACGTCATCCACACGGGCGACATCACGCAGTCCAAGGTGCTCGATACATTCTCGGCCCTGGAGGCCACTCTGCACGGGGTCTACGGCAACAACGACCTGGAGCGCGAGGCCCTCGAGGCCGCGGCCACTCGGCATCGAATGCGGATCGTGGACAGTCCATTGGAGGTCGATTGGCATGGGCGACGCATACTCGTTGTGCACGATCCGCTCGAGCTCGACCTCCACTTGCGGCCGCATCATGCGTTGGCGATCCACGGCCACACTCACCTGCACCGGCTCGAGGAGATCGCGGGCACGCTGGTCTTCAATCCAGGGGAGTGCGCGGGCATGCGGCCGCGTCTGAATTCGGTGGGAATCGTGGATCTCACGACACTCGAATGCGGGCTGCGGAAGTTCTGAGGAGGGGCGGATATGAGCTGGCGCGAAGAGGTCGATGGCATCGAGCAACGCCGCGCGATGGCGCAGCAGATGGGCGGCGAAGAGGCGGTCGGCCGTCAACACGATCGCGGCCGACTCACCATCCGCGAGCGAATCGACGCACTGGCGGACGCGGGGACGTTTCGCGAGGAGGGACCGCTCTCCGGCTACTCGGAGCTCGACGACACCGGCCGCCTGAAGAACTTCACACCGGCCAACTACGTGCTCGGCATAGCCGACGTCGACGGACGCCCATGTGTGATCGGTGGCGAGGACTTCACCCAGCGCGGGGGCTCACCGACGCCGGCGGGACTGCGCAAGAGCGTCTACGCCGAGGATCTGGCGCTGCGCTACCAGCTGCCGCTGATCCGCTTCCTGGAGGGTGGCGGCGGCAGCGTCACGGGCACCCGGGGCAAGGGCGGCGGCGGAGCGCGGCCGATGGGAGACCCGGTCTATTCACGCTCGCGCTTCAAGTCGATTGCGGACGTGATGGAGGCGGTGCCGGTCGTATCCGCGGCGGTCGGCGCCGTGGCCGGTTTCCCGGCCGCCCGCCTGGCGGCCTCCCACTTCTCGGTGATGACGAAGGGCACCTCGCAGGTGCTCGTCGCCGGCCCAGCTGTGGTCGAGCGAGCGCTCGGCGAAAAGCTCACGAAGGAGGAGCTCGGCGGCCACAAGGTCCACATGAGGAGCGGTGTGGTCGACAATCTCGCCCACGACGAGCTCGACGCCATGCGACAGATCCGCCGCTTCCTCTCCTACCTGCCGCGCAACGCCTCGCGCTTGCCCGAACGCGCCTCGGCGACGCGACCCGACGCGGACCCAGGCGACCGCTGCGAGGAGGTGCTGCTGGAGATCGTGCCGCGCGAGCGGCGGCAGGTCTACAAGATGCGAAAGGTCATCGATGCGGTGCTCGACCGGGACTCCTTCTTCGAGATGTCGGCGCTCTACGGCCGCTCGCAGATTACCGGACTGGCACGCCTGAATGGCTTTCCGGTGGGAATCTTCGCCAACGATCCACACTTCTATGGCGGCAGCATGACTGCGGATGGGGCGCGCAAGGTCACCCGCTTCATCCAGCTCTGCGACACATTCCATCTACCGATTGTGAGCTTCGTCGACGAGCCCGGCTTCATGATCGGATCGGGCGCGGAGTCGTCGGGCACGATCCGTTGCGGCGTCGAGGCCATCAATGCGACGGTGCGTTCACGCGTACCCTGGGTCTCGGTGATCGTGCGCAAGACATACGGTGTCGCGGCCGCCGCGCATTTCGGACCGAATGGGCAGGTCTACTGCTGGCCCTCCGCCGAGGGGGGGGCGCTGCCCATCGAAGGCGGCGTGGCGGTGGCCTTCAGGCGCGAGATCGAGGCGGCCGAGGATCCGGACGCGAAGCGTCGCGAGCTCGAGGAGCGGCTCTCACGCGGCCGCAGTCCCTTCCCGCGCGCAGAGGCCTTCGGGGTACACGACCTGATCGATCCGCGTCGCACGCGGCCGGTGCTCTGTGACTGGATCGAGCTCGCCTATCCCGCATTCGAGTCGGCGGTGCGACTCGGCGAGGCCTGATCGGCCGATCAGTCGGAGCCGGGCGTGGCCACACGCGGGCAGAGCATTCTGCGCCGTGGATCGCCCTCGCACACATCGCGCCGATACGCCTGCACCTGCGCGGCCTGGCGCGCGAGCTCCGCCGCATAGCCGGCTGGATCGACCTGGTAGCGGCCGCTCGCCAACGCATCGAGGATCCAGCGATTGATGCGCAGCGTGTAATGGTCGAGATCCTTGTAGTTGCGCGTGTCGTGTGTGATCTCGCTCGCCCCTTGGAAGTCGAAGACGCGCACGTTCGGCCGAGCCGCCGTGATCTCTACCACGAAGGCCTTGAATCGCTGGCGCTCGTCGAAGACACGCTCCCCGGTGCGAAAATCTGCCAGGTAGGTGAGGATCGAATAGGGTGGAAAGAAGAGATCGAAGCGCACACCGGAGTGAGTGCGGATCAGCCCGAGCAGGTTGGCCCGCAGGCTGCGCTGGCGAGCCTGCTCGCGCGACGGATGCGGTCGCGATCGATTGCGATTGATCCGATCGAGCACGCGCCCACGCCGCTCCCAGTCGGCCATCACGACGGCCTGTCCATAGTCGTAGTCGGCGTGCCAGGCATTGAGGGTCTCGAGATCGCGATGACCGAAGCCGGCCCGTACGTCGAAGCTGAGTCGCAGAGTGTCGGTGGAGAGCAGGTAGAGGGCAGCCGTGCGCGGGCCTTCACGATAGAGATGATGCGGGAAAGGCCCCTCGCGGTTGCTCACGGCGGCGATGGGCTTTGCGAACGCGACTCTGTCGAGCGCCCAGATCACGTGGCGCACCCGGCCCGTAGCCAGCGCCTTCTTCAGCACCAGCGCCTGCTCGCGGGCCGTCGAGCCCGAGATGGCGAGCTTCATCGCCCGCTCGCCGAGCCGCGACGAGATGTCGGCTGGAAGCAGGTTCTCGGCATGTGAAGTGCCGATCACCACCGTCTCGTAATCGTAGTTCTTGGCGAGACCAGGGTTCTGGTAGCGCTGGTTGTCGCTGAAGACGGGTGCGTAGGCGGCCCGCCGATAGAACTGAAGCGGGTCGACACGCCAATTGACGAGACCGACCAGTGCCGCGGCGGCCAGGCAGCCGAGCGCGTACCAGACCAGGTAGACGTCCCTCTCCCGAATCACAGGCTGGCCGTCCGGTACCGCTCGACTCTCAGAACTGGAAGTAGAGGAACTCACTGTATCGGTTGATCCCCAGCACTCCCCAGATGGTGATGATCGCCAAGGCGACCGCAAATGCGCGGCTTGGCCGCCACTGCAGCCAGTAGGGTGCCTCGAGCTCGAGCCCAGGCGCCAAGAGAGCCGGGTCGAAGCGTCCCATGATCGACTGCGTGTTCGGCGCCCACCAGACGAGCGCGAGCAAGAGAGCGAGCTGTGTGAAGGGCCGCATCCAGTCCTCTGGCCAGAGGACACCGTATCGGCCCATCATGCCGGATAGAATCGTCCAAGCCGATCCCAGACTCTCAGCGCGAAAGACGACCCAAGCCACGACGACAGCCAGAAAGGTCGTCCCACAACCAAGCCCGCGCCCGAGAAATCCGAAGCGGCCCGAGAGTCCGACGCGCGTCATTGCGGCTCGGAATACGTGCGCGATCAGCAGGTAGAGCCCGTGCAGACCGCCCCAGGCCACGAATGTCCAGCCGGCACCGTGCCAGAGCCCGCCGAGCAGCATCGTGACCATCAAATTCGCGTAGCGCCGCCCCCTACCGCGGCGATTGCCACCCAGCGGAATGTATAGATAGTCGCGCAGAAAGCGTGAAAGCGTGATGTGCCAGCGCCGCCAGAACTCGATGATGCTGGTGGCCTGATAGGGCGAGTGGAAGTTCAGCGGGAGCTTCACACCGAAGAGGCGGCCGAGACCGATCGCCATATCGGAGTAGCCGGAAAAGTCGAAGTAGAGCTGCAACGTATAGGCGAGCGCTGCGGTCCAGGCCGCGAACGCGTCGGGTGTGGCGCCGAGCTCGACGGCTCGAAAGATCGGTGTTGCCTGCAGTGCGATGCCGTCGGCGATCACCACCTTCTTGAATAGGCCGATGGCGAAGATCGTGAGTCCAACCTGGACGTTCATGCGTGAGAGCCGGTAGGTCTCGTCGCGCGCGAATTGCGGAATCATCTCGCGGTGGTGGACGATGGGGCCGGCGATGAGTTGCGGAAAGAAGGTGACGAAGATCGCGTAATCGAGCGGGTCGCGCTCCTCTTTGCGCGTGCGCCATGCGTCCACCAGGTAGGCGATCTGCTGAAAGGTGAAGAAGGAGATGGCCAGCGGCAGCACGATGGCGGGAATCGTGATCCCCGCACCCAGCGAACGATTCGCCTCGTCGACCAGAAAGTTTGCGTACTTGAACCAACCCAAGGTCGCTAGGTTCGCCGTGACGCCGAGCCACAGCAGCCCGCGCCGTGCGCCCTCAGCTTTGATACCGCCTCCCAGACCGCGGCCAATCGCCTGGTTGATCACCACGGAGCCCACTAGCAGCGGCACATAGCGGACGTCCCACCAGCCATAGAAGAAGAGCGACGCGGCCACGAGCCAGAGCCTGGCCCAATTCGACCGGCCCGCGTGCCCAAGCGCGTAGAAGCCGCATAGCGTAATCGGTAGGAAGAGCAGGATGAAGACGTGGGAATTGAAGAGCATCCGTTGGGCCCGCTACCTAAAGGCTCCTCATCACGGCGCGGCTCCGTATCTCAGAAGAAGCCAAAGAAGCGCCCGCGCGCCAGACTCTCCCGGCAGCCCGCATATTGCTGCGCATAGCTCCCCGCACGATGATCCACGCTCCGCGCCACCTTCTTCAGCCAGGGCTTGTCGGCATGCGTGCCCTTTTCAAATCCGCCCGGGCCCTCGTGGTAGGCGAGATAGAGATTTCCGGCATCGTGCTTCGCGATGCCCGTGCGGCGGTGGATGCTGTGTCCGTACCAGCCAATGAAGTCGGCGACGTCCGAGAAGTCGTGACGCGCCGCGCGGCGATTCCCCGTGGCGCGCACATAGCGATCCCAGGTTGGATCCACGACCTGTCCATACCCATAGGCGGAGGAGAGACGCGGCCCCGGCAACACCCACAGAATCCTGCTGCGCGGTGGGCGTGCGGTGGCCCGGAAGCTCGACTCCTGGAAAATGATCGCCAGCTGCACTGACTCGGGGACACCCCAACGCTCGGAGGACTGCCTGGCAGCGCGATACCAGCTGCGCTTCTCGTCGAAGATGGAGCAGATGTCATCGGCGTTGCTGGGCGGCCTCCCCACGCACGCCAGCCACGGCGTGGCGAGGATCACGAGCACGACGAGGACGATCCCCGTCGCCATGCCGCGAACCCGGGCCAGAGCCCGACCCCTGCGCCGCCGCCGGCGACGCCTACCACCGATGGCGAGACCGGAGCACGGGCTCTCGGGCGCCTACTGCGGCGTCAGAGACCCGATTCGCGCACCCAGCCGCAGCGGCGCACCCGGTGGGCGTAGATCCAGCTCCGCGGCGCCGGGCGCCGTGAGCACGACGATCGTCGAGCCAAACTCGAAGCGTCCCCACTCCTCGCCCTTGGACAGCGCGACCGGACGCGCCGAGTAGTCGCGCTCGCTATACGCCGCGCCGGTGTGATTCGTCGCGAGGTCGTCGAACGCCAGGCGCACGCACCCGACCATCATGGCACCGACGGCGACGAGACAGAGATTCGGAGATCTCGCATCCGCTTCGGAGACCGCGGTGTCCATCGACATCAGCGCCACGATGCGCTCGTTCTGTGCAAAGAGCCCGTCGACCCCCTCGAGACCGATGCTGTTGACTGGCCAGAGCGTACCGGGAATGTGAATGGCGCGCAGGACGCGCAGTGTGCAGGGCGTGTGGAATCGATGGTAGTCGCGCGGAGCCAGGTAGAATGTCGCGAAGCGGCCGCCCTCGAAGTGGCGAGCGAGCTTCGCGTCCCCGAGCAGCTCGGCGAGCGAGTAGGGCCGCCCCTTCAGCTGCAGCAGCAGCCCGTCCTGCACGCGGCCCGACTCACCCCAGGCACCATCGCAGGGCGCCACGAACGCATCGGGCGCCGAGTCGACCGGACGCACGCCTTCGCATAGCGCTCGCGTGAAGAACGCTTGAAGCGAGGCGTATTCGATCAGCGGATCGCGCACCTCGTCGAAGTCGACCCCGACCGCGAGCCCGAAGAGCCGCCATGCGGGCGCGCGCAGTGGGCGCGGCAATCGCTGGGATGCGATTCGCCCCGCCAGACGGGAGAGCGCGTTGCGGGGAAGCAGACGCATTCCCGCGATTCCAAGGCGCACCACAACGCCGCTCGACATGCCATCCTCCCGACCCGGTCCGGCCCATCACCCGACTCAAGCAGCGGCCAATATTCGGGCGTCGCCGCCCCGATGACAAGCGACGCGAGCCGCTAAGCTCAGGCCGGGTCGGGAGGATTCGAATGCGTGCTCAATGCACGAGCACCCGTGCCGAGGGACGTCGGGGGTGAGCGGCGGCGCCAGCCTGGGCCTGGTGGGCACGCTCCTGAACGAGCGCTACCGGGTCGAGTCGGCGCTCGGCGAGGGCGGCATGGCCAGTGTGCTGCTCGCCAGGGACACGCGACTCGAGCGTCGCGTGGTGATCAAGATCCCGCGCCTCGACGGGCTGGGCGATCCCGCGCAGCGGCGGCGCTTTCTCGCCGAGATCCACGATCTCTCGGCCTTCGAGCATCCGTCGATCCTGGCCATCCTCGACCAGGGCGAGCACGAGGGCATGCCCTTCGCGGTGCTGCAATACCTGTCCGGGGGCGATCTCGCCCAGCGCCTGCGCGCGGGCGGCGGCCAGGAGAGCCCCGCCCAGATCCTCGAGTGGCTGCTCCCGATCGCGAGGGCGCTCGACTTCATCCACGCGCGCGGTCGTCTGCACCGCGATGTGAAGGCCGGCAATATCCTCTTCGACGAGGACGATCATCCCTATCTCTCGGACTTCGGCATCGCAACGGCACTCGACGTGGTGGACGCCGACGCGCCGACCGTCGAGGCCGGACGCGATCAGCTGACCCGGGTGGGCACGTTCATAGGCTCGCCCGCCTATGCGCCGCCCGAGGCCATCGACCGCGTGTTCACTCCGGCCTACGACCAGTACTCGCTGGCCACCGTCGTCTACCTTGCGCTCTGCGGCGCCCTGCCCTTCCGCGGACGCACCCACGAAGCCATCCTGGTGGCCAAGACGCAGAACGATCCGCTGCCCCTGCGCAGCATCGACCCAAGTCTTTCGCTGCCCGAGGCCTGTAGCGGCGTCCTCGAGCAGGCACTCGCACGCGATCCGGAGGAACGATTTGCTTCGTGCGGTGAGTTTGCAGACGCCTTCGAGCGAGCGTGCGGAAGCGCGAGCCGCTCGAGCCCAAGGGCGATCCAGGTGCGCCACGTCGCCCGGCTCGTCGCCGCGGCGGCAGGCGTCGCGGCCCTGCTCCTGCTGTGGCCGCGATCGACTGGCTGGATGGAGGATGCGCGCATACCCGCGCCCGGGGGCCGGCAGGCCGAGCTCGGCAGCTCCGAGACCGATCGCGCCGCGGCGCTCGAGCTCTGCCGCGCACACGGGAGTTTCTGCGATCCGGAGGAGCTCGCCGGCGAGCGCCCGCATCGCTACACGGCGAGGCCGATCCTGATGGACCGCTTCGAAGTCACCAACGCCCGCTTCGCCGAGTTCGTCGCCGCCACAGATCTCTCCACTCTGGCCGAGGAGCGCGGCTACAGCTGGGACGGTCCGACGCGCCGACGCGGACTCAGCTGGCGAAAGCCCGCCGCCACGATCGAGGCTGCGCCGCACCCGGACTGGCCCGTCACGCACGTGACATTCGAGGAGGCGCGGACCTTCTGCAGGCACCTCGAGGGGCGTCTGCCCAGCGCCGACGAGTGGGAGTATCAGGCGCGCGGTGTGGAGCGGCGCCGATTTCCGTGGGGTGACGACTGGGATGCGAGCCGACTGCGTTTCAGCGAGACCCTGGCACTGGGGCTGGAGCCAGTTGGCAGCCATCCGACCGGTGCAACGCCCGAGGGTGTGCAGGACCTTGCGGGCAGCGTGTGGGAGTGGACCGAGGGCGAAGGTGAGAGCGGGCCCGTTCTCAAGGGGGGCTCGTGGGATACGCGCAACCCGGCCCACTTCCGATCCGCCGCCATCGGCGCCGCCGCAGCCGACGAGACCAGCTCGGACATTGGATTCCGCTGCGTCTGGGATGGCTGAAGCTCAGCGCCCCGGTCCGTGGGCGCGACACCCTACCGGATCAGCTCGAACTCCACGCGCCGGTTCAGCTGCCGACCCTGGGCCGAGTCGTTGCTTTCGATCGGACGCGTCTCGCCGAAGGAGCTGGCTCGCAGGCGCGCCGAGTCGATGCTGCGCTCCTCGGTCAGATACTTCACGACCGTGCTGGCGCGGCGCTGCGAGAGCACCTCGTTGTACTCGGTGCTGCCGACATCGTCCGTATGACCGCTCACATTGAAGCGCATGCTCTGCATGCGCGGATCCGCCAGCGCCGCGGCGACCGCGTCGAGATTGCTGCGCGCCGACGGGTCGAGCTCGTACGAGCCCGTTACGAAGTGGACGTGCAGGTCGAGTTTGGGTCGGCGGATCGAGCGGGTGCGCGTCGTGAAGTAGTCGACGATGTCGACGGATGCATACTCGGCAGTCGCGGAACGACCGACGATCCGCTGTTCGAAATTCGTCGAGGCGCGGGCCTCGGGGGCGATGGCCATGTAGCGTGCGTGCAGACGTCCTGCCAGTGCCGGCGCATCCGCAGCCTCCACGACGGCGATCGGCTCGGGGGAGAGTGTGACGCCCAGCGCGACGGCATCGATGGGCTCTCGCGTGGCGACCACGAGCACGTAGTCGCGCCCCAGCGGCGGATCGGCCTGCGCGGTGAACTCGTCCTCGGCACTCGGGAAGGTCTTCTCGACTCCGCCACGCAGCTCGCCACCGGAACCGATGGCGTTGGGATGGATCAGCGTCAGGACACCGTGGCTGTCCACATGCAGCACCGTGAGGTATGCGCTGCGATCGGCGAGGAAGTGATATTGGAGTGTCTGGCCGATCGCGATGTCGGCGAGCGAGCCGTCGTTCACCCAGGCCTGCAACCCGAAGCCCGACTCGGCCGACGCGATCTCGTCGAGCACGGCAACCGTGCGATCGCGGTACACCGCGCCGTCCGACGCGGCGGCCGCAATGGCTGCGCAGGCCAACAATGCGCCCAACCCCAGGGCGCCCAACCCCAGGGACCGGCAGAAGTGTGCGCGGCGCCCGGTGCTCGTCGCTCGTCTGGCCGATGTGGATTCCATCTTCGGCCGCCTCCCTCTCCGACTCCCTCTCCGACTCCCTGATCGGGGCGGAGCTTGCTGCTGGGTCTGGTCTCGCGGGTGTGTGCCCGGTGGCCAGACGCTGGTTCCGCAGTGCACGGTGATCGATCACCCGCAGGTGCGCAAGAAGACGAGTACCAGGACGAACGCAGCAGCCACCAGCATAGCCGGACGGTGCCACGCGGGGTTCCTACGCCGCAGAGGAGGCACCAGAGCTGCGTCGCCCGCTGCAGCCGGCGTCTGGCATCGCAGGCGATCGCGCCCGAGCTCGAGGGAGAGACCCTCGCAGAGCTCGCAGCGCTCGCCGACCGGCTCGCCGTCCGCCCGCACCTCGCAGCCCTCCAGCGGCGCGATCCACCAGCTGCCGTCGGCTTCGCGGCGCAGCTCGGCGTGCATACGCGACGCGGTCGCGCTGTAGAGCCGCACGTCGCAATCCTCGGATCGACCCACGCTCATCCGCACGCGTGAGGCGTCGAGGTCGATGCACTCGCCGCGCTTCTGCGCCGGCGCCAGGCGCTCGAGCTGCCACATCGAGCGGATCCTCCCCATCGATTCCATCGATCTCTGGACATGCGGCAGGTGCGCGAACGAGCCCCCTGTCGCCCGCGGGGCAAGCTATCACCACCCGCGGCTCGAGTCCATCCAATCGAGCGACTGCCCAGCCCGCGCCGACTTGGCCCTGCGGCCTGCCCATCCGCTGCACACGGCATGCGTGCAGAGAGATGTGTGCGTGACCGACTCGCAATCAAGACCGTGTCCCGGAGCGCCGATGGCCGCCACTGGGACATCGAGGAGGTTCCTTGTCCGCCGCTCGAGACAGCCACGCCCGCACGCGACCCTACGCACGCATATGCCGCATCGACGGCCGCCATCCACTGCGGCGCGCCGCACCGGGTGCGTATATCGACTACCGAGCTCGACGTCGGCACGACGCCGAGATCGCGTACTTCAACTTCGCCCTCGCGCGTGAGATGGGCCTCATCCCGGCGGGCCATCCGGACCGCCTCACGGCGGCCCTGCGCAAGACGCTGCTCGAGACCTTTGGCCTGGTGATCCTGAACGAGTACGACTTCCTCAACGGGACGAAGGTGCCCAAGCGCGACATGCTCACGAATAGTTACATGGCCACGCGCTACCTGCAGCTGCAACACCCCGACAAGCGCGGCCTTTCGTCGGGCGATGGCCGCAGCGTCTGGAACGGAAGCGTAACCCACAAAGGCGTGACCTGGGATGTATCGAGCTGCGGGACTGGCGTCACGCGACTCTGCCCGGCCACCTCCGAATTCGGCACTTTCTTCAAGACAGGCAACTACATGGCCTCCTACGGCTGCGGGACGGCGGCGCTGGCCGAAGGCATCAACGCGGCGGTGATGAGCGAGATCTTCCACCGCAACGGCATCCGGACCGAACGCGTTCTGGCGGTCCTGACGCTGCCCTCTGGCCTGGCGATCAACGTGCGGGCGGCCCGATGCCTGCTGCGCCCCTCTCACTTCTTCGTTCACCTCCACCAGGGCGAACGCGACCGCCTCCGGCAGACGGTCGACTTCTTCATCGATCGCCGTGTCGGCAACGGCGACTGGCCCGCCCTGCCCGAGGCCAATACCCGTGCGCGCGCTACGCGGCGCTATGCGTACCTGGCCGAGGATGCCGCTCTCACCTTCGCGCGCATCGCGGCCCGTTTCGAGAGCGACTACGTGTTCTGCTGGCTCGACTGGGACGGTGACAACGTGCTCGCAGACGGCAGCATCATCGACTATGGCTCGGTGCGGCAGTTCGGCCTCTTCCACCGCGAGTATCGTTTCGCAGACACCGATCGCATGTCGACGACGATTCCCGAGCAGCGCCGCAAGGCCCGGGGGATCGTCCAGAAGTATGCGCAGATCCGTGACTACCTGATCACCGGAAGCAAGGCGCCACTGCGCCAATTCGCCCGCGATCCGGTGCTGGACCTCTTCGACACGGAGTTCCAGCGCGTCAAGCGGATGCTCTTGCTCGAGAAGATCGGCTTCGTAGAGGAGAGCGCGACGGCGCTGCTCGAGGCCGCGCCCGAGGCCGTCGAGCGGATGCTGGCCGCGGTCGCCCGCTTCGAGCGAGCGCGCTCCTCGCGCGGCCCGACGAAGGTCCCGGATGGACTGACGTGGGATGCGATCTACTGCGTGCGCGACCTCTTCCGCGAGCTACCCGCGCACTGGCTCGAGCGCTGCGACGGGGACGAAGAGCTGCTCTCCACTCGCCGCGCACGCGTTCCCGGCGTCGAGGTCCTCGGCATCGCGCTCTCCGACTACGCATCGCGGAGCGACCGCCGACCGGCTCCGCACCGTCTGCGCATGGCGGCGCGACTCCAGCGCGCGTGGCTCGAGCTGATCCGCATCGAATCCGAGCGTACGCGCACGCCGGCTCTGCACCTGCTGACCGGCGTCGCAGAGCGGGCGGCCAGACTGAACCCCTATGACCGCATCACCGGCGACTCCGTCGATCACGCCAGCGAGCGGCTCCTGCGAAGGCGGCGCGCTCTGCCGCCCGAGGCCCTGTATCGGCTCGTGATGCGATTTACCAACTACCAGGACACGCTCGGCACGGGCCCGGCCCACGACGCCGAGCTGGCCGAGACCGGCCTCTCCTCGGTGGAACGCCGCGTCCTGCGCAGCATGCTCCGCGTGACCCGTGAACTGCGCGAGAGCCTCTAGCCAGATCCAATTGGAGTGTGGGATTTTACCTGCAACTCGGATCCGAGGGTGAAGATCGCCAAGCGATCTCCCCCGGGCGGTGGCTGAGCGGCGAATCGCTCCACCCGCTCTCGCGTTGCCCTTTCACCCCACAAGTCCACCAATCTGCGTAATCCCTGCGCCGGTGATTGGAGTCACGGAAAGAATCCCCGGGAACGCGGATACGTAGGGGGAATCGAGAGGGGCATCCCTTGCACGAGCTCGCTTACATCATCGGCTTCGCTCTCCTGGGTCTGACCTGGCTGGCACTGCGCGGCATGAATGGCGAAAGGCGCAACCACCGGTCGCGCCGCTAGCACGCGAGACCACCGATCTCGAGCGGCTGCGGATGCGTGGCACTCCGCCGCGCAGAGTCCCAGCTTGCCTCGCCCACTCGAGCCCCCCTCCCCGCGTCCCGTGATGCTTGCGATTGGACCGCCTTCGTCCTTCGTCATGGGAATGCGACCTCGCTGACGTCTCCGGGGCGAGTCCGACGCTCGATATGGGCTGACCCAATGCGCGCGTGGACCGCGTGATTTATCGTTGCGCGCTCCCGACCCCCGACGCCGGCGACCCAGCGCGACTCCCGCCGCATGCGCCGCCCCGTGCCGGCCCCCCACTCCGCCAATGAAGAAACAGATCGACTCAGCTCTGGCGAAGGCGCTGACGCGCTGGGTCGATTGGGTGGACTCGCGCCCGCGGACCGTGGCCATCGCGATCCTCGCCCTGACCGTGGTGCTGGGCATCTACACCGCGCTGAATCTCGGCATCAACTCCGACAACCTCAGTCTGATCCCCGCGAATCTGCCCTCGCGCCAGGCCCACGAGAAGTTCATCCAGCATTTCCCGAACCTGGAGGAAGCGATCTTCGTCGTCATCGATGCGCGGACCCCGGAGCTCGCGCGCGAGGCCGCAACGATGCTCAGCGACCAGCTCCAGGGTCAGCCCGACGCCATCACCGAGGCCTACCTGCCCGGCGGCGGCGACTTTTTCGAGCGCAATGGCCTGCTCTATCGCAGCCCCGAGGAGCTCGACGACTTCGCGGACGAGATGGCGCGCATCCAGCCATTGATCGGCGAGCTCGAGGCCGACCTGAGCCTGGCGCATATGGCGACCATCCTGCGCGACGGACTCGACGAACGCGATCCCGCGGACGACGACGCCGATCAGTGGGTGGGGGTACTCGATCGCGTGAGCGAGGCCACGCTGGCAGCCTGGGACACGTACCCTGTGCCCGTCTCGTGGGAGTCGGTGTTGCTGCAGGGGTCGTCCCTCGACCTCTCGACTCGCCGCGTCGTCGTCGTTCACCCAGTGCTCGACTACCACCACGTCCTGCAGGGCCGTATCCCCATCGAACGCATTCGCGCGGCTGCCGAGGTGCTGCAGCTCACACCCGAACGCGGCGTCACGGTCCGCGTCACGGGAAATCCCCCTCTCAACTACGACGAGATGATGGCGATGCGCTCACTCAAGCTCGTCGTCGCGGCGCTCGCCACACTGATCGTAGGTCTGGTGTGGACCGGTGCGTTCACCGCCGCCACCGTGGGTTACCTGAATCCGCTCACTCTCGCCTTCGCAATCCTCTTCATCGGGCTCGGGGTAGACTTCGGAATCCACCTGGGCACGGGCTACGCGGACGGGATGCGCCGCGGACGCCCACACGCGGAGGCATTTCCCCACCGACTACCGAGGCGTCTCGCAGCTGGGGCTGATCGCTGGCTCGAGCATGTTCGTGATCTTCTTCCTGACCCTGACCTTCTTCCCGGCGCTGCTCGGCAGCTGGCTGCGCATCGATCCGGAGCGCGACCTGGGCAAGGATTTGCGCTTTCGCACCGGCTGGTGGCACGGATTCGATGCACATCCCGCGGCCATCCGCTGGAGCGCGTTGGCGCTCTTCGGGATGGCGGCGACGATCGCCCCCGGCATCCGCTTCGACTCCAACGTGGTGGAGATGCGCGATCCGGGCACCGAGTCCGTGCGCGCCTTCAAGGATCTCCTCGACGAGCCGCGCACCTCGCCATGGTATTTGAACGTGCTGCTCTCCGACGTCGCCAGGGCTGGACCCCTGGCCGCGAAGCTCGAGGCCTTGGACGAGGTCGACCACACGGTGAGTCTGGCGAGCTTCGTGCCCGAGGATCAGGACGACAAGCTCGAGATCCTGGACGACGTCGCCTATCTCTTCGAGAAGCCACCGGGTCTGGCGGCGGCCGAAGCGCCGGTCCCGCAGGAGCAGATCAACGCCCTACGCGAGCTGGAGCGCCACCTCGCAGGACCGAGCGTGCAGCCAGGCGATGCGGATCTCGCTGCTGCAATGGCGCGGTTGAGCGAGCACCTGGCCGACTTCCTGGCCCGCGCCGGTCGCGAGGGCCAGCCCGAGGAGGCGCTGACCAAGCTGGACGCCGTGCTGCTCACGCCACTGCCCGCACAACTCGCTCGCCTACGTCGCGCACTCTCCACCGACGGAATCACGCGGGAAGACCTGCCGCCCTCGCTGGTGCGCCGCATGTTGGCTCCCAGTGGCGTCGCGCGACTCCAGGTCTACCCGAGCCAGGACCTCGACACGATCGACGAGCTCGAGGGCTTCGTGACCTCGGTGCAGGCCGTGGCACCCAACATCGCGGGCGTGCCGCTCAACCTCGTGGAGTTCGGTCAAGTGACGAAGTCCTCCTTCAGCCAGGCGCTGATCTCGGCAGTACTCGTGATCTCAATCCTGATCTGGGTGCTCTGGCGCAGCCTCGCCGACGTCGCCCTGATCATGACACCGCTGATCCTGGCCGCGACCTGCACAGCGGCTGTCGCCGTGCTGCTCGAGCTGTCCTTCGACTTCACCAATGTCGTCGTGATTCCGCTGCTCCTTGGCATCGGAGTCGACAGCGCGATCCATCTGGTGTCGCGTGCCAACGCGGGGCTGGAGGCCGGCGAAAATCTGCGTGCGACCGCGACCGCCCGCGCCGTCTACTACAGCGCACTGACCACGGCGGTGAGCTTCGGCAGTCTCTCACTGGCAAGCCACAACGGGATCAGTGGCCTTGGCCAGCTGCTCGCTGTCGGACTCCTGCTCAACGTGCTGTGCATCCTGATTCTTCTGCCCGCTCTGTTGGCTTGGCGACGCCCGGTGACCCACGCACGTGGAGACGACACCTAGGAGCCCTCGCGCTCCACCACGATCCGCACGCGCTCGGGCTCGATGCCGATGGCCCGGATCGTCTCTGGGCTGCGCACCTGATCGATGCCGATCTGGAAGGTGCGGCGTCCGAGCTGCGCCAGGAAGACATCGATGCGAATCGAGAGATCGCCTCCGCTGGCCAGTACGAGGTCGCGGCGGCGGCCCTCGAAGCGCACGCGCGCCTCGGGAGGTTCGACGGCGACGAGCCGATAGCCGTCGGGCAGATTCTCGACCAGCACGGGAAGCACGCGCTCGGCCGTCTCGATTGCCGCGCCAGGGACGGCGATATACCAGAAGCCGACGGCGGCGACGAGCGCTACGGCGCCCTCGCGCCAGCGGGCGCGGACTCTCGCGGCCCACTCGCCGGGGCCATGCGGCGCGGCCTGCCGGGTGAATCGACCCAGAAAGTCGCTCAGCCGGCCCGCCATCTCGTCGGCTGTTTCGACGCGATCGATGGAGCCGGCATGGGCGACCGAAACCTCGCCACGCTCCTCGGATACGACGATGCAGAACGCGTCGCTGCGCTCCGCCAGCCCGAGCGCCGATGCGTGTCGGGTGCCGCCCCGACCGATGCCATCCCAATCGGTGGAGAGCGGCAGGTGTACGCCAAAGCGCACGACCTTGTTGGCGTGCACGATCACGGCGCCATCGTGGCCAGGCGTTCCCGGGTCGAATAGGCTCAGCAGCAGCTCCTCGCTGCTGCGCCCGTCGAGGTAGACGCCGCCTTCGAGATGTCGTTCCAGCGGCTCGCGGCCGGGGAGGACGATCAGCGCTCCGATCCCTGCCTGCGCGAGGTGAAAGGCGACGCGAACCAGCGCCTGCTCGACATCCGGCGGCGCGCGCGGCGCTGTGCGACGCAGCCCCCAGACCGCGATCCCCTCGAAGAGGCGGCGCAGATCGTCCTGGAAGACGACCACCAGAACGAGCGTGGCGACCGCGAAGAAGCCCTGCAGCAGGAGCGTGGTCAGCTCGAGATTGAGCCCGCGCGCCAGCAGGAAGAGCGCGGCAATGGCTGAGAGCCCAAGCACCCCCATGCGGGCGCGCGATGCCCGCAGCCAGGCGATGCCGACCCAGATCAGCGTCGCCACGATGGCGATGTCGACGAGATCGCTGAGCCGCAACTCGGCCAACGTCGGCAGCACGTCGCCTCTCCGCATGCACCACGGGGCGGGTTGCGATCGTCTCTGGGGCCCCCCACCCCACGAGATTGCGAGGGAATCTGCCTCCAATCCCAGACAAAGACAAGATGGGTCCTTTTACACCCGTTCTGAGACAGCTGGGGGACTGGGCCGACTTGCCGGCCGCAGCGGAGCCGATCGCAGCCCAGATCCGGGCGAAGCCGACTGCGATCACAGCGCGTGCAAGAGCTGACTCGGACTCCCTGGCTGACTCCGCGCTGGCCCGAGCCGGTCTCGCGGAACCTGGCTGACCCGAACCGGCACCCACGTTCGTCCGAGCAGTCCGCCGGATCCCCGCTGCGGGCCAGCGTACCCGCCCCGGGATACCATTCACGGTTCGGGGGGCGCCGAAACTCCGAGGAGGCCCGTGATGCCCCAACATCGCCGCTGGACGCAGGCCGCGGTGCTCGGCGTGGCACTCACGCTGGCGGTCGGCTGCGCGGGCACGGTCACACTCCACCAGGCGGCCGAGCGCGGCGATTCCGCGCTGCTCGAAGCATTGCTGGTCCAGGGCACGAGCCCGGACGCGGTGGACTCCCGCGGCCGCACGCCCCTGCACCGTGCGGCGCGCAGGGGACAGCTGGGCGCGGCGCGTCAGCTGATCGAGCACGGCGCACGCATCGACGCGCGCACGAACAAGAGCCAGACCCCGCTTTTCTTGGCGGTCGAGAAGCGTCGTGTCGCCGTGGTGAAGCTCCTGCTCGAGCATCGGGCAAATCCGGACCTGGCGGACGCGGACCGGCGCACCCCGCTCATGCAGGCGGCGCGCGACGGCGAGATCGAGATCGCCAAGATGCTCCTCGTGGCGGGTGCAGATCCGTCGTTGCGCGACGAGGATCGCGATTCGGCGCTGATGCTCGCCGCCGACAAGCGCAACATACAGATCGTGCGGCTACTGCTCACCCACAAGGCCGATCCGAATACGCCTGACCGCGATCAGCGCACACCGCTCTACCACGCGGTGGAGCAACGCGATCAGGAGATCGTCGAGCAGCTGCTGGAGGCCGGCGCCGATCCGAACCTGACGACTCGGGATGGTTCGGCTCCCCTGGTGCGTGCCGTCGAGCACGGAGACGGCGAGATCACACAGCTCCTGCTCGAGCACAATGCAGACGCCAACGCCACCAGCTCGTCGCGCGATCCCGTGCTCGTCATCGCGGTGCGCAGACAGGACGCCGAGAGCAGCGAGATGCTGCTCGAGGCCGGCGCCGATCCCGACACGCGGGGCAGCGACGGTCGGCCGCCGCTGGTGGCCGCCGTCCAGAATCGTGATGCGATGGTCGTCGAGCTGCTCATGCACGGGGGAGCCGATCCGCGCATCTGGGACTCCGCTGGGTATACGCCACTCTACTACTCGGTCAACAACCGTGATCACGAGACCGCGCAAGTGTTATTGGAGAACGGCGCGCCGCCCGACCTCCCGAACAAGAACGGGGCGCGGCCCATCGTCGTGGCCGTGACCAACCAGGACCGCGGCATGGTGAGCATGCTGATCGCGGCCGGGGCCACGCCCGTGAAGGCGAGCGACGCCTTCCTGGATCCGGCGGGCTTCATCGAGAAGTACGGCGTCGGCCAGATCATCAAGGCCAGCATCGCGAACGCCTCCGAGGAGGCCCGCAAGGCAAAGGGCCCGCACGACGAGCCATCCTCGCCACCCGCTACGCCCGAGAGGCCAAGCCTCGAGGACGCAGCGAAGCGGATGCCCACTGGCGTGGACGACCCCTGGGCGGACACCGAGACGGAGTCCTCCGCCGACCAGCACCCCACGAAACGCAGACCGGGACCGACCCCGAGCGCCCGCAAATACTACAGCCGTCGCGTTGCGGTGGTCGTGGGCATCGACGACTACGCGCGCTGGCCCGGGCTCGAGGGCGCCGGTCGCGACGCCCGGCGAGTCTCCGAATCACTGCGTGCGCGCGGCTTCGACGAGGTGATCGAGATCTACGACCGGGACGCCACGCGACGTCGGATCCTCTCGGTGCTCGGCAACGAGCTGGCCCAGAAGACCGACGAGAACTCGATGGCCGTGATCTACTTCGCCGGTCACGGCGAGACCGAGACGCTCCCAACCGGCGAGAAGCGCGGCTACATCGTGCCGGCCGACGGCGACCCCGAGCAGGTCTTTGCCACCGCGATCTCGATGGACACCCTGCGCAGCATATCGAGCCGCCTGCCGGCCAAGCAGGTCTACTACGCGATGGATTCCTGCTACTCGGGCCTCGGATTGACACGCGGCCTGTCCATCCCCCGGGTGGCCAACGAGAACTACATCGAGAAGATCACCTCCCTGCGCGCGGTACAGATGATCACCGCGGGCGCCGAGGGCGAGCAGGCCCTGGAGCGCGGCGGCCAGGGCCTGTTCACGCGCTACTTCCTGCGTGCCATCGAGGGCGAGGCGGATCTGGATGGCGACGGCTGGGTGACGGCCAGCGAGATCGGTACGTACGTGCGCCCCCACGTCACCAACGCCTCCAGCAGTCGCCAGACGCCCCGCTTCGGTACACTCGAGGGGACCGGCGAAGTCGTCTTCGCGGCAGGCACCCCCTAGGCCGGTCCAATCTGGCTCCGCCTTCTGGCCCCTGCGAAGGCGCGCGCAGGATGGGAGCGGAATGCGATATCTGCACACGATGGTCCGCGTCACCGATCTCGACGCCTCGTTGAAGTTCTATTGCGAGCAGCTGGGCCTCGTCGAGCAAAGGCGCATCGATGTCGAGGCCGGCCGCTTCAGCCTCGTCTTCCTCGGCGCAGCGGACAACACCGACGCGCAGGTCGAGCTGACCTACAATTGGGATCGCGAGGTGTACACGGGCGGCCGCAACTTCGGTCACCTCGCCTACGAGGTCGAGGATATCTACGCGCTCTGCCAGCGAATGATGGAGGCCGGGGTCACGATCAACCGGCCACCGCGCGACGGCCATATGGCCTTCGTGCGCTCACCGGACGGAATCTCGGTCGAGCTGCTGCAAAAGGGTGGTGCGCTGCCGCCTCAGGAGCCCTGGGCATCGATGGAGAACACGGGCGAGTGGTAGCCGATGGCGCCGAAGCGCGAGGAAACCAATTGGACCAGCTGAAATACTCGGAAGAAGAGCTCCTATGCGAGCACGACTACTCGGCACCCCACTCCGAGGCCGGCCGTCGACTGCACGGCGGCTTCGACGCGGAGGGCCGATACATCTCCCCGCGCATGCGAGTGCGCGAGCCCGCCATGCAGGCCTGGACGCGCGCGCTGCGTGCCCGCGGCGGCGATCTGCTCAAGGCGGACGCCTCACTCCTCGCGGGCATTCGCTATCCCAACGGCCCACAGTCCAAGCTGCTACTGCGCGAGGGGCTCGGGAAGAGCCTCTGGAACACACTCACGATCACGGGTCACATCGAAGCGCGCGGCCGTATCCTGGCCGACATGACCTTCCCCGAGATCCAGGACGTCGTCGTCGAGGATCTGAGCGAGATGGCCGTCGGCCATCTCGGCAGAGGGCTCCTCAAGGCGCACGGCCTCGATGAGGGGGGCGAGCCTGAGAAGGGCATCGGCGGCCACGATGAGATGTGGTTCGCGCTTCGCGATCTGGCCTTCGGTGACGTCGACTACCCCGAGCCGGTCGTGCCCGAGAACATCGCGCGACCGGAGTCGGAGCTCGAGCGGATGCCGCCGATCTCGGACGGTCACGCGCGCTTCATCTACTTCCTGCTGAATCTCCTTCTGATCGAGTTCCGGGCCGAGCGCGGCTTCGCGCAGACCGTGGAGCTGCTGCGCGATCCCGAGCTCTTCACGGAGCGACGCCCGGAGGCCGAGCGCGCCGCCGAGATCGTGGACCGCATCCGCCAGGACGAGCTCATTCACGTCTGGTCCCTGCGCCTCTACCTGGGCGAAATCCGTCGGCTGACGTTCCCCACGCAGCAGGGCGGGCACATCAACGGCGACGAGGTGGTCGACGGGTTCTGGCGGGAGATCAGCCACTGGGCGACGGTCGAGCAGCCCGCGCTGGCCCTCGCGCAGCAGCGCGAGCTGGCTCGCGCGCGCATCGCAGAGCATCGGGACGCCGCGCGCATAGAGCGCGAGTTCGACGCGCTCGAGGAGAGCCACTACGACGGTCATTGATCGCGGCCGCCGCCCCCTCAAGCTCCTGGACGAGCGCTTCCCGGGCCGGCCGGTCTACGACACGGCCGTCACCCACGCACTGCTGCGACGCGTGGCCGAGGGCGCGTGGCCCGAGAGCCTGCGGCTCTATGTACCCGATGACATCGTGGTCTTCTCGCTCCTCGATGCCCGGCGGCCCGGCTTCGCCTCGGCGTTGGAGACCGCACGCGCACACGGATGTGGAGCCGTGCTGCGGCTCGCGGGCGGCCACGCGGCGCTCTTTCACCGCGGCTGCCTGGCCTTCTCGTGGGCGATTCCCGACGAGCGGCCACGCGACGGGATCCGCGCGCGCTTCGAGCAGCTCTCGGCATGGGTGGCTGCCGCGCTGACCCGCATCGGCGTGGACGCCCGCGTCGGAGAGGTAGCCGGCGAGTATTGCCCGGGCCAGTACAGCGTGAACGCGGGCGGAAGCATCAAGCTGATGGGCGTGGGACAGCGAGTGATCCGCGGTGCGGCGCACGTGGGCGGCGTGATCGTCGCCGAGGATGCGAATCGGGTACGCGAAGTACTCGGGCCGGTCTACCGCGCCCTCGAGCTCGAGTGGGATCCCGCCAGTGCGGGCGCGGTGGCCGACGTCGCGACCGGCGCCACACCCGGAACGATCCGAGAGGCCCTCGTCGAGGAGCTGCGGATCACGCACGCCCCGGAATGGGCGTGCTTCGACGCGGCCACTCTCGCCCGCGCAGACGAGCTCATGTCATGGCACGAGCCGGCGGGCGACCGATCGACGGATGCGCACAGCCCGCTCGGCACGAAGACCGTGGCGGTGGGCCCGGCTCCAGACTGAGCCGTGGAGCCGTCGAGTTCGTCCGCGCCGGGCCAGCCGGCGGGAGGGATCAATCGATCCCGTACTCCTGGATCTTGCGTCTCAGCGTGGAGCGGTCGATGTCGAGCACCTTCGCGGCGCGGGTCCGATTGCCATCGCAGTCCTCGAGGGTCTGGGCGATGGCCCGGCGCTCGAGCTCGCGCAATGTGAGCCCATGCGGAAGCCGCGAGTCCCCGGCCGCCTCCCCGGCCGTACCTGCGCGCAGGTCGTCGGCTAGATCCATGCTCTCGAGGGAGAGGTGGCTGAGACCGATACGGCCTCCGGCCGACGCGGCGCGCGCGCCCTGGACGATATTGCGCAGCTGACGAACGTTGCCGGGCCAGGGCGCTCGGATCAGCGCCTCCATGGCGTCCGCCGTGAAGCCCACGTGATCGGGCCCGGCGAAGTGCTCGGCCAGGAGCGGAATGTCCTCGTGCCGCTCACGCAGGGTCGGCAGCTGGATCTCGATGCCGCGCAGCCGGTAATAGAGATCATCACGCAAGGTCTGCTCGGCCATCATCGTGCGCGGATCCCGGTTCGTCGCCGCCAGGAATCGCACCGACACCACATGACTGCGCTCGGCACCCACGGGCCGGACCTCGCCATCGTCGATCACCCGCAGCAGCTTGGCCTGGTGGGCCGGTGGCATCGTCTCGAGCTCGTCCAGGAAGATTACGCCACCGTCCGCCTGACGAAGCAGACCGACATGGTCGCGATCGGCCCCGGTGAATGAGCCCTTGGTGTGCCCAAAGAACTCGCTCTCGAAGAGCTCATGCGGCGCCAGCGCGCAGTTGTGCGCGACGAAGGCTCCATTCGCCAGCCCCGAGTAGGCGTGGATCGCGCGCGAGACCAGCTCCTTCCCGGTCCCGGTATCGCCCGTGATCATCACGTGTACATCGCTGCGTGCGGCGAGCACCACACGGTGGCGAACTTCGACGATGGCCTTGCTCTGGCCGACGAGTTCGGGCACCGACCTGGCTCGCTCGCTGATTGCGGGGCGCGCCGCAAGAGCCTTGTCGACCGCCGCGCCAAGGACGGCCGGAGCCGACGGCTTGACGAGGTAGTTGACCGCACCGAGGTGTACGGCCTGGACGACGTCGGAGACGTCGTCATTGGCGGTCAGCATGATCACCGGCAGCTCAGGCCAGCGCTGGCGCAGGTGGGTGAGCAGCTCGAGTCCATCCATCTTCGGCATCCGGATGTCGGAGATGACGAGGTCGTAGGCGCCGGCCTCCAGCGCGATCAGCGCCTCGATGCCATCGGTCGTGGCACGCACCTCGAAGCCGCGCTCCTCGAGCAGGGCCCGAAGGTAGGCGCACGCCGAACGCTCATCGTCGACGATGAGGACGTGAGTCGCCAAGGATTCAATGACCTCGCATCAGTGGACCGACGAGCTCTCACCCGGCGGCTCGACGGGCAGACAGAGCTCAATGAGGGCGCCGCCATCGGGGCGCGGACGGGCGACGATGCGCCCCCCGTGCTCCTCGAGAATGCGCCGCGCGAGGAAGAGCCCGTAGCCGCTGCCGCTCGCCTTGGTGGTGAAGCCCGGCTTGAAGATCTCGCCGGGATCGGTGTCACGGAAGCCCTCTCCATCGTCGGCCACGACGACGTGGAGGGTGCCGTCCTTCACATAGCTCTCGAGTAGACCGTGGCCCTCCCCGCCCATCGCTTCCAGCGCGGAATCTTGATCGGCGGTCCGCTCATCAGCCGCCGGTGTGAACGTGGCCCCGGTGCCGGAGCCCAGCGTCAGATGCGCGAGGGACTCGAGGTCATCGATCGCGGAGCGCAGGCCCCGCAGTGCGGTCGTCGCCTCACTCGCCTCGGCGAGCCTCGGCTCGATCAGCATCGAGAAGCCGCGCAGACTGTGAACAGTGTTCTTGAGCCCGTGCGCGAGGCGGGCCACGTTCTCACCCAGAGCGGCGACCACGCGCTCGTCCTCGAGCTGCCGCGTCAGCGTGTCGAGCCGCTTTTCGAGCGCCACACTCTCCTGCGCCATGGCATCCTGCCGATGCAGCCAACGACGGGTCACGAGATAGGTCGCGGCTCCCATGCCCACCAGGAATCCCGATTGCAGCACCATCGGGAGCCAGCTTCCGGCCAGACCGACCCAGCCCTGCTGGATCCAGAGACCCGCCACGCAAGCGAGAGTCACTGTGACGATCCCACCCAGTTGCAGCGCCATGGCCGAGAGCACGATCTCGAGCCAGAGGCCAGCGACGAAGGGCGACGCCACGCCATTGGTGACCGCCACCAGCGCCGTCCATCCCGTCACACCGATTACTGGGGATGCGAACATGCAGAACTTCGCGAGCCCGGGCCGGGTGCGAAACACGTAGGCGAGGAAGTTCAGCGTGGCGCTGATCCCAACGATCCACAGCGCCATGTAGCCGATCCGGAGCTCAGTCCGGAACAAATACGCGGCGATCGCACCCGTCGAGAGCGCGATATGCCTCGCCAGCAGAACGCGATCGAATACGCGGTCCATCATCCACCCAGCAGCAGCCCGTCGGCTTGAGCCGCGACGGACAGCCCACCATATCACCGCGTATTGGCGCTTGCTATCACAAGGAAGCTGCAGGGATGCGACGGCGCGACGAGCGCGCTCAGAGCAGCCTCGGCCCCGGGGGCAAAGAGAGCTTGCATAGGTGCTGCGCGCTACCTGCTGGCGGCGCGTTTGCGTGTCGTTTTGGCCCGCTTGCGCGCGGTTTTGGAGCCGGAGCGGCCGCTCTTGCTGACACCGACGGCGCGCCCGGGTGATTTGGCCGCGCTGCCCTTTCGCTTGCGCGGCGTCTTGGTCTTGGCCGCCACCTTGCGTCCGGGCGCCTTCTTCTTCTCCGGGATCTCCTCGACCCAGCGCCCGTCGCGCATATACGCGCGCCAACCGGTGGCCTTGCCATCGACCTCGGTCATCACGTACTGCTCCTTCGTCTTGCGAAGGAAACGAACCATCGCCTTATTGCCTTCCGGATCCGCGCCGGGCGCATCGGCCAGGAATCTGTATTTGTCGTCGAGCTGGTCCTGCACGACGACGATCTCTTCCACCAGCGGCGCGCGCGTCTCGCGATGCTTGGGAAACTGGCTCGCCGCCAAGAAGATGCCGGCCGCTCCATCCCGCAGTAGATAGAAGTCGTCGCACTTTTCGCAGAGCAAGTGCGGCATGGGGATGGGGTCGACCTTCGGCGGCGCCGGCTCTCCGCTGCGGAGCAGCTTGCGCGTGTTCTTGCACTCGTCTCTGGTGCAACCGAAATACTTGCCAAAGCGGCCGGACTTCAGCTGCATGTCCGCCCCACACTTATCACACTCGAGAACCGGACCGTCATAGCCCTTGATGACGAACTGCCCCTGCTCCACCTCGAAGCCGGCGCAGTCGGGGTTGTTGCCGCAGATGTGAAGTTTGCGGGTCTCGTCGATCAGGTAGCTGTCCATCGACGTCTTGCATTTGGGACAATGGCGCCGCTCGAGCAATAGCCGCGCCTCGCCTTCCTCCTGATCCTCGGCATCGGCACTCACGGCCTCTTCGCCGGGGATCAAGTTGATCGTGCTCTTGCAGCGCTCCTTGGGTGGGAGCGCGTAGCCGGAGCATCCGAGAAAGACACCGGTGGAGGCGGTACGCACCTGCAGTGCACGACCGCACGCGGGGCAGTCGATGTCGGTATCGGTTGGCTCATTGGTCCGCATGCCGCCCGTCTCGGCGCCGGCTTCTTCGATCTTGGCCTTGAAATCCTTGTAGAACTCGCTGAGAACGTTCTTCCAATTCTTCTTGCCAATGGCAATCTCATCGAGCGATTCCTCGAGCTCCGCCGTGAAGCCGAAGTCCATCAGCTCGCCAAAATTCTCCACCAGTCGCTCGATCACGATGTCGCCGATCTTCTCGGCATGGAAACGCCTATTCTCGAGGCGCACGTAGCCGCGGTCCTGGATCGTCGAGATGATCGATGCGTACGTCGACGGACGGCCAATGCCGCGCTTCTCGAGCTCCTTGACCAGGCTGGCCTCGCCATAGCGCGGCGGCGGCTTCGTGAAGTGCTGGACCGGGTCGAGCTGGACCAACTTCAGCACCTCGCCGACCTGCACGTCGGGTAGAGGTCCGTTCTTGTCGCCCTTGCCCGTGGGCGGCTGCACCTTCGTATAGCCGTCGAAGACGAGGATGCGGCCGCGCTTGCGCAGCTCGAAATCGCCAGCGCGAACGACGACGTTTGTACTGAGATACTCGGCCGGCGGCATCTGACAGGCGACGAACTGCTTCCAGATCATCTCGTAAACACGCTGCTGGTCGCGCTCGAGCTTGCCGATGCTGCCGGGCTCTACATTGACATTCGAGGGCCGGATGGCCTCGTGGGCCTCCTGGGCGCCGTCGCTGCTGGCGTAGCTGAGCGCCTCCTCGGGCAGGTAGCGTTCGCCGTAGTGTTCGTCGATATGCTCTCGACATGCCTGCACGGCCTCGGCGGATAGGTTCGTCGAGTCGGTTCGCATGTAGGTGATGTGGCCCGCCTCGTAGAGGCGCTGGGCCAACATCATCGTCTTCTTCACACTGAAGCCGAGTCGCGTGCTGGCGGCCTGCTGTAGGGTCGAAGTGATGTACGGCGCCGAGGGCTTCGTCTTCGTGGGCTTGTCGTTGCGCTCGGCGACCTCGAGTCCGTGCTCGCGCAGCACCGCCATTGCGGCGTCCGTGTCCGCCTGGCTCGTCGGGCGAAACTCCTCGCCCGCCCGCTTCATTGCCTGCAGGCGCAGCGGCTCGCCGGTCTCGGGCCGCACGGTATCGGCGTAGAGCTCCCAGAACTCTTCGGGCACGAAGGCGTGGATCTCTCGCTCGCGCTCGACGAGCAGACGCACCGCCACCGACTGCACGCGGCCGGCCGAGAGCCCCCGAGCCACCTTTGACCAGAGCAGCGGCGAAAGCATATAACCCACCACGCGGTCGAGGAAACGCCGCGCCTGCTGAGCGTTGACCCTGGCCTGGTCGATCGAGCCCGGCTCCTCGAAGGCCTGCCGGATGGCCGACTTCGTGATCTCGTTGAATACGACGCGCTTGAAGCGCGAGTCGGCGCCACCGATCACCTCGCGCAGATGCCAGGCGATGGCTTCGCCCTCGCGATCTAGATCCGTGGCCAGATAGACGGTGTCGGCATCCTTGGCGAGGCGCCGCAGCTCCGTGACCACCTTCTCCTTGCCGGGCAGGACCTCGTAATTCGCCTTCCAGCCCTTCTCGGGATCCACACCCATGCGCGCGATCAGCGCCTGCCGCGCCTTCTTCTTCTTGTGTGCCGCTCGCTTCTTCGGGGGCAGCGCGCGTGTGTAGGCAGCAGCCTTGGCGCGCGCCTTGCCGTCGACCTTCTTGCCGGAGCCCGAGACGGGCAGATCGCGGATGTGCCCGACGCTCGACTTCACGATGAAGTCGCGCCCGAGATATTTGTTGATGGTCCGCGCCTTGGCCGGCGACTCGACTATGACGAGCGACTTTCCCATGTTCCCCCTGGTCGACAAGGCGCCGATCGGAAGCAGAACCAACTTTCTTGAGAGCAGGCTGTAAATTCACGCGCCGCCAGCGATCCCAAGGCGGACCCGTGTAGCACAACACTCACGGCAGAGAAAAATCGCCCCACGGGTGAAGCACGCTTTTCAGCGCATCGCGATTTCGTCTCGCCCCGGAGGCAGAGGGACTGTGGCGGCCGCGGTCGGCTTCTGATCAACGCCTCACCATATGGATGGGGTCGAATCACCAGACCAAAAAAAATTTCAGCAGAGTGTCCTGAGATAGCTTGATGGGGTTAGGACACACCCCGACCTGGCAACCTGACAGAGCCCAACCCTGTCGGGGTGGGCGCCCGGCGCGCGGCCGATTCGATTGACCGCGCCGCGGGCTTCCGCGAAGCTGGAATTCCGCCGGGGCGAGGCGCGCAGCGCGCATCCCTGCCCCCCCTGCAGGAGACCTCGGATGGCAAAGATCGTCGGCAATCTCGTCCCGGAGGACGACTTCACGCACCCCCTCGGCCCCGAGCCCAACTTCAACGAAAGCATGTACTTCAACTTCTTCGATCCCGAGCAGGGAATCGGCGGCTTCGTGCGGCTCGGCAACCGCGCCAACGAGGGCCGAGCGGAGATGACCGTCTGTCTCTTCATGGCCGACGGCCGCGTGCTCTTCACCTTCAATCGCGCGCCCATCGACGACAACGACGGCTTCGACGCGGGTGGCCTGCGCTTCGAGGTCGAGGAGCCCACCGAGCGCCTGCGCACCACCTTCAGCGGGCGCCTCGCCGAGCTGAAGGAGCCGCGAGCCATGGCGGATCCCTCCAGAGCATTCGAGGAAAGCCCGCGCCGGGAGGTCCAGATCGATCTCGTGCACACCGCGAGCGGCCCGATGTACGGCGGCACGAAGAACAAAGATGAATCGCCCGAGGACGCCGAGCACCAATTCGCCAAGGCCCACTACGAGCAGCATATGGCGGTGAAGGGGACGATCCACATCGACGACGAGAGTCTTCACATCGATGGATACGGTCTGCGCGACCACTCGTGGGGCCCGCGCCATTGGCAAGCCATCGAGCGCTACGAGTGGCTCACCATGAACTTTGGCCCGAACTTCGGCGCGATGGTCTCCGTCCTAGCCCGCGATAAGGACCACGTGCGGCGCGGTGGCGTGCTCGTGCGCGACGGAGAGCTCGTGCTCATCACCGACGCGGAGATCGATGTCGAGTACGAGGAGAACGGCCTCTACCACAGCGCCCTCAACGTGCGCCTGAAGACCCACGACGGAGAGACTCTCGATATCCGCGGCGACGTCAAGGGCTTCATTCCACTTCGCAATCGGCGTGGCGACATGATGACCCACATCGGCGAGGGGATGACGGAGTGGCGCTGCGGCGATCAGGTGGGCTACGGGCTGTCGGAGTTCTTGCGCCAGGTCGAGTGAGCGAGTCGCTACACGCTCGACCCTTGGCGATCAAGCTTCGAGCACGACCTTGATCGCGCCGGCCGCGCGGTCGCGCGCGGTCTCGAAGGCCCGCACAGCCTCAGCTAGCGGGAAGCGATGCGTGATCAGCGCGTCTGCGATCGCCGAACGCGCGGCGAGCAAGCCGGCCGCCACGTCGAAGTCGCGTACCATGCCCTGGCGCGAATACATACTCGACGGCACGACTCGGATCTCCTTCATGCAGAGTGGGATGCCGGGCATCTCCATCCCGCTCCAATACGTGCCGAGCAGGAGCAGGGTGCCACCGGGACGAGCCACACTGACCGCCTCCCCGAGCGCACTCGCGCTGCCCGCGCAGTCGACGACGACGTCGTACTCGCCCTTCACCGAGCCCGCACCCAAGCGCTCGCCAGCGGCACGCTGCGCATCGTGGCGGGCCACGAGGGCGACCTCGGCACCGGCAGCCTGCGCGGCCGCCAGCGCGCACAGGCCGATGCTGCCTCCGCCGATCACGGCCACGCGCGCGCCCGGCCCGACACCCACGCGCCGGATCCCGTGCACCGCGACCGCGAGCGGCTCGATGAGGCTGGCGTCGGCCACCGACACACCCGGAGCAAGCGGCGCCAGACAGCGCTCCGGCACGACGATCTCCTCGGCCATTCCGCCGTCGAGCCCAACGCCAATGACGCTCTTCGGCCCCTCCCGACACAGGTTGTAATCGCCCCGCTCGCAGCAATCGCACGTACGGCAGGTGACCAGCGGCTCGATGGCCACCGGCGTGCCGTCATCGAGCTCGCCGGCCATCTCGTGACCCAGCGTAACCTCTGGCGCGAAGGCCGATTCGACGAGCTGGAGATCCGATCCACAGATGCCCGCCGAGCGGATGCGCACGCGCACTCCCTCGTGCCGAGCCACCGGAACGTCGACCACCCGGACGCCCCCATCATCGCATCGAACTGCGCGCATCCTGGCTGGCCTAGCGGTCCGCTTGCGTAGGCGCCCGGCGCGCGCTGGCGGGAGGTTTGCCGAGCACCGAGCGGAAGCCCAGATCCATCACGTGCCGCGCGCGGTCCGTCGAGAAGGCCGAGTGCTTGCGCATATTCTCCCAGCTACTCCAGGAGACGATCAGCGCCAGCGCTTCGACGACATCGCGACGCTCGTCGCTCGACCAGTGCTCGAGCTCCTGCCCGAAGACGCGATCGATGCCGCGCCGCAGCGTATCCCGCCACCAGTCGAGCGCTTGCTCGAGCACGGGCGAGAAGGGCTCGTGGAGGCGAGAGGCCCGGCGCACTGGCGTCATCGACTCGTGGAGGAAGGACAGCTCGTCGAGGTAGCGATTCAGTCGCTCCTCGAAGGGCCCCTCTTCGGAGATGTACTCGAGGTCGCGCTTGAGGTGGTCGCCAACGCGACCCGCCGCGACGCGGAAGAGAGTTTCCAGATCTTCGAAGTGCTGGAAGATCGTGCGCTCGGAGACACCGGCGCGCTCGGCGATGCTCTTGGAGGTGGGCCGGAGATCGCCCTCCTCGATCAGGGCCAATAGGGCATCGGCCACCGCACGGCGGGTTCGCTGCGCGCGCGCTGCGCGGCCATCGCGGGGCGGGGGCTCCTCGACGACGGCCCCACCGCGCCGATTGCGCTTCGCAGGCTCTTCCCGATCGGCGCTCATGGCCGCAGAATGCGCCACTCGGGCGCGGCCTGGCAAGCAAAACCTTCCCCTCGGGGGAAACTGCAGCTCCACTGCGTCCAGTAGGCGTCCCGGTCGGTGCCGGGCCCCCGTCGCTCGCGCGGCGCGATCAGCCGACCGCGCTAGGCGCCGACGCCGGCGAGCAGCGCCTCGAGGACCGGCGTCGACAGATTCTCCACGTCCACCTGCGCCTCCTCGGGCAGAATCTCGTAGAACTTCATCTGCAGAAAGACGCGCGCCATGATGCACGCGAAGCGCCACGCCGCGAACACCTCGTAGTACGCGAAGTGATCGGCACTGCGGCCCACGCGCCGCTCCCAATGGGCGATGCTGGCCGCGGGGTCCGGGAAGCCCGCAAGTCGCTCGAGCCCGATGCCGTCGGTGAATACGCGATCCATCGTGATGAACCAGGCGAGATCCGCGACCGGATTGCCGATGAAGACCATCTCCCAGTCGATCACGGCCACGACCTCGCAGTCGCGAAAGATCTGATTCGAGATTCGCGCATCACCCCAGCACACGCCCACGGGCTCATTCACCGGCTGGTTGGCGCAGAGCCACTCGAAGCCCTTGTTGATGAGGTCGTAGCGCGAGCGGTCCATCCCCCAGTCGATGTATCGCTGCCAATAATCCATCTGTGCTTGAATGGGAGAGACGCCCGTCGACGGTCTGGGCAAGAAGTCCAGCCACGGCGCCGCGAAGTCGAGCTTGTGAACCTCCGCCATGGCGTCCAGGCCACTCGTCCACAACTTCTCGCGATCGGCCGGCGAAAGCTCGCAGATCCAGCCCTCGGAGTGATAGGGCGGGCTGTCGCTGGGCACCTGTCCGTCGACCCGCTCCATCACGTAGAACTGCGCACCGAAGGCGCCGGGGTCTTCCTCGAGCCAGAGCATCTGCGGCCTGGGTACGGCGGTGTTGGCGAGCGCACGCATCATCTTGAATTGCAGTGCTACGTCGTACTCGGGAAAGACACCGAACTCCGCGACGGGATCGAGGCGGATCACCAGCTCGCGATGTTGCTCCATGCCCGAGGCTTCGGTGTAGTCGAGATCGAACATCAGCGTATCGCTCGAGAAGCCGGTGTCCTTGGGCCCGCGCAGATCGGAGACCCGCAGGTCCCCTGCATCGGGCAATCGGGACTCGAGCCAGCGGACGAGTTGATGGCGGGCCTCGTCGAGGTCGCGTCCTTTGGGCTGGGGCATGCGGGACTCCTCTCCACGGCTGCCAGGTCGGGGCCGGGACCCTACCGCCTCTCGGCTGCACGCGTATCGGGGGGCGACGTGGCCGCGTGAAGCGTATCGATGCAGGCCCTCAAACCGGCTAGACTGGCCCACCTCCGACGGAGAGCCTCTCGTCCCCATGGGGCGCCGGGTTCTGGTCAGTTCTAGTCGGACCTGGGGCGAGGGGGGGAGTGCGCCGTACCGGATCCGATACGGGAGTCCCTGGAAACGGACCGTAGTAGAGTGCGAATGGCCGATCCCTGTGAACTCGCGTCGGCCCGGACGCCCTGCCCGACAACCTGGAGTGAATCGCGAGCACGAACCGGCGGCGCCCCCGAATCGCAACCCAGCCCGCCGGAGTCCCCGTGAGCCCGAGGCCCCTGCCCCAGACATGAGCAAGCCGAAGTACAGCGTCGACAATCCCCTCTCCACCGAAGTGCTGGCCGAGCGACCCTCGGACAGCGTCGGGGAGGGCCTCTACCATGACGCGCTCGCGCTCGGCGAAGAGCTGACCGAGCGACCGCTTCGCGGCGGCGGTGCCGATCGCGTGCGTACCCAGCATGCGAAGGGGCGCATGACCGTCTGGGAGCGCATCAAGGTCCTCACGAATCGCGAGCCCAGCATCCTCTGGCGCAACTGGGGTCCGGCGCTCGACGGCGCTTCCATCGTTACCGGCATCCTCGATATCGGCGGCCGCGACGTCGCCCTCTACGGCCACGACTTCACACTGCGTGCCGGCTCCATGGATGCCACCAATGGAGCCAAGCTCGCACGCCTGATCTATATGGCCGGCGAGCACGGCATGCCCTTGATCGGCATGAACGACTCCGCGGGCGCCTTCGTACCGGCCGGGGTCGGCGGGCTCGACGGCTATAGCGAGGCGTTCACTGCACTGCGAAAGATCAGTGGCCTCGTGCCCAGCATCAGCCTGATGTTTGGCTACAACGCGGGTGGCGGTGCATACCTTCCGCGCCAGGGCTCGTTCATGATCCAGTGCAAGGACACCTTCACCGGCATCACCGGGCCAGGTGTAGTCAAGTCGGTGCTCGGCGAGGATGTGAGCGCTGAAGATCTCGGTGGCCCGAGCGTGCATGCGATGAACGGTGTCTGCGATCTGACGACCGCCGACGAACTCGCCTCACTCCGCCAGGCGATCCGGCTGCTCAGCTACCTGCCCAACGACAATCGGAGCTTTGCCCGCTTCAGCGAGACTTCGGATCCCGTGGATGTGCACACCACCGAGGAGGACCTCCTCTTTCGGCGCACGTTCGCGACGCCCGCAGCCATGAATGCCCCAATGGACATCACGCTCTACCTGCAGCAGCTCGTCGACTACGGCGAATACTTCGAGCTGCAGCCGCAGCGTGCGCGCAATTTGATCACGGCCTTCGGCCGGCTCGGCGGGCACGTGGTCGGCTTCGTGGCGAACAACTCGGCGGTCGGCTCGGGGCAGATCGATATCGACGCCGCACTCAAGGGCACGCGCTTCATTCGATTCTGCAACCTCTACAACATTCCACTCATCTTCATCGAGGATACGACCGGCTTCCGGCCGGGCACCGAGCAGGAGAGCGGCGGCATCATCCTGGCCGGGCGCAAGCTGCTCGATGCAATCATCGACGTGCGCACGCCACGCATGACGATGATCATCCGCAACGCCTTCGGCGGCGCCTATGCGAGCTGGAATTCGTACTATACGGGCGCCGACCGCGTCTTTACGATGCCCATGGCCCGCATCGCGGTGATGGGGACGGCGGGCAAGGACTTCGTCTACAAGGACGAAATCCGCACCCTCGAGCGTGAGTACCGAGAGGCGATCGATCGCGGCGACTCCGAGGAATCCGCCCGCAAGCTGCGCGACGACGGTCTCGCCCTGCTGACGACACGCTACGAAAAGAAGCTGATGAATCCCATGGAGGCCCTGTCATTGGGCTCCGTGTCCAGCATCGTAATGCCCGGCGAGAGCCGGCGCGTGCTGGCCGAGAACCTCTCCTTTCTGATGCGGAAATACCAACCGTGCCCGATGAGCGGCCCGCATCGGGAGCACGAGTGATGTTGCTTCCCGATCTGAGCCCCGCCCGCTTCCACGAGATGGACTCGGACTGGCTCCGCTCCCTATCGCTCCAGGACGTGAAATGCCTGGTGGTCTGCCGCGGGCCGGTGCGCATGGAGGCCTTCGAGATCTTCGAGGAGATCGGCATCCGCGAGTATGGGATGCTGCTCTCGGAGAAGGACTCCATCGTCTATCCGCGCTGCCTGGCGCCGGAGATCCGCTCGATTCGCTTTCCGGCCAACATCCACCGCGTGCCCGATTATATGGGTGTCGGACAGGAAGAGAAGATCGAGCGTATCGGCGAGATCATCGAGATCGCCCGCTACCACGGCTACACCCACGTCTTCGCAGGCTACGGCTTCATGGCCGAGGACGCAGACTTCGTCCAGGCCATCGAGGATGCCGGCCTGGGCTTCTTCGGCCCATCCGCGGCGGTCATCCGGCGCGCTGGTGCGAAGGACGAGGCCAAGAAGCTCGCGCGCAACCTCGGCAATGCAGTCATCCCCGGCGTCGACAACGTCTCGGCGCTCGCGCTCCTCGAGAAGGCGAAGGACAGGAAGGCGCTCGCCAAGCTGGCGAAGAAGCGTTCGCTGGAATTCGAATGGGACGAGAGCGCCCCGCTCGACGAGAATGCGGAGAGGCTGCTTCAAGCGGGCTACGCCGAAATGGTCGAGCTCGTGACCATCGAGGATCTGCAGCGCACCGCCGAGCGCGTGTGTGAGAAGATCTGGCAGCAGCACCCCGGCAAACGAATCCGCGTGAAGTGCATTGGCGGCGGCGGCGGCAAGGGCCAGCGCGTGGCTTCCGAGCCGTCCGAGATCGCTGGTGCGGTAATGGAGATCCTGGCGGAACAGAAAGTCGTGGAGCCCGGCTCCAACCGGAACTTCCTGATCGAGCTCAACCTCGAAACCACCCGCCACAACGAGATTCAGGTAATCGGCAACGGGGAGTGGACGCTGGCGCTGGGCGGGCGTGATTGTTCGATCCAGATGCACGAGCAGAAGCAGCTCGAACTCTCGCTCACCGAGGAGCTGCTCGACGAGTCCAGCCAGCGCTACGGAGGCAGCCAGCGCGACACTCTGGCAGGGGACAAGGCCACGCTACAGGCGATGGAGCGCGATGCCGAGCGATTCGGCGTGGGCGTCGGTCTGGACAGCGTCTCCACCTTCGAGTGCATCGTTGAAGGCTTCGACCATTTCTTCATGGAGATGAACACGCGAATCCAGGTCGAGCACGGTGTGACTGAGCTCGCCTACCGGCTGAAGTTCACGAATGCCGACGATCCGACCGAGCACTTCTATGTGGAGCGCCTGATCGAGGCCATGGTGTTGATGAGCCTGCACGGCAAGCGCCTGGCCAGACCCGAGCGCACACCACGCTACGTCTCCGGTGCCGAGATCCGGATGAACGCCACCAACTCGGCCCTGCAGCCGCACGCGGGTGGGATGATCCGCCAGTGGTCGGAGCCGCTCCCCTACGAGATCCGCGATGACCAGGGCATCGGCAGGCGCAACCCGGATACCGGCGCCTTCATGTACTACAACCTGGCCGGCGCCTACGACTCGAACATCACGCTCATTCTGACCCACGGCGAGAGCCGCAAGCACAATCTCGATCGCCTCGCCGAAATACTGCGCCAGGCTGAGATCCGAGGCGACGACCTCGAGACCAACATCCCTGTCCAGTACGGACTGATCAACTGGACGCTCGGCCTCGAGCCGATGATGAAGCCCAATACGCGCTTCCTCGGCCACTACCTCGCGGCAGTGGGCTCGCTGCAGGTGATCGCGCGCGACGTCGACGTGGAGCTGGCCGCCGGCGAGCTCATGAAGCGCCTGTCCAACGCCGAGTCGAAGCAGGTATTCGCGGCCAAGAGAACCCTCCTGCTGCGACCCCTGGTACGCCTGCTCTCGGATCCGCACGGGCTGGCCGGCTTCATCGGACGCTTTGGTCGGCGGCTCTGGCGCGAAGAGGGCAATGACGTCGTCTTCACCGCCAACCCGATCGAGCTCCTCAGCGATCTCTACCACTATCTCCACATGGACTGGGACGTGGGGAAGCCAGCCTCGGAGATGATCTGGCAGGACGATGAGACAGCGCTCACCGACGCGCTCGGCTTCTACGCACAGGTCGCGAAGCTGACTGCGGTGGATGATTGGGAAGAGACCCGCAGAATCTTCGAGGCCGATTCGAACGACGCCATTGCGCCGGGCGACCCCGAGCTGTGGGCACGCTGCCAGGCCGCACATCGAGGTCACCAGCTCGGGCTCGAGCTCCTGCTGGTGATCGGGCGGATCGGCCTGCGCTCGGGCTTCACAGAGATTCGCGTCAGTGAGCAGCTGGAGCCGGTCTTCCCCGACGCGTACACGGATCCAGACATCGCCAAGGATCTGTTGCGCGCACTGGCGCCACCGCCCAAGCAGAGCGCAAACGAGATCGTCACGCCCACGGGAGGCGTATTCTTCGCCCGCGAGGCGCCGCACCTGCCGATCCTGGCCGATGAGGGGATGCACTTCGAGGCGGGGCAACCACTCTTCATCATCGAAGTAATGAAGATGTTCAACAAGATCCTGGCACCCTTCGCCGGAACGGTGACGAAGAACCTGCTCGCGGATTCGGACGGGTCGGTGGTGGCCAAGGGAGAGAAGATCTTCGAGATCGAACCGGATGAGATCGTTCACCAGGAGTCCGAGGAGGAGATCCGGGATCGCCGCATGACGGTGACCCTGGAGTTGCTGGGCGACTAGCCCCCGCCCGAATCACGGAGGACATGGATGCTCCATCTGCGCGGTGCCCCAGCACACTCGCCGTCGCGCACACTGCGTCTGCAACGGAGCATCCAGGCCGAGGTCCCCGCTCTCCGCGCGCTTCAAGCGGAGTTTGTGCACTTCGCGCAGCTCTCCGAGCCCCTCGATGAGCGCGAGCTCGAGGTTCTCGAGCGCCTGCTCGACTACGGGCCGCGGAGCGAGCAGACGGGCTCGCCGAGCGGAAAGCTGCAGCTGGTGGTGCCGCGCCTCGGCACGATCTCGCCCTGGTCCTCCAAGGCCACGGATATCGCCCACATCTGCGGGCTCGAGAAGGTCGTGCGGCTGGAGCGAGGCATCGCCTACCACCTCGAAGGCGATCTGCAGGGCGAGCACATGGCCCTCGTGCGCCCCTTCCTGCACGACCGCATGACGCAGACCGTGCTCGAGGACCTGGCGTCGACGGCGCGCCTATTCGATCGCGCCGAGCCGATGCCACTCACCCTCGTCGATGTGCTCGGCAGTGGGCGCGAGGCGCTGGTGCAGGCCGACAAAGAGCTCGGCCTCGCACTCGCCGAGGACGAAATCGACTACCTGGTGGATAGCTTCCGCGTCCTCGAGCGCAATCCGAGCGACATCGAGCTGATGATGTTCGCGCAGGCGAACTCGGAGCACTGCCGGCACAAGATCTTCAATGCAAAGTGGGTGCTGGACGGCGAGCGCATGGACGACTCGCTCTTTCAAATGATCCGCAACACCACCAAGCAATCGCCCGACGGCGTCCTCTCCGCCTACTCGGACAACTCCGCCGTCATGTGCGGCAGCCCGGCGGCACGCTTCTTCCCGGATCCGCAGAGCGGGATCTACGGCGCCCACAGCGAGCCGGTCCACATCCTCATGAAGGTCGAGACCCACAACCACCCGACCGCCATCTCGCCCCATCCTGGGGCCGCCACGGGCTCGGGCGGCGAGATCCGCGACGAGGGTGCGACGGGACGGGGCGGCAAGCCGAAGGCGGGACTCACGGGCTACTCGGTCTCGAACCTGCGCATCCCCGGTGCCGTGCAGCCCTGGGAGAAGGACTTCGGCAAGCCCAGCCGGATCGCATCCGCGCTCGACATCATGCTCGAGGGACCGATCGGCGGAGCTGCCTTCAACAACGAGTTCGGCCGGCCGAATATCGCCGGCTACTTCCGCACCTTCGAGGAAAAGGTGCCCGGCCCCGCCGGCGACGAGGTGCGCGGCTACCACAAGCCCATCATGCTGGCCGGCGGGCTCGGCAACATCCGCCCCGAGCACATCGAGAAGGGCAGAATCCCTCCCGATGCGAAGATCATCGTGCTCGGCGGGCCCTCCATGCTGATCGGCCTTGGCGGCGGCGCCGCCTCCTCGATGGCGTCCGGAACCAGCCAGGAAGATCTCGACTTTGCCTCCGTGCAGCGCGACAACCCCGAGCTCGAGCGACGCTGTCAGGAGGTGATCGACGCCTGCTGTGCGCGGGGGGCCGACAATCCCATCATCGCCATTCACGATGTCGGCGCCGGCGGGCTCTCCAACGCGCTGCCCGAGCTGGTCCACGACAGTGGACGCGGCGCCCGCTTCGAGCTGCGCAGCATCCCCAACGACGAGCCCGGCATGAGCCCGATGGAGCTCTGGTGCAACGAATCCCAGGAGCGCTACGTGCTGGGCATCGATGCAGCGCGCCTGCCCGAGTTCGAGGCGCTCTGTGCGCGCGAGCGCTGCCCCTTCGCGGTCGTCGGCGAGACCACCGATGAGGGCATCCTGGTGGTCACGGATGCCCACTTCGAGAACACACCGATCGACCTTCCCCTCTCCGTGATCTTCGGCAAGCCGCCACGCATGCAGCGCACCGCCGAGCGGATCGCGTTCCGGCCCCGCGCACTCGACCTCGACCGCATCGATCTCGGCGAAGCGGCCCTGCGCGTCCTGCAGCTGCCGACGGTGGGCGACAAGACCTTCCTGATCAGTATCGGAGATCGAACGGTCAGCGGCTTGATCGCGCGTGACCAGATGGTGGGCCCGTGGCAGGTCCCGGTCGCTGATGCGGGCGTCACCACCGCGGGCTACGACGGCTACGCGGGTGAGGCAATGGCCGTGGGCGAGCGCACTCCGATCGCGCTGCTCGACGCGGCCGCGGCCGCCCGCATGGCGGTGGGCGAGGCGCTCACGAACATCGCCTCCGCACCGATCCACGACACCAGCCACATCAAGCTCTCGGCCAATTGGATGGCCGCGGCTGGACACCCGGGCGAGGACGCGCGTCTCTACGATGCCGTCCGCGCGGTGGGACTCGAGCTCGGTCCCGCACTCGGGCTGGCCGTGCCGGTCGGCAAGGACTCCATGTCGATGCGCACGGTCTGGGACGACGAAAACGGCGAGCGGAGTGTGACGGCGCCGGTCAGTCTGATCGTGAGCGCTTTCGCGGCCATCCACGATGCACGGGCCGCCTCGACCCCGCAGCTTCGCAGCGATGTCGGTGACACACTGCTCGTGCTCGTCGACCTCGGCGCTGGACGCTGCCGCCTCGGCGGCTCGGCGCTGATGCAGGTCCATGGCGGCGTGGGCAGCGAGCCGCCGGACGTGGATGACCCCGCGCGCCTGCGGGCCTTCTTCGATGCCGTACAGGCGCTGCGCGCCGAGGGTCTCTTGCTCGCCTACCACGACCGCTCCGATGGCGGACTGCTGGCGACGATCTGTGAGATGGCCTTCGCGGGTGCAACGGGCGTCGATGTCGACCTCG
>JAFDDH010000081.1 GCA_019310975.1 Deltaproteobacteria bacterium | reverse complement strand
AGCCGCTCGGCTTCGGGGCCGACTACTACGTCTGCAGCGTCTCCACCTGCAATCGCAAACGCACGGCGCTCCACTTCTGCAGCGTGAGCTGCTGGGAGGTCCACCTGCCGGTGGCGCGCCACCGAGAGGCGTGGGCCGAGGAGCGCACGGCGCCCAGCGCCACGCAGGCCGCCCGCGAAGCGGCGGCCGAGAAGGCACCCGCGCCGGCCCGCAAGCCGCGTCGCATCATCGCGGAGCCTTCGCCGCCGGCCGCACCGCGCAGTGAGTCCGTCTCCGACGCTGTCCCGCGCGAGATTCTCATCATCGCAAGCCGGCTGAAGGACTACATCCGTGCCGTCTCGGGCATGAATACCAGCGACCGTGCCCTCGAACCGCTGTCCGAAATCGTGCGTGCGATCGCGCAGCCCGGGCTAGCGCTTGAGGACCGCCGCCGTTCCGTTGCCGCCGAGTCCGATGCTCTGCGCCATGCCGATCTTTGCGCCGGGCACCTGGCGCGGGCCCGCCTCAGCGCGAAGCTGCCACCCGACCTCGCAGAGCTGGAAGAGCCCCTGCGCGGTGGTGGCCTCGCCGAAGCAGAGGAAGCCGCCGCTCGGGTTGATCGGCATCCTGCCGGTGGGCAGGGTCTCGCCCTTGTGCAGCAGGCTCTCGGACTCGCCGGGCTCGCACATCCCCCACTCCTCGGGGAAGGCCAGCTCGTAGTAGACCGTGTTGTCCTGAAGCTCGACGAGGTCGAGATCCTTGGCGCCGATGCCCGCCCCCTCGAGCGCCTTGCCGACGCTGATGCGCGCCTCGCTGTGATGGGCGCGGCCCTTGGAGGGCACGCAGGCCAGGCCGCGGGGCAGGCCGTCGTCGAAACGCATCGTCGCCACAGCGCTCGACGCGACCCAGACCGGGTGCGTGGACTTCTGGCGCGCGTACGCGGCCGAGCAGAGCAGCACCGCGGCGGCACCGTCACTGACCGGGCAGATCTCGTAGAGGCGGAGCGGATGGCTCACCATATTCGATTTGAGCACGTCTTCGATTGTGAAGAGCTGGCGGAAGCGCGCGTTCTCATTGTGCTGGCCGACCTGGTGCGCCTTCACGGCCACGGCCGCGAGATCCTCTTCGCTGGTGCCGTACTCCGCCATGCGCTGGCGCGTGAGCAGCGCCCAGAAGCCGGGGCCGGGCAGGCCGACGCAGCGCTGGCGCAAGTACTCGGGGTCGGTCTCGTCGTCGAGGCCCGACGTCTGGATGAAGCCCTTCGGCATCTTCTCGCCGCCCACCACGAGCACGACATCGTGCATGCCGCTGGCGACCATCGTGTAGCCGACGTTGAACGCGTTGGCGCCCGCCGCGCAGCCAGCCGAGAGGTTGTAGACCGGGATGCCCGTCGAACCCATCTCCTCGACGATGTCGTTGCCGTTGAGCCCCCAGCCCTTGCCGCCCGAGAAGCGCGAGCTGGCGGCGGCCACGGCGTCGACCTCGCGCCAGCGCACACCGGCGTCGGCCAGCGCGGCCTCCACCGCCACGCGGCAGATGTCATTCAGCGGCTTGTCGGGGAATTTTCCCCATGGATGCATTCCCAGACCCAGTACGGCGACTTCACCCATTCAAGGCTCCTCCAGAGAACTCGCTAGACCGGCTGGAACTGCCAGGAGATGACGTCCCGGCCCTCATCGTCGTGGCCGAGCGATGCAAGCACCAGCTCGACCTCACCGCCCACCTCGATGTTCTCGGGATCGTCGACGCGCAGGCGACCGATCACGCGCAGCGCTTCGTCCTCGAGATCGACCAGCCCGACCGCGTAGGGGGTATAGGGATCGGACCAGACGACGGGTGCCGGCGGTGGATAGCCCTGGATGGTCACGCTCGCGAGCCGCCCGCGCGGGCCGAAGTTCGCGTCCCGCATGTCGGTGCGCTCGCACTCGGGGTTGTGGCAGGCCTGTGCGCGAGGAAAGTAGGCGCTCCCGCAGGTGGCACAGCGCGAGCCGACCAGGCGGGGGCCGTCGGCGGTCTCCGTGAAGAGGCCTTCGGCTGCGGGGATGGAGTTGGATTTGCTCATGCTCTCTCCTCGGTCGAGTGCTTCAGCGGCTCAGCGCGCGCCCGCGGCTCGGATCAGCTCGGGCAGTAGCTCGAGCGCGTCGCCCACGATGCCATACTTCGCGTACTGGAAGATCGCCGCCTCGGCGTCGCGGTTGATGGCCACGAGGGTCTTGGCCGCCGAGCAGCCGGCCATGTGCTGGCTAGCGCCGGAAATGCCGATGGCCACGTAGAGGTTCGGGCGTGTGATGCGGCCCGTGAGCCCCACCTGCTGTGAGGAGTCCACCCAGCCGTCGTCGACCAGCGGGCGCGACGCACCGGGCAGACCGCCGAGTGCCGCCGCCAGCTGCTCGATCAGCTTGTAGTTGTCCGAGCTGCCGAGCCCGCGGCCACCGGAGACGATGATCTCCGCATCGTCGAGGCGCGGGCCCTCGAAGCGGGCGGGCTCGACGATCTTGACGCGCTCCTCGACTCCCGTGAGGTCCACCGACAGCGCCTCGGCGGCGACGGCCGCGCCGTCGCCCGGCTCGGGCACCACCGCATTGGCGATGAATGCGATCACCGGGCAGCGGCCGGACACCTCGTAGACGACGCGCGTATCGCCGCCGTACGCAGAGGCCGTGACCACGATGCACTCGCCGGAGAGATCCGCGGATACGCCGTTCATGACCACCGCATCGCCCAGCCGACCCGCGACCCGCGGCGCGACGGCGCGCGATGCCTGGGTCTGGTGGAAGAGCAGGGCGCGCGGTGAGCGCTCTCCGGCCACCGCAGCCAGCGCGGCGACGAGCGCGTCGGGCTGTGGGCTCTCGAGCTTGGCGTCCTCGACCTGCAGCAGGTTTGCGACCCCGTAGCGGCCCGCCGTCTCAGGGGCTGCCGAGGGCAGGGCGCCCAGCACCAGCCATGCGAGATCGGTTCCCAGGTCGGCGGCCAGCCCCCGCCCAATGTGGAGAACCTCCTCGGCGCCAACCGGCAGACCGTCCTGGTCCTCGCCCCAGGTGCATACGATGACGGCGTTCTGCGACATGAACCTCTCGCTCCTTCTTTCTCTATTTCTCTCGCGGCTTCGCGCGCCCGACTCGTGCCACGGCAGTGCCAGAGTGTGCGGCCCAGGAGATCTAGATGATGCTGTCGGCCCTGAGCTTCTCGATCAGCGCGTCGGCCAGGGCCGCCGGGCTGTCGCCCTGCAGCATCTCGCAATTTCCCTGGACCTCGGGCACGAACTGGCGCGTGACGCTCACGCGCGGCGCCAGGTCGTCGGCGTCCAGCTTGAGATCGTCCGGGGTCACCGTCGTGGGCTTCACGCGCCGCGCCTTCACCTTGGCGGCGGCCGTTGGGTAGCGGGGATCGCCCAGCTCATTCGTGATCGTCACGACCGCGGGACACGCCGTCTCGACTCGTTCGTCGCCATCCGGGGTCACGCGCGTGATCCGCAGTGTCGTTCCCTCCAGCTCCACCGCCTTGGCGATGGTCACCAGCGACATATCGAGGCGCTCGGCGATCAGCGCCGGCACGACGCCCTGGTCGTCATCGGAAGCCTGGCGGCCGCAGAGGACGACATCCGCCCCGCCGCTGGCCTCGATCTGGGCCGAGATCAGGGCCGCGACCAAGTGGTAATCGAGGCTACCCGGATCCACCTGGATGGCGACGACCTCGTCCGCGCCGAGGGCGGCTGCGTGCTTGAGCAGCTTTTCGGGACTCTCGCCCGCCGAGACGACGGCCAATGTGAAGTCGGCACCGGCATCGCGCAGCCGCAGCGCGGCCTCGATGGCCTGCTCGTCGAAGCCGTTCATCAGGCGGGGGATCGCCGTCTGGGTCAGCGTCTTGCCGTCGTCCCCGATCTCCAGACGGCCCGCCACCGCGTAGTTGTTCACGGCATCCGGATCCAGCACTTCCTTGACACACACTACGATTCTCACAGCCTGACTCTCCTCCCCTGACTCTCCTCCGGTGCTGGAACCTTCGTCCCGCGCGGGTTCTCGCGTTCGTCCGTCGCTCGATGCTAGCAGCCGGTTGAAGAACCCCCGCCAGCTCTGCGTTGCGAAACCTTGCCGTAGAGCGACTACGCCTGCGGTTCCGCGCCTTGATCTGGACCAAAATTCCGCCACCTGGCTCGACGCGGGTTCTTCAACGGGCTGCTAGTCCGGTAGGCCCACGATGTCATCGAATGCCGTCAGTGCCTCCTCGACCATGTCGAAGACGATCTGCCGGGCCGGCTTCATCTCGGTCACGAATCCCACGCCCTGGCCGGCTGCCTCGGTCATGAGATCCTTCCGGCGGTGGTCGTTGGAGCCCTGGATGTAATCGGAGCTCAGGATCATCTGGTAGGGCGAGGCCAGCGGCCGCGGCGCCTCCGGCTTCTTCCACTCCTCGGTCCACGGGCACGCGAGCACGCGCATCGTGAAGCCCGAGATGGAGTCGGACCAGACCGTGTCGGCGGCGCTGGACTCGATCAGCCGTTCCTTGACGATCATGTCGACATCGGACTCGCGACAGGCGAGCCATAGGGTGCCCGTCCACACCCCCGAGGCACCGAGGCAGAGCGCGGCGGCCAGGTGGCGTCCGGTCGTGATGCCGCCCGCTGCGAGGATCGGTGTGTCGCCCGCGATCGAGGCCACCTCGGCCACGATGGAGAGCGTCCCCATGTCCCCGGTATGCCCCGCGGCATCGAAGCCCTGGGCGATGACGGCGTCCACGCCGGCCTCGATCTGTCGCCTGGCCTGCCGGGTGCGGCCGACCAGACCCCAGACCTTGGAGCCGCGCGCGTGGGCCGCGTCCAGCAGGAAGGCGGGGCTCCCAAGCCCCGAAGCGATGACGGGTACGCGCTCCTCGAGCAGCACCTCGAGCTGTGCTCGGCCCAGTGCCTGGGAGAGACCGCCCCATTGGTGCAGATCGACCGACTGCTTGGGCATCGGACAGTCGTACTTCTTCATCACGGACTTCTTGAAGTCCCAGTGTGGCTGCGGGATCTTGGCCTTGATCTCGTCCAGGCTGCTCTCCGCGGGCGCCGAGGCCGGCAATACCAGGTCGATCCCGAAGGGCTTGCCATCGACGCGGTCGCGGATCCACTTGATGTCGGCCTCGATGTCCTCGGGTGTGTGCATCGCCTCACCGAGCACCGCGAAGCCGCCCGAATTGATCACCGCAACTGCAACATCCTTGCAGTGTGTGAAGGCCACGATCGGATACTCGACGCCCAGCTGGTCACAGAGTTTGGTGTGAAGCGGATCCTTGCTCATGGGTGTTGCTCCGGGGGGATTTCGGCGACCGGGTCGCCGCGCGGTGGCGGTCGGGTCGGGCTCCCGGCGGTCGGCTGGCTGCCCGCTGCCACAGCGGCGGGCGTGGCGCCGACCGGGCCAGATCCTATACAGTACTGATACACGTTCTAGTCTAGCTGGGTCCGACAGGACCGGCAGGGGTCGGTGCGCGCTGCGAACGCTGCGAGGATTGCCTGATCGCTTGGGCCTGGGATCATTGAGCTCAGATGGGCGGTCGGGCCCGACTGGCCCGGCGAATCCTGATCTCGACCTCGACGCGACTCCCGAGACATAGAGAAGACTCTGCGGCCGGAGACGCGATTCGGCGGCGACCTCAACCATTCGAAGGAGGTACACGTTCCCGATGTCCCGCTATCTCGTTGCGTGCGACGCCGGCGGCACGATGACGGACGTCATCATTGTCGACGAGGAGGGTCGCAGCGTCATCGGCAAGGCCCCGACCTCCCCCCAGGACGAGAGCATCGGCTACATGGAGTCGTTCTGGGAAGCCCTCGAGTACATGGGCATCAGCCAGGAGGAGGGCAAGAATTTTGGCGAGTCCATCGAGACCGCCATCTATACCGGCACCTCGATGCTGAATACGGTCATCAATATGAGCGGCTACAAGACCGGCATTCTGGTGACGAGGGGGTTCGAGGACATCGTCTCCCAGGGGCGCGGCTCCCAGACCTTCATCGGTGCGCAGTGGTCCGAAATCACGCACATGCAATATCGCAGGCACCGGACTCCTCTGGTGCCGAGCCAGCTCGCCCGTGGCGTGACCGAGCGCGTCGACATGTTCGGGACGCCCGTCATCCCGATGTACGAGAGCGAAGTTCGGCAGGGCGCCAAGGAGCTGATCGTCGACGAGGAGGTCGAGGCGATCGCCATCATCTTCCTGCAGTCCTTCGTAAATCCCGCGCACGAGAACCGCGCCGCCGAGATCTGTCGTGAGGTGATGCAGGAGGTAGGACGCGAGGTGGTGCTCGAGGTCTCCAACAAGGTGGCCCCCACGATGCGCGAGATCTCGCGTGCCAACGCCACCGTGATCCAGGCCTATGCGTCGGATCCGGCCCGCAAGCAGCTCTACCGCATCGAGGAGGAGTTGGTGAAGACGGGCTATCAGCACAGCCTGAAGACGGTGCTGGGCTACGGCGGCATCACCAACATCCGTTACCCCCGCCTCTTCGAGGCTGCGATGTCGGGACCGGTGGGCGGCTTGATGGGCGCCAAATATCTGGGCTCGGTGATGGGCGAGGAGAATATTGTCTGCTCCGACGTGGGCGGTACCTCCTTCGATGCCGGCTCCATCACGGCGGGTGTGTTGCCGATCGACCGCGAGCCGGGCTTCCAGGATATGTACGTGAATGTCCCGATGCTGGGCATCTCGTCCATCGGCGCCGGAACGGGCACGTATATCCGCGTCGATCCGCAGACGAACCGCATCAAGCTGGGGCCGGACTCCGCGGGCGGCACGCCGGGGCCGACCTTCATGGAGGCCGGCAACACCACGCCGACCATCAACGATGTGAATCTGCTGCTCGGCATCCTCTCCGAGACCAATTACCTGGGCGGCAAGGTCAAGATCAGCAAGGACGTCTCCTACAGGCTCTTCAAGCAGAACGTCGCCGACCCGCTCGGGATGGACGTCTACGAGGCCGCCGAGACCTGCCTCGAGCTGCTCAACGTGATGATGCGCGAGCACCTCGTGAACAGCCTGATGGTGGGCCACGATCTGCGCGAGTACGTGCTCTTGGGCTATGGCGGCGGCGGTCCGCTCCATCTGCTGGGCTATGCCGGCGACTACCCGTGGAAGGCGGTCTGCACGGTCCCTCATGCCGGCGGATTCTCGGCTTGGGGCGGCGCCTGCATGGACTATTCGCATCGTCGTCACAAGAGTGTCGGTGCCGTGATTACGCCCGATCTCGACGACGCGACGAAGCTCGCCTATCTCGCGCCGGTCACGGGTGCATGGCAGGAGCTCGAGGCCGACCTGCTGGGGGAGCTCCAGGAGGAGGGCTTTGCCGAGGATCAGATCTCGATCTCGCGCGTCGTGTACATGAAGTACTACGGGCAGCTGGACGACGTCGAGGTCGAATCCCCTGTCGCCACGCTGGACTCGATCGGCGACATGAACGCGATGATCAAGACCTTCGAAGATCTCTATGCGAGGATGTTCACCCTGGCGGCCCGGCCCGACGTCGGCGCCTACCACATCACCGAGGTCTGCGTGGTCGCCAAGGTCGCCACGGTGAAGCCGGTTCTGCGCACGTTCGAGCTCGCCGACAAGAAGCCGGCCGAGAAGGCGTTCAAATGCCAGCGTCCAGTATTCCTGCGCGGCAAATGGCAGGATGCCGACATCTGGGAAATGGAGTCGCTCTTGCCCGGCAACGAGATCGAGGGCCTGGCGGTGATCGAGGCCTCGAATACGACCCTCTTCGTGCCGCCTGAGTGGCACGTGCGCATCGACGAGCATGACATCTACTGGATCACGAGGAAGGATTCCTGATGGTGGCGCTCTCACTCATGGACCAGACCAAGGTGTACGACGAGGCGTTCAGGAAGACCGGACACGTCTTCGGCCTCGAGAAGCTGAATCGCAAGGACTCGGATCCCGGCACCTACGAGGCGGTCTGGCACATCCTGTCCAACCTCTGCAACGCGGCGTGGGCGACCGGCTGCAAGGTCTCGTCCTCGCCGATCGCAGCGGAGGGTGGCGACGCGCTCTGGGGCCTGCACACGCCGACCGGTGAGGCGATCTGTATCTCGCGCGGTATCTCGGCCCACGCGGGTCTGCTCGCCGACATGATCAAGAACTTCATCGCGGCGGGTTACGAGGAGTACCCGGGTTTCAAGCAGGGTGACATCTTCGAGAACAACGATCCGCACTACGGTGGCATCCACTCGCCCGACTTCGATATGTGCATGCCGCTCTTCCACGAGGGCGAGCTGATCGCGTGGGCATCGTGCGTGAGCCACGTCGCGGATGCGGGCAGCGTCACACCGGGCTCGATTGGATTCCTCAATCCCGACTGCTACTCGGACGGCATCGCCATCTCGATGGAGCGGGTTGGCGAGCATGACCGCTTCTACCCCTGGTACGAGAAACGCATCGCCTCACGCACGCGGACGCCCGATTTCGTGATGGGCGATGCGCGGGGCCGGCTGGCTGGTTGCATCACCATCCGCGAGCGGCTCCAAGAGGTGATTGAAAAGTACGGCCTCGACTTCTTCAAGGAAGCCAGCAGGGAGTATGTCGAGGACAGTCGCCGCTACGCGGTGGGCCGCGTCAAGACCCAGACCGTGCCCGGGCGTATCCGCAAGTCGCAGTTCAAGGACCTTGCGATGAAGGGAAAGCGGGTCCTGCTCGCGAAGCAGGATGTGGACTGCATGTTCAACATGCCCATGGAGCTGACCATCAACGCCGATGCCAGCGTGGACCTCTCGCTGGCGGGAGCCAGCGGCACGGTGCCCTTCGGCGAGAACATCAGTCCGACGGCGCTCAAGTCCGGCTTGATGATGGGCTACTCGCACATCGTCGGCTTCGACATGTTCAACTCGGGTCCGATCTCGGCCTGGAATATCGAGATGCCACCGGACGGCTCGTGGGCCAACCCCTATCCACTCGACTTCCAGGCGGCCTCGGGCGTCGCCTGGGCGCCAGCGGTCACATGGGTGAGCAGTCTCTACGAGGTGTTCGGCCGGCTCTTTCAGATGCGTGGCTTCATCGAGGAGATGGCGGCGGGCGCCGGCACGATCATGACGGCCGAGTTCTCGGGCATCAATCAGAATGGCATGTACCTGACGGGATTGACTCTCGAGCAGGCCAGCCAGGGTTCTCCGGCGCGTGGCTTCGCGGACGGAGAGAACAGCGCCTGGTGCATCTACACTCCGGAAGCGGACTTCGGCAACGCGGAGATCTCGGAGCTCTACTACCCGATCCTCTTCCTGGGCCGAAACGTGGCCGCTGACTCGGGTGGCTTCGGCCAGTTCCGCGGCGGGCTCGGGCATACGGCCGTGTGGATGGTGTACAACACGCCCGGTCTCGAGTATCAGTGCGGCGACGCCGGCATGCGCTCGAAGATCGTCGGCAATCACGGCATGTACGGTGCCTACCCCGCGGTGCCGGATCGGCCTGCGTATGGACACGACACCAACGTCAAGGAGTTGATCGATGCCCAGAAGCCGCTGATTCACGATCGCGGCGGTCCGGAGAGGCCGGCACTGGCCTCGGTCATCAAGGCCCGCGAGGTCCAGGACAACGCCGTGGCGCCCTTCGTGACGCCGGAGCCGCTCGTCGACTACGACATCATCGTGCACCCGATCGCTGGAGCCCAGGCCATGGGCGATCCGATCATGCGTGATCCGGCCTCTGTCGTGAACGATCTGAATGAGCGATGGACGACCGAACGGGTTGCGTCCGAAGTCCACGCTGTCGTGACCAGCAAGCAGGGCGGCAGCTACGTGGTCGACGAAGGCAAGACCGAGAAGAAGCGCGAGAAGGTCCGCAAGCAGCGGATCAAGCGAGCCATTCCCTTCAAGGACTGGTGGGAGAAGGAGCGCAAAGAGGTCCAGGCGCAAGCGGGCATGGATCCGGCCGTTGTGCAGATGTGGGTCAGTTCGATGGAGCTCTCGCCGAAGTATGCCGAGGAGCTGCGCAAGTTCTGGAATCTTCCCGAGGACTTCACCTTCGGTGCACAGTAGGCAGCCTCTCCACTCCCTCTACTATGCTTTCCCCTCCTACAACCTACGACGCTCGTTTCGACACGCATTCCCGAGCCAGAGGATGATTGATCATGGCCGATTTTCACAAGGCTGATATCGAGAAGCTGATCGACGGCGTCCTGCCGTGGCCCGCCACGCAGGATATGTTGAAGAGCGCGAAGGACACGGATCGCTTCGACAAATACGTCGCGATCATGCAGGAGCGCGTGGACTTCGACGAAGAGATCCTGCTCCCGCTGACTCCGATGCTCTTCATCGTCGCCAAGGCCGGCGAGCGCATCGTCCAGTGTCGTTGTGGCCACGCGTTCGGCGACTATCGCGTGAACTGGAAGCTCTCGGCGCTGATCCACGTGCGCGACGACGAGAAGTCGATGTCCGAGGTCTATCGGGGCCGCGAAATGCCGGACCCGGCCTGGATCCAGCTTCGCGAGTACATCTGTGGCGGCTGTGGTGCGCAGCTCGAGGTGGAGGCCGTGCCGCGGGGCTGCCCGCCCGACTTCGACTTCCTGCCCGACCTCGACACCTTCTATAGCGAATGGCTGGGCCGACCTCTGCCCGACAAATCCGAGTTCAAGGATCTGACCCTCGACCGGGTCGCCGAGTGGTCCGAGTAGGCGAGTAGGCGAGGTAGGCGAGGTAGGTGAGATAGGGAGATCGGGTGGGCCGGGCATGAGCAGGGCGCTCCAAGACATCGTCGTCGTCGATCTGACCACCGAGTTCTGGGCCTCCCTGGCCGCCTCCATGCTGGGTGACTTCGGCGCTCGTGTGATCCGGGTGGAGGACCTCTCCGCCACGCCGCGCGACCCCGATCGCGACGGTCACCATCCGCCCGAGGCGGCCTTCGACGCCGAGGCGGAGCTGATCCATCGCAACAAGCAGAGCATCGCACTCGATCTCTCGCACCCGGACGACCAGACGATTCTGAAGCAGCTCGTGGGCCGGGCCGACGTCTTCCTGACCGACTGGCCCTTCGCGGCCATCGAGGAGCGGGGATGGGGCTACGAGGATCTCATCGCTGAGAAGCCCAACCTCATCTACGCCCGCGGCTCTGGCTTCGGCCCGGAGGGTCCGGATCGCGATCTGCCGGCCCTCGATGAGCTTGCGGCCGCGCGGACCGGAGTCATGCCCTCGCTGCCCGAGCCCGATCAGCCGCCGGTCTTCGCAGCTTCCGGGCAGATGTACACGATGGTCATGTTGGCCCTTGGCATCGTGACCGCGCTCTACCACCGCGACGAAACGGGAGAGGGACAGATCGTGGATGCCTCTCTGCTCGGTGGCAATATGTACGCGGCGACGCTCACACTCGATGCCTTCATGGCCATGCGCGATGACAGACTGGGTGAGCCTCGCCCGCGCTTTGGTGCCGCCAATCCCATGAGTGGTATCTCGTACCCGAGCGCCGACGGGCGTTGGGTGACGCTCACCATGCCGGATACGGACCGCTGGTGGCCCGCCTTCTCAGCGATCGTGGGCCTCGAGGTGGACGACGAGCGCTTCGATTCCCACGAGAAGCGCTGCGGCGAGAGCCGCCTCGAGATGATGCAGGTCCTCGAGGAGCTCTTCGCCAAGCATCCCGCCTCGCACTGGCGAGCAGAGTTCGACGCCAAGAAGCTCTCTGCCGACATCATCGAGAAGTACGACTATCCGGCGCGCGATCCGCAGGCGAAGGTCAACCGCTACGTGCTCGATCTCGATCACCCGAGCTATGGCAGCTTCCAGAGTCTGGGCTTCCCGATCCATATGAGCGACACGCCTGCGCGCCTGCGCGCCATGGCGCCCTGCCGCGGGCAGCACACCGCCGAGGTGCTCGACGAGCTGCTCGGCTGGTCGGACGCCCGGATCCTCGAACGCGAACAGAAAGAGGGAGGTGCGGGTGGCGAAGCCGCTTGAAGGCATCCGCGTCCTCGACGCCACGGTCTGGTTCCAGGGGCCTGTCTGCGCCCAGTTCCTGGCGGACTTCGGTGCCGAGGTGATCCACGTCGAGCGTCCGGTGACGGGCGATCAGGCACGCGGCGTGCGCAGTATTGCCGCTGTCCCGGTGGCGGACTGGAACCAGTACTTCCTGGCCGTCAATCGCAACAAGAAGAGCATCGCCATCGACCTCAAGAAGGACGAGGGCCGCGACCTCATCTACAGGCTGGTCGAGAAGTCGGATGTCTTCCTCTGGAATCAGGGGCTCGAGAGCCTCGAGGGATTGGGACTCTCCTACGAGAAGCTCTCCGAGATCAACCCCAAGTTGATCTATGCCACCAACAGCGGATACGGCCACACGGGCTCGGTCAGCAAGGGCGCCTTCGACATGACCGTGCAGGCGCTCACGGGCATCATGGCGCGACTGGGCGAGCCGGGTGAGCCGCCGATCTACCTGGGGCTCGGGGCCGGGGACGCCTATGGCGGGCTGATGGGTGCTTTGGGAATCCTGTTGGCGCTGGTCAGCCGTCGCCGCACGGGCCGGGGCCAGTACCTTGATGCGTCGCTCTACGGTGCGCAGCTCTTCCTGGCCGCACCCACCCTGCAGGCCTACCTGGCTTCGCAGAACGACGCCTCAGCGAACCAACAATCGCGCAAGCAGGCTCGCAATCCCCTCTGGAACCGCTACCAGGCCAGCGATCGCTGGCTCTTTCTCTGCGTCGAGAACGACGACGATCGTTGGCGCAGGCTCTGCGAGAGTCTCGAGCGCCCCGATCTGGTGCAGGACCGCCGCTTTGCGGCCGCCGAGGATCGCCGCGAGAACGCAGCCGGCCTGATCGTGCTGCTCGACGAGATCATCGCCGGACGCACGGTCGCCGAGTGGATGCAACGCTGGGACGCGGCCGGCATCACCGCCAGCCCGGTTCAGGCCTTCCGCGATCTCGCAGAGGACGAGCAGGCCTGGGCGAACGACTATTTTTCGAAGGTGCACTGCGACGAGGTCGGTGGCGAGGTGGTCATTCGCGGTCTGCCAGTCGGGCTCAGCAAGACGCCCGGCAGCGTCGAGACCCTCGGGCCCGAGCTGGGCCAGGACACTGAGCTGATTCTATTCGACACGCTCGGCATCGATTGGGATCGCATCGGCGAGCTCAAGCAGCTGGGCGTCATTCCCTAGCGGAGTCGCCGGCACCCTTCCCGTGAGTGAATCGATGACGAAGCCGACCACGATGAGCAGTGGGCCGCTCGAGGGGATCCGCGTCCTCGATATGGCGACCATGCTGGCAGGGCCCTACGCCGCCACGCTACTCGGCGATATGGGTGCCGACGTCATCAAGGTGGAGTCCTTCTTCGGCGACGACAGCCGCCATCTCGGGCCTGAGCGGGGAGGCGAGCGCACTGCGTTCATGAGCCTCAACCGCAACAAGCGTGCAGTCGTGATCGACATGGCCAGGGGGGATTCCGCTCGCGAGGTGTTGGGCCGCCTGGTGGCCAGCGCGGACATACTCATCACCAACATCCGCGGCGCAGCATTGCGCAAGCTCGGCCTCGAGTACGAGCAGATGAAGGCCTTCAGGCACGACCTCATTTGGATCAGCGTGACGGCCTTCGGGGCCGATGGTCCCTACGCGGGACGGCCGGGCATCGACTTCCTCGCCCAGGGCTATGCGGGCCTGCTCTCCCAGAACGGTGAGCCGGATGGGTCCGAGGTGCGCCTCACCATCCCACTGATCGACGTCATGACCTCCGAGCTCGTCTGCTCCGGCGCGCTGGCTGCGCTGATCGCGCGCGGGCGTACGCGGGAGGGACAGCGAATCGAGGTCTCACTCCTGGATGCGCTCACCCACGCCATGTGCAACCCGATTGGCGCCTACCAGAATGCTGACTTCCTGACGCCGCGTACGGGCAATCGCAGCCTCTACTTTGCGCCCTCCGGAATCTATCGCTGCAAGGATGGACGCGTGGTCATCACCTGTCCTTCGCAGAAGTTCTTCGTGAAGCTCTGCGAGGCACTCGAGACGAATTGGGTGGACGACGCACGATTTGCCACCATCGACGCACGCAAGGCGAACGAGCAGGCGCTCGACACCGCCGTCGAAGCGCGTTGCATGGATTTCGGCCGTGAGGAGCTGGTCGAGCGGCTGATTGCCGGGGATATCCTGACCGCGCCCATCAACGACATCTCGCAGGTGGTCAACGACCCACAGATCCTGCACAACGAGATGATCGTATCGACCGAACACGAGAAGCTGGGGAGTGTCGACGTGACCGGAGTGCCGATCAAATTCCACGGAACGCCCGGCCGCGTGCGACTCGCGCCGCCAATTCTCGGGCAGCATACGGAAGTGGTGCTCGGCGAGCTCGGCTACGAGGCAGCCGAGATCGAGCGGCTCGCGGAGGCCGGCATCGTGGGGACGCGTGCCCGCATCGAGGCTGCGAAGGCGCGCTGATGGAGGGGGATGTCGACCACGAAGGGCAGGGCGCCGACCCGGCGCCGATCTCTCCAGGCTATTCGTACTACGTTCTGGCGCTGCTCTTCTTCGTCTACGTATTCAACTTCGTCGACCGCCAGGTCCTCGCCATCCTGCTCGTACCCATCCAGGAGGATCTGGGTGTCTCCGACACCTTCATGGGCGCGCTGACGGGCTTCGCGTTCGCTCTCTTCTACACCTTTGCCGGGATTCCCATCGCGCGGCTGGCGGATCGCGCCTCGCGTCGCAGCATCATCGCGCTGGGCCTCGTGGTCTGGAGCAGTATGACGGCTGTCTCCGGGCTGGCCCGCACCGGCCTGCATCTCGCAGTCGCGCGGATCGGAGTCGGCATTGGCGAGGCCGCCGGCACGCCACCCGCACATTCTCTGCTCTCCGACTACTTTGGTCCCGAGCGGCGTGCCACGGCGCTCTCGATCTATGCGATGGGGGTCTATATCGGTGTGGCCGCCGGCTTCATGGGCGGTGGCTGGCTGGCCACGCAGTTCGGCTGGCGCGTCGTCTTCGGGGTCGTCGGTCTAGCCGGCATCCCGCTCGCCGTCCTGGTGCGCACCACGATCCGTGAGCTGCCGCGCGGATTCTCGGATCCGGGGTCCGTCCAGCACCACGAGCCGGCACCCTTTTGGCAGACGATCGGATCGTTGCTGCGCAACCGGTCGCTGGTGTTCATCGTGCTGGCCACCTCGCTGCAGTCGCTCTGGGGCTATGGAATCCTCGCCTGGGGCCCGACCTTTCTGATCCGTGTGCACGGCATGGAGCTCGCCGAGGTGGGCTTCAAGCTGGGTCTGCCGATCGGTCTTCTGGGCGGTGCGGGCGTCTTCTTTGGCGGATGGCTGGCCGACCGATATGGACGCGATGACCCGCGCTGGTATATGCGCCTGCCCGCGATCGAGTGCGCGCTGGTCTTCCCGCTGGCCATCCTGTTCATCCTGGCGGATAGTCAGCTGATGGCGATGGTCTTCTTCTGTCCGCTCTACTTCGTCGGAGCGATGTACGTCGGTCCGATGCACTCGACCATCCAGGGCCTGGTCGTTCCCAGCCAGCGGGCGATGGCCTCGGCGGCGAATCTCTTCACCGTCAATATGCTGGGCCTCGGCATGGGACCCTTGGTGATCGGCCTGCTCAACGACGCACTCGCCTCCAGTTTTGGGGACGTGAGCATTCGTTGGTCGATGATGGTGGCCGCCGTGCTCGGGTCTGGCTCGAGCGTGCTCTTCTGGCTCTCGAGCAGAACGCTTCCCAGAGATCTGCAGACGGCGCGCGACGCGACGCAGGGGCGTTAGAATCCGACCGCAGTGCAGGCTCTGCTGCGATGTCGCTGACCGAATCGGAGAGACGGATCCCGCATGAGCGAGCATGGCCTCCGCCCGGAACGAGCTCTGCCCCGCGACCTGCTCGCGCCCTTCTTCTTCACGGCGCCGATCGCGCTGGTGGTGGCCGGCGGCGTATTGCTGGAGGCCGGTGCGCCGGCACTCTCGACCCATTGGTCTTCGCTCACGCTCAGCGTCGTCCACCTCGGGACTCTCGGGCTGATCACGATGTTCCTGGTGGGGCTCTTTCATGCCCTGCTGGCCGTTGCGGGCGAGAGCGAGGCCCCGCGTCTCTTCAGCATCCACGGGCTCTACTACGCCCTGCTGGTGGGCACTGCGGCGTTCTGCTGGGGCACCGCGCGCTCGAGCGCGAGCGCCGTCTTCTTCGCGGTGGGGGCGATGGGCGTGATGGGTGTGACATTGCTCGTGCAGGCCGGCACTCGGCTCCGGCGCTCGCGCAATCGCGGACCGACGGTGCGTGGGCTGCGGCTTGCGCTCTGGGGGTTCTTCTGGGTGATTTCACTCGGCATCTGGCTGGCCCATGGCCACGGCGGCATGCTGTTCCCCGGCCAGCGATCACTCTGGCTGCAGGTCCACCTGACCGCCGGTTTATGCGGCTGGGCGGGCGCCATGCTGATGGCCGTTTCGTGGCAGGTGATTCCTATCGTATACGGCGGCGAGGCCGTAGAGGGGCGCGTCGTGACGCTGCTGCATACATGCGTGGGGCTCGGCGTCGTACTGCCCTGTGCACTGCTGCTCGCCGACTACTTCGGCTGGCTTCCCGATGGCGATTGGAATCGAGCGCCCTGGGCGGCGGCACTTGGACTGCCGGCTCTGATCGCGGTCTGGCTCGCTCACCCGATCGTCGCGCTCTCGTCGGGGCCCGGACGATCCGCGGATGCCGGACTCTGGATATGGCGCATCGGTCTCGGTCTCGGACCCTTCACGCTACTCGCCGCCGTGGCCGCATTCACGATCGACGATCCACGCCTTCCACTTCTCTTCGGCTGGCTATCGATCTTCGGCTGGGCGGGACTCTCGCTGCACTCGCTATTGCTGCGTGTCGTGCCCTTCCTGATCCAGCCCATGCGCGAAGGGGACGCGGGCTCGGGCCGGCTGTGGATCGAGCCCCGCATCCCCGATCCCCTCGTGCGCATCACACTCGCGTTGCATCTTGTGACGCTGGTTCTGGGCGGTATCGGCATCATCGGCCGGGGTGATCTGCCGATTCGCATCGCCGGCGCGGCGATGGTCGGACTTGGCATCGGGTTGGTCGTCCTGCATACGCGATCCATCCGTCGGTCCAACCAGCTCGGCGGCGTCGGCGGGCAGTGACGAAGTGCTCGATCCCGTTCACGCTATTCGATGTAGCCCAGGCTCCGAAGCATCTCGAGCTCAGCCGGGTCGCTTCCGGTCGCGACCGAGTCTTCGATCATCTTCTTCAGCACGGCGTCTTCGGGAAAGCGCTTGACGCCCAGATCGAGCACCTCGATCGCGGCGGGCTTCTGGTCGGCCGCCTGAAGAAATTGAGCAGTTCCCGAGTAGTCGATTGCCGTGATCCGATTCGGGTAGGCGGTCGCCAGCAGGGCGAGCTGACCCTTGGCCTCCGCGCCCTTTCCGGCCCGCGCATGGGCCTCCAATACGACCAGCTCGAGGCCCCATTGGGTGACCTCATCGGGGCTTCCGGCGAGTCCGATTTTCGCGGAGGCCACCGCCTCTTCGAACGAGGTCGCAGCCAGCGCCTCTCGCGCCTCTTTGAGGTGCTCCTTGCTGCCCCTCTCGCAGGCGCACAACGCCGCGACAAGCGCCAGCACACTCAGCAGTTTGAAGAGCTCCCTGCGGACGATCATCATTTGTCTACTCATCCTGCGTCAGCGGAACAGTATCCCCGCGGACGGAAACCAACTTACTCCACGCGCGGCATCTGCCGCCAAAGGGGGAGCCAGATCGTGTATTCTAGCGGTTTCGGTGCATGTCGGGTGGAGCGACGATCGAGGAACGAAGATCGTGAATCGGCGAGCCCCCGCCATTCCATCTCCTCGCCCCCGCCCTCGCGGTGAGTCCAGACAGCCCATGAGAGCCGTCAGTCAGTTGAGAGCCGTCAGCCAGTGAGAGCCTTGAAGTCCACTTCGATCGTCACCGCCGGATTGTTCGGCTCGCTCCTCGTAGCCAACGAGGCGGCGGCGTATATCGGCCCCGGTGCCGGCTTTGCGCTCGGTGGCTCGATGCTGGTGCTCCTGGTCACCTTCGTGCTGGCCTTCGCGATCATTCTCACCTGGCCGATCCGGCTGGTCTACCGCCTGGTCACGGTCGGTGACCCCTACAAGAAGGCACTGGCCAAGAAGGTCGTGATTCTGGGCCTCGACGGGATGGATCCCGGACTCACCACCAAATTCATGCGCGAAGGGCGCATGCCCAACTTCCAGAAGCTCGCGGAGCGCGGCGTCTTTCGCCCGCTCGACACCAGCCAGCCCTCGATGTCGCCCGTCGCGTGGTCGACGTTCTCGACCGGCACGGACGCCAGTCATCATTGCATCTACGACTTCCTGACCCGCGACCCTTGCACCTACGGCCCGCTGCTCAGCTCGACGGACATCGGCGAGGCCAAGCGTGTCGTCAACATCGGGCGCTACATGATCCCGATCGGCAAGCCGAGGATGAAGCTACTGCAGAAGAGCCAGCACTTCTGGAAGCTTCTCGGCGAGAAGAACATCTTCTCCATCATTCAGCGCGTGCCGATCACCTTCCCGCCCGTACCCTTCAAGAGCGGGCTCCTGCTGAGCGGAATGTGCGTGCCTGATCTCCGTGGAAGCCAGGGGACATTCTCATTCTTCAGCACCGAGACCGAAGAGGGCGGCGACGCTAAGTTCATCGGGGGCGAGCAGACAGTGCTCCGCCGCAAGGGGAATGTGATCCGATCGCGGGTCGTCGGGCCGGACAACACCATGCTCAAGACCGGTGGCCGCATGACCATTCCCTTCACATTGACGATTGCCGATGACGGGCAGTCCGCCGAGATCGAATTCGACGCAGGTGAGAAGCGCACACTTGCCTTGAACGAATACTCGGATTGGGTCGAGCTGACGTTCAAGGCGGGGCCCGGCGTCAAGGTGAGTGGCATCGCGAAGTTCTATCTCATCTCGACGGCTCCCCACGTCAATCTCTATATGACGCCGATTCACATCGATCCCGAGAATCCCGCGATGCCGATCTCTCACCCCGAGGTGTATGCGATCTATCTCGCGAAGAAGCAGGGCAAGTTCGCAACGCTCGGTCTCGCCGAGGATACGTGGTCGCTCAACAACCGCGTCATCGACGAGAAGGTCTTCTTCGACCAGGCGATGTCCATCTACGAGGAGAGGGAAAGGATGTTCCTGGATGCGGTCGCCCAGTCCAAGAAGGGCCTCGTGACGACCGTCTTCGATACGACGGATCGCATCCAGCACATGTTCTACCGATACCTGGATCCGACTCACCCGGCCAATGCGGGCAAGGATACTGAGCAGTGGAAGGATGCGATCGCCCAGGTCTACGAGAAGGCGGATCAGCTGGTGGGCAAGATCGCGCATCTCTTCGATGATCCCAACACCGTATTGATGGTGATCAGTGATCATGGCTTTACCAATTTTCGTCGTGGTGTGAACATCAATAGCTGGCTGCGGGATAACGGCTATCTCTTCTTGAAGGACGACGACGCGCAAGAGAGCGGCGAGTGGTTCGACGGCGTCGATTGGACCCGCACCAAGGCGTTTGCGCTCGGGCTGACCGGCCTCTTCATCAACCGCAAGGGGCGCGAGCGCTCGGGCATCGTCGAGGAGGGTGCCGAGTATCGTGAGCTCTGCGAGGAGATCGCCGACAAGCTCGGGCAAATGATCGATCCCGGCACGGGTCAGAATTGTGTGCGTCGCGTCTCGATCTCGCAGAAATTCTTCGACGGTCCCTATCGCTTCGATGCGCCCGATCTGCTCGTCGGATGGGAGGGCGGTTACCGCAACAGCTGGGAGTGCGCAGTCGGTCAAGTGACGGAAGAGGTCGTGACGGACAACACGAAGAGCTGGTCCGGTGACCATTGTG